>JAQULQ010000029.1 GCA_028718505.1 Candidatus Colwelliibacteriota bacterium | reverse complement strand
CATTTATCGGAGAACAGAAGTGTTCATTGCCAACCGTGAAGAAGCACAAAAAATATCAGGGTATACAGGAAAAGACATCAAGAAACTCTTAGACAAGATCAATGGATTAGGTCCAAAAACAGCCGTCATCACCGACGGTAAAGAGGGGGCTTATATAAAGGAAAGCGGAGAATATTGGTTCATGCCTCCTTATCCTGATGCTAGACCCCCGCGCGAAAGAACCGGAGCGGGCGACGCCTTCTCGGCAACTTTTATATCTGCTCTTGCTTGGGGGTTAGATACAAGAACTGCCTTGCGCTGGGCTCCGATCAACTCGATGTCTGTGGTGCAGTACATTGGTGCCCGGACTGGTCTGCTGACAAAACAAAAACTGGAACAGTATTTAGTCAAAGCCCCCGCGAGCTACAAGCCTAAAAAGATCTGATCCCATGAGCATCAGAACCCTAAAAGAGGCTCTCGACTGGGCGGAGACAAGAAAAGTTGCCCTTGGTCACTTTAATATTTCAGAGAGTTCGGCCTTTAAGGCTATAACCAAAGCGGCCAAGGACTTGGACGTACCGATCATTATTGGCACATCCGAAAAAGAAGCAGAGTACGTGGACATAGATGTCGCGACAGCAATGGTTAAAGACATGCGTGATGAAATGGGTCACCCCATTTTTTTAAATGCCGATCACTTTAAAAATCTAGATAATATTAAAAATGCCGTTCGGGCAGGCTACGACTCTGTGATGTTCGATGCCGCCGATGAACCACTGGGAACCAACATAGGAAAAACTAAGCAGGCAGTGGCGTTAGCCAAAGATCTGAATAGGGACGTGTTGGTGGAGGGTGAGCTGGGCTATATCGGCGAGTCTTCAAAAGTTTTAGAAGGTGTGCCTCAGGAGATCGATGCAAATACCCTGCCCACCCCGGAAGAGATCAAAAAGTTCGTGCAGGAGACAGGCATAGACCTAGTGGCGCCAGCGGTCGGCAATCTTCACGGTATGTACAGAGATTTTCCTAATCCGCACCTTAGGATAGGTCTTATTTATTCTCTGGCGGAGGCGGCCGGAGTTCCGCTAGTTCTACATGGCGGTTCGGGCATCAATAACGAAGATTTTGTAGCCGCTATCCGAGCGGGCGTAAGAATTATCCATATTAATACTGAACTGCGGGTTGCCTGGCGGGCAGGTATAGAAGAGGCACTCCAGGAGAATAAGGAAATCGTGCCGTACAAACTTCTGCCAGAGGTTGAGGCGAGGATTTACGATGTGGTAAAAAGAAGATTGAAATTGTTCAGCGGGATGCTATAATCCCCCTGCTTATGAATTTAGAATTAGAAGCACAAACAAGAGAAATTTTGGGCAGGAGAGTTGCGTCTCTGCGCAAGCAGAACATTATCCCCGCCGAACTTTATGGCAATGGCGTGGAAAACATCCATCTTTCCTTAAAAGAAAGTGACTTTTTGCAGATCTATCGTGAGGCTGGGGAGAACACGATTGTTAATCTGATCGTAAATGGGGAAAAACGGCCCGTTTTTGTTCATGACGTTCAGACAGATCCGGTCAGCGGCAGAGTTTTGACAGCCGACCTGTACCAGGTAGACCTGACTAAGAAAACGATCACTCATGTCCCCCTCACATTCGTGGGCGAATCTCCGCTTGTTGAGAGTGCCGGAGGCATCCTCAACAAAGTTTTAGATGAAGTGGAAGTTGAGGCTTTGCCTATCAATATCCCGCATGAGATAGAAGTGGATGTGTCAGTTCTAGATGATTTCAACAAAAACATCAGAGTGGCTGACCTGGCTGGGGGAAAAGACTTTGAAATAAAAACCGAACCAGAGACAGTAGTCGCCAGCATCTCCGAGCCTCGGGAAGAAGAAAAGGAAGTAGTGGAGGAGCTTTCGCCCGAAGACGTAGAGGTCGTGGGTAAAGAGAAGCCAGAGGGCGAGGAGGAGGAAGAGGGCACTGAAGACAAGGAAGACTCTGGAAAAAGTTAACCTAAAAGCGACTCAATCCGTTATATAATGAGAACAATGAGACCCAGGCCTCGTTTGCTTTTGGATATAAGGAGAGGATGGCGGATAGATGTTTTTGCACCGCGAGAAGAGCGGATAAATTTGAGTCCGGCTAGAAAGGCCCAAAAGAGAAGGCCGTTCTTTGGCCCCGTCCTTGCCTGTTCTATGGCCCTCATCATCGTTTTGCTAACGCATGGGTCCGCCTTTGCTCCGATTGGGGGCGGAGTGCGAGCCCTGACTCTTGAGCAGGAGCGGGAACAGCTCGAAGAGCAGCTGGAGGAATACGAGGAGCAGATAGGGGAATACCAGAAAACCATTATTGAATATCAGAAGAAAGGTGACACCCTTCAGGGAGAGATTGATAGACTGAATTCTCGGATCGCGAATATAAACGGAAAAATAGATACGATTACGAGCTCTCTTAATAAACTGACCGGCCAGATCAGAACGACTAGTTCTAAGATAGATGAGGTGCAGGGGAAAATTATCCGAAGCAAGGAAGTTCTAATTGAAGTCATCCAGAGAATGGACAGGGATGAGGGGAGGGGCCTGCTGGATGTTCTGCTCGAGAATCAAAATCTTTCCGACTTTTTCGTCAGCGTAAACGACCTGCTGGTGGTTCAGGATAGTCTAAAAGACTCGCTGATAGAACTGGGCCAGTTTAGGGAAGAGCTAATCACTCAAAAAGAAATTCTGGCTTTGGAGAAATCGGATGTGGAGGCCTTGCGCTTGTACCAAGTACAACAAAAACAGGAGGTGGCTTCGGTTAAATCAGAAAAAGATAATTTATTGTCGACCACAAAAGGAGAAGAAGCTGCCTATCAGCAGCTGTTGGCGGTTACCGAGAAAACGGCCGCCGAGATCAGAGCCAGGATTTTCCGCCTCTTGGGAGGTGGAGAGATGAGCTTCGAAGAGGCCTATAAATTCGCATCCTACGCCGAGAAAAGAACCGGGGTCAGGGCCGCCTTGATTTTGGCGGTGTTGGATAGAGAATCGGCTTTGGGCCGAAATGTAGGGCAATGCAACTACAGAACAGCTATGGCTCCCGGACCGCCGGACTCCAGCCGTGATGATATAACTCCCTTCCTGCAGATAACTAAAGAGCTTGGTCTAGACCCGGACAAGACACTCGTTTCCTGCCCGATAGTAGCGGACGGGGCATACGGTGGGGCAATGGGCCCGGCGCAGTTTATCCCGACGACATGGATAGCTTATAAAACGCGTATTGAGGCCGTGACGGGTAGCCGGCCAGCCAGCCCCTGGAATAATCTTGATGCCTTCGTTGCCACCGGTCTCTATCTGAAGGATTCAGGAGCTGCATCCAATGAGCTAGCAGCTGCAGCTAAGTATTACTGCGGAGGGAATTGGCAGAGGTATGTTTGCACAAATGTATACGGAGCGGCCGTCATCGAGCACGCTGCCCAATTTGAAAAAGATATCGGGATTTTGGAGGGCTGATCTGGTTCGGTGGACTGTCGAGGCGGTGCAAGCTCGATGGCAATTAATATCATAACAAAAGGCACTCAATCGGGTGCCTTTTGTTATAATATTGAATTCAATTGAATTCAAATGATATTAAATATCTTTAAATATCGAAGAATATCTTTTAAGCTTTATCCCTAGTGAATTTTACTTTTGAGCTTTTTGAAAAGCTTTAATAACAGGAGAGAGGTCGCCGCTTAAGATTTTTTCTATGTTGTGCCACTTCTTGCCGATGCGGTGATCGGTAATGCGGTCTTGGGGGAAGTTGTAGGTGCGGATCTTTTCCGAGCGGTCGCCTGAGCCGATCTGGCTGCGCCGAAGCGCTCCCAGCTCTGCCCCTTGCTGTTCCACTTGAGCTTCATAAAGTTTGGAGCGTAGAATTTCCATTGCGCTCTCGCGATTCTGCTGCTGGCTGCGTCCGGCCTGAGAGCTAATAACGATGCCGGTCGGTTTGTGCAGGACTCTGACCGCCGTTTCAACTTTATTAACATTCTGTCCGCCGGGTCCGCTCGAACGAAAGAAAGATATTTCCAGATCACTTGGGTTAATCTGGACCTCCTGTGGTTCGACGACCGGCATGATGGCTACTGAAGCAGTTGAGGTGTGAATACGTCCTGATTTTTCTGTTTTGGGAATGCGCTGGACGCGGTGCACTCCCGATTCCTGCTTTAAAGACTCGTAGACATTTTCTCCTCCGATCTTAGCGATGAAGGTTTTATAACCGTCCAATGAGCTCTGGCTGGTGTCGATAGCGGAGAAATTCCAGCCTTGTGTTTCGCTGAAACGCTGGTACATACGCACCAGATCGCCGGCAAAAATAGCAGCTTCATCGCCACCCGCACCAGCTCTTATTTCAAGAATTACCTTGTCGGTCATATTTGTCGCGGTTTTCTTGTTTACCTCGTAATAATCTACTTGGTAGATTTACTACGTGGGCGAGGAGTTTTGGCGGTTTTCTTCTTAGGAGCAGGGGATTTGGGAGCCGGTTTTTTGGTTTTTCTGGCTGTTTTGTGAGCCTCAGCTTTAGCACGCCTGGTTTTGAATTTCTCAACCCGGCCGGCCGTGTCTATCAGCTTCTCTTGGCCGGTAAAGAAGGGGTGGCAGGCTGAGCAGATCTCAACTTCCATTTTCTCGCGGGTAGAGCCTATTTCATGCACTTTTCCGCATGAACAAGCGACTTTTGCCTTAGGGTAATACTGAGGGTGAGTGTCTTTCTTCATATGTCCTGGGAATAATAGGGAAGAAAGGGCTTGATAGCAAGGGTACGGGGGTTGACGCTTTTTCTATGAGCATTAGAATAATGTGTGCCGCATATTGTCTTGACTTCTTCGTCAAGTTGTGGTATAAGTTGAGCACATGGTAAAAGAGCGCAAATAGAGGTCAAATTGGCGTTTTTTTGCTGAGCACATTTACTAGGGTTTTTTATAAGGATAGCAGGATCTACAAAAGAACTGCGGGTCACGAATGTTCATCTTAACTGATGGGTATTCGTGACCTGCGGTTCAAAAGGAACCGTGGGATGAGCCGCCGAAAGGCGGAAGGAGGATGTAGGGATATGACTGTCCCCGCACCCATGCCCGCCCCCCAGGGCGGCCCGCAAGTCCACCGCCACCCCTTGCTCATCGCCGGCGTGATAATCGCCGTTGTTCTGACACTGGTATTGGCGCTGTATCTCATCACTTACGACAACCGCAGCGATGAAATCGCCGCACTGGCGGAGGCCGATGAGGCCACGGCGTCGACGCTCGCCGACCACGAGACACGGATTGCCGCACTCGAGGCGACAGTGCCGAGATCGGAAG
>JAQULQ010000028.1 GCA_028718505.1 Candidatus Colwelliibacteriota bacterium | reverse complement strand
CCGTGCGGGTCTAAAGTCGCCAACCCTCTGCCGGCCTCAACGTCCTGTTTGATCATTTCCTTAAAGAGGGTAGTTTTGCCGGTACCAGTCTGTCCGATAACATACAAATGCCGACGCCGGTCATCGTCGCTCATTCTCACGATGGTTCTTTCCCCTCTGTAATTGTTTTCACCCAAGATGAGACCCTCATCGGGCATCTCGCCCGGCGGCTCCAGGATCTTGCTTCTCAGAGTTTTGTACCCCGGTACGCCGGCTTGGGCCAGCGAGAGATGATAAAGACTGGCTAGTTCCTCTGTAGAAAATAAACAACTTCGTTTAACGCTGGGGATCCTGAACGAATAATCGAAAACGAATTTGCGCATTTTCCTCCGACTAACTCTCATAGCCGCCAAAGAATTACCTACCGGGTTATTGAATTGCAGATAGGCAGATTCCAGCTCGGTCAGGATCTGCTCAGCTCTCTCTCTTTGAACAGCAGAAACTACTAATCTGATATTAGTGGCGAAGTGGTGTTTGGTGATCTTGGTCTGAAGTTCCTTGATGAATGCTTCGTCAGCCGCCGCCGTCGGTTCTTTCGGCGCTGTTTGAGGCACACCCGTAGCATCCTTGGGCGGCGTCAGCAGGATGTCCCCTACCTCGCGCACTTTTGCCCCCCGTACCTGAGAAAGTGCCGACGAGAAATCGTGCCCCTTGTTCATTTCCTTAATAACTTTCTTAGCTAGCTCACGCTGTTTCTTGAAGTCAGCCGGACGCAGAATGTACTGCACGGCTACTCCTTCACCTTCCTTAGCCAGCTTGCTCATAGCCGTCACGATAGCCGCCAAGGGGTCGGCGCTAAGCTTCTCATAAGTATTAAGGGGTAGGATAGAAGTACGAGTGGAGCGCGCCCAAGATGCCAAAGTGATGCCGCCCGGAGCAAAAATATTGTAATCGCTGGTGGCCTTGGTCACCTCTGCGTACGGAAAGATACTGTGTACCTGCTTTTCAATAGCGCCGTCCATAGATCTTGGCACCGCTATATAGCTCATTACTTTGTCCCCCACATGCTCTACAGCCAATTCCAATGAAATGTAGGGCTGCCCATAGATCAAGGCGTTCAAGCCCCTAGTCCGCAAGCTCATGAAACTTACCAGAAGCTGTTCCATGTTCTTGAAGACTTTGTGCTCTTCTTTCTTCTCGCTCTTCTCTTCTTCTTCGTTTCCTTCCTTAGGAAGAACTATTTTGTAGAGAGACGTGTTTAAAGAGCGAATTACCGAGCCTTGCTGGCGATATCTTATGGAAATGACAGCCAGCACCAGTCCCACCACGAGCACTGCGCCTAAAGAGAGAATAATAGCCAGATTCATTAATTAATCTTTTTCAGCTTGCCGGCCTCTACTAAATGGCTGTAAAGCTTCTCTGTTAGGGCATCGTGAAAAGCATCCAGAAGGGCTGGATCATTAGCCCCTTGTGCTTGATCAATAGCATCGTCCAAATCCTTAGAGAGAGCGATGTTTAAAAGTTCATCCACCTTTGGCTTTAGGGTCGGCCGTTCGTATGATGGAAGGTCTTTTTTGGCAGCTGTCTTGGCGGGTAGCGGTGGGGGCGCCGAAAGAAGTCCTTTACCCAACCTCTCTCCCACTACTGCATGTAAGGCCTCTTTCTCCTGCCCGCGCTCAAAGGCCGTCTCCGGTGAAGAAATCTTGCTCTCTACTTGGCTCGCGATGGTCTCTGTATGCGGGGCTAAACCCGGTTGTTCATTGCCTACATCGGACATACTAATTCAATGCGCAATTGATCCTAGACATTAATGAAAATACTGTAGAAAAGCACACAGTAGAAAACAAGATTAGCCGCAAAAAGGACCCTAATGAGCACCCTTGGGTTATATCTCCCCTCACCTCTATCCAGCAGAAAAGATAAGATAACACCAAAAATCAAGGCGGGAGGGAGGAAGAGCATCAGAAAAGAAAAGGCCGCTGAGAAACCCCCTATCCGCACGTATGGATAGAAAACCATCAGGGCTATGTAGGGCAGAACTGCCAACACCCCGACCGAGAACCAAATAGTTTTGGCCGTCATGCTTTTATTATAACAGAGGGTGTTTTATTTCGCCTGTGCGGATGCCGAACTCCATCGTCTTCTGCTACAATAATGTGGATGAGTCAACGAGTCCTGATAATCGGCGCTGGAGAGATAGGTAAGGCCCTCTCGACGGTATTAAAGCAGCGTAAAGATATCGAAGTCGAATTTTGGGATAAGAGATTCCGTTCCTCGACCAGTGAAAGCCTGGGTGAGCTTGTACAATCTTCCCAGTTTGTCTTTCTTTGTGTCCCCTCTTCCGCCCTGTCAAAAGTTGTGTGTGATATTAAACCCTATCTGCGGAGAAAAACTTTGGTAGTTTCCCTGACCAAAGGCATGGATAAGCAAACCGGAAAATTCAGCAGCGAACTGCTGAGTCAGTGTCTTGGCAAGAGACACATCGTTATTCTTGCCGGACCGATGATAGCTGAAGAACTGAAAACCGGTGCACCTACCAGAGCAACGGCCGCTTGTGCTAAAGGAGGTTTTAGAAAGTTATCTCAATTACTGGTGGGGACTAGTCTGCGTATAGAATATTCTTCTGATATTAGGGGTGTCTCAATAGCGGGTGTTCTGAAGAACGTCTACGCCGTCGGCTTCGGCATAATAGATGCCCTGAAGCTGGGCTCTAATGCGAAAGGGGTATTCACTAACTCGGTTGTATTGGAAATGGAAGGGCTTATCCGCCAATTGGGCGGGAAACCCGAAACCGCTTACTCATTGGCCGGCTTGGCTGATCTTGAGGCAACTGGCCACAGCCGAGATTCTGCTAACCGGGTAGCCGGGCGGAGAATTGTTGAGAATAAGAAGAGTAAAATGACGGCCGAGGGCCTATTTTCCCTCGAACCCTTGATCAAAAGAATTGGAGGAAAAGATATACCTCCTGCCCTTTCTGCGATCAGAAAAACTGTCAAAAATCCCAAGAGGGCTAGGGAAGTCTTTGAAAATTTTATTAAAAACGCGTAGATCCACTCTTGGCGAAATGAGGATGGGCATAGTAATATTCCCACGGGAAGCCGGCGTAAGAGAAAACTCCCACCAGCGGCACTCGAGAGAAACAAGTGCACAATCGCTTTTGTTCCCCCTCTCGTTTGCTGGTGTAGGAAGAAGCTCCCGCCGGCGGCGTTCAAAGACAATAAATACGCAAGCACCTTTATTATATTTTCACTTGCCGGCGTGGCTCAGTGGTAGAGCGAGGGACTCATAAACCCTAGGTCGGAGGTTCGATTCCTCCCGTCGGCACCATCCTTCGTCAAGGCTACGGAATGGTTTTCAGTGAACTTAATATCATAACAAACTAATCGCGGTCGAGAGGGATTTGTTATGATATTAAATTTTAATGTACTCAGGCATCGGATGTTGATTTTTATCTCCTAAGATTGCGAAGCAATTCATTTTACGCGACACTTATATGGTATCCATGCAAAAAGTAGCAATTTTAGGGGGGCTCGGGATTGAAGGGCGAGCACTGCAAAAATATTTGAGAAAAACCCAGCCTGATTTGAGACCAGTTGTTTTAGACCGCAAGCTGGATCCAAATTACCTCTCTCGCCTCAAAGAATTCGATCTGATATACCGCACGCCTGGTGTGCTCTGTAATTTACCTGAGATCCGAAAAGCTATTCGCAGGGGTGTTAAATTCTCGAGCTCTATAAATCTCTTCTTTGAAAAGGCCCAAGGAATAATCATCGGCATTACCGGCAGCAAGGGCAAAGGAACAACCGCTCAAATTCTCTATGAGATCCTGAAAAATGCCGGTAAAGACGCCTATCTGGGAGGCAACATTGGAAATTCTCCTTTAGACTTTGTAGATGAGCTCACTAAAAACTCGCTAACGGTATTGGAGCTTTCTAATCTACAGCTTTGGGATATTAAGTACTCTCCTCATATTGCTGTGGTTTTAGATATCTTTCCCGAGCATTTGGACTGGCATAAAAGTTTCCGTGAGTACGTGCAGTCCAAAACAGGGATTGTTAAGTATCAGCGCAGAGGCGATCTGGTGTTCTATATAGCCGGCAATAAATTCTCGAAGAAGATCGCGAACAAGAGCAAGGGCAAAAAAATAGAAGTCAAACCGCATAGCCTGCCTAAGAAGTCCCTGATGATACCGGGTAAGCACAACCTGAAGAATGCCTCGATGGCGGCGGCCGTCTGTTCTCACCTCGGCGTTAGCCCAGACACTATTCTTCACGCCCTTTCCAGATCAAAAGGGCTCCCCTACCGCCTACAGATGATTAGAGAAGCTGGTGGTGTCATCTATTACAACGATTCTGCCTCCACCACACCCGAGACAGCCGTAGTAGCCGTAAAGGCCTTCCCGAAAAGCCCTAAGATCCTTTTGCTCGGCGGAAGAGATAAAAATTCGAACTACACTATTTTGGAAAAAGGCCTGCGCGGAGAAAAAATTAAACTGGCGGTCATTTTCGGCACGAGTAAGAAGAAGATTAACTCTGCCATTAAGCAAACGGTGAAAACAAGACTCGCTAAGGATCTGATGAGTGCTGTTGAAACGGCACGCAAAATCGCCAGGCCGGGAGATATTGTTCTGTTTTCCCCCGGCGCGACTAGCTTGGACATGTTCAAAAATTATCAGGATCGTGGCGCGCAGTTTAATAAGATTGTCAAAAAGATAAGGGGTTAGTATACTTTTTTTGTCTCCTAACGGGGATAATGCGTTGCGGGCGTAGCGCTCCGCGCCACCCGCTTCGCTCAAAGAAAATAAAGACGCGAGCACCTTTATTTTCTTTTCGCTAGCGGGCGTAGCTCAGCTTGGTTAGAGCGGTCCGACCGCGGTCGGACAGACCGCCGGTTCTATGAAAACAGGTGTCTACATACTGAAAAGCCTCAAAAACCAGAGACATTATATCGGTAGCACTAAAGACATCGACCGGCGTCTCGCTCAACATGAACTCGGTAAGGTAAAAGCAACGAAGAATATATTGCCGCTAGAGTTAGTCGCTTTTCTGCCGTGCGGGACGCCGACAGACGCTAGGAGGGCCGAGTATAAATTGAAAAACTATAAAAGGAAAGATATCATCGAGTTGGTGATCAGGGACAAAAAGTTTCCCTGGGAACACGTGCGGGCGTAGCTCAGCTTGGTTAGAGCGCTTCCCTGTCACGGAAGAGGCCGCCGGTTCGAGTCCGGTCGCCCGCGCCGATAATTTCAACAGAAAAGACCCAGATGGGTCTTTTCTGTTTTCTTAACTATCGGGGGGGCTATTTAATTCTGTTCTGCCTTTAACTGGTCAATTAGAGCTTGAATCTCTTGAAGCTGTTTTGCAATATCTTCCAAAGATACTGATATACCAAGCACGGCGGATTTGGCAACAACCACGGTCACGGGCTTGGTGTCGTAATCTCCGGTTGAATCATAGCAGTAGAGGGTGAAGGTGCCGCGATTGAGCCCTTTCAGAGATTTCAGGACAGAGTCAGAGGAATCATACTGGTCATAGCGCCCAAAATAGCCAGCCCCGCTGTCTCCAATTCTGCAGTAGCTGGTGTGTTCACTTGTCCAAGCAAACCTATAGCTGTACTCATCACCCTTGCCACTGTAGGTCGCGGTAAAAGAAGTAATCTCAGGCTCTTCGTCCGGAACATCGTTGG
>JAQULQ010000027.1 GCA_028718505.1 Candidatus Colwelliibacteriota bacterium | reverse complement strand
ATTTTCCCTTCATCCATCGCCTGGCGGAAGTTGATAGAGCTCCTCTGCTGGCTAATTATCGGGCGCAGGAATTCGTCAGCCACAAACCCATTGATCTTGGAAGTGATATAGGGAGCGATATTGGAAAGCGAGGCCTCTCCTTTAGCTTTCTCTGCTTCCTCTTCCCAAAACCTTCTGACTATCTCATTAGTTTCCCGCTCTAGCTTTTCCCTCCGGTAATCTACATCCGTCAGGACTTTCGGAATATCTAAAAGGGTCGGTATCTCGTACTGATAGTCATCCATCAAAAGCAGAGCGGCGTTCCTGAAATATTGGTCAAAAACCGGCCCCATCGTCTCCGCCAAGAAAAGCTTCTTGAATATTCCGAGGAGTTCGTTGACCACCAAACTCTTCTGCTCCGGCCTGGTGGGATCTATCTCCAGCATATTCAGGCCGAATGGCCGCGAAAGATCGCCTGGATCAAACCAGACAATATCTTGTTTCCTATTCTCGGGCACTATCTTGAGCACGTATTCGGCCAGCTCGCCGTGCGGGTCTAAAGTCGCCAATCCTTTACCAGCTTCAATATCTTGTTTAATCATCGCCTTGAAGAGCGCTGTCTTGCCGGTACCGGTTTGCCCAATAGCATACAGATGCCTACGTCTATCGGGATCCGACATACGGATAATAGTCTGCTCTCCGCGGTAATTATTCTCGCCCAAAATAACGCCCTCATCAGATATCTCGCTCGGTGGTTCTAGAATCTTACTCCTCAAGGTCTTATATCCCGGCACACCGGCTTGAGCCAATGAGAGATGATAAAAGCTGGCCAATTCTTCTGTAGAAAGCAGACAGCTCCGCTGGGCGCTGGGAATCCTGAATGAATAATCGAAAATAAGCCTGCGCATCTTTCTTCGGCTAACCCGCATAGCCACCAGAGAATTGCCTACCGGATTATTAAACTGCAGATAGGCGGACTCCAGTTCGGTCAGGATCTGCTCGGCTCTCTCTGCCTGAGTGGCGGAAACTACCAGCCTGATATTGGTGGCGAAGTGATGTTTGGTGATCTTAGCTTGAAGTTCTTTAATGAATGCCTCATCGGCTACCGCTTCCAGCTCTTTCGGCGCTACCTTGGGTGCACCCGTAGCATCTTTGGCCGGCGTCAGCAGGATATCCCCCACCTCGCGCACTTTTGCTCCTCGTACCTGAGAAAGGGCTGACGAGAAATCGTGCCCTTTGTTCATCTCCTTGATAACTTTCTTGGCCAGCTCGCGCTGTTTCTTGAAATCAGCGGGGCGCAGAATGTATTGCACGGCCACCCCCTCACCTTCCTTAGCCAGCTTGCTCATAGCTGTCACGATAGCCGCCAAAGGGTCAGCGCTGAGCTTCTCATAAGTATTGAGGGGCAGGATGGAAGTATGTGTAGAGCGTACCCAAGACGCCAGAGTGGTACCACCTGGAGTAAAGATATTGTAATCGCTGACCGCTTTAGTCACTTCGGCATACGGGAAAATACTGTGTATCTGCTTTTCAATAGTGCCGTCCATAGACCTCGGGACGGCTATGTAACTCATTACCTTGTCCCCCATGTGCTCTACGGCGAGTTCCAGCGAAATATAGGGCTGTCCGTAGATCAAGGCACTCGGGCCCTTGGCCCGTAGACTCATAAATCCTACCAGAAGCTGTTCCATGTTCTTGAAGGTCTTGTGCTCCTCTTTCTTCTCTTTTTCTTTTCCTTCTTCGTTTTCCTCTTTAGGAAGAACTATCTTGTAAAGAGAGGTGTTTAAAGAGCGAACTATCGAACCCTGCTGGCGATATCTTATGAAAACAACAGTCAACACTAACCCCACCACGAGAACTGCGCCTAAAGAGAAGATGATAGTCAGGCTCATTATTTAATCTTCTTCAACTTACCCGCTTCCACTAAGTGGCTGTAAAGCTTTTCTGTCAAAGCATCATGAAAAGCATCTAAAAGAGCTGGGTCATTAGCTTTTTGTACCTGATTGATAGCATCATCTAAGTCTTTAGAGAGGGCAATACTTAAAAGCTCGTCAACCTTCGGCTTCAAGGTTGGCTGTTCATACGATGGGAGGTCTTTCTTGGTGATTGTTTTAGCGGGTGGCGGTGTAGGCGCTGAAAATGGTTCTTTGCCCAACCTCTCTCCCACCACTGCGTACAGAGCCTCCTTCTCCTGCCCGCGCTCAAAAGCCGTTTCCGGCGAGGAAATCTTGTTCTCTATTTGGCTCGCAATAGCTTCTGTGTGCGGGGTTAAACCCGGTTGTTCGCTACTTACGTCTGACATACTAGTTCAGCACACAATTAGCCCTAAACATTGATGAAAATACTGTAGAAAAGCACGCAGTAGAAGATGAGATTAGCAGCGAAGAGGATCCTGATAAGCACCTTCGGGTTGTATTTTCCCTCACCGCTATCCAGCAGAAAAGACAGGATAACACCGAAAATCAGAGCCGGCGGGAGAAAAAGCATCAGAAAGGAAAAAACCGACGAGAAACCACCCACCCGCACATACGGATAAAAAATCATTAGGGCTATGTAGGGTAAAACCGCCAGCGCCCCGACTAAGAACCAAATGGTCTTGGCTGTCATGTTTTTATTATAACAGAGGGCGTCTTATTTCGCCCGTACAGATGCCGAACCCCATCGTCTTCTGCTACAATAATGTAGATGAGTCAACGAGTTCTGATAATCGGCGCAGGAGAAATAGGGAAAGCTCTCTCAGTGGTGTTAAAACAGCGAAAAAATATTGAAATCGGATTCTGGGATAAGAAGTCCCGCCCCTCGGCCGGTAAAAGTTTAGATGATTCTGTGCAGTCTGCCCAGTTTATCTTTCTCTGTATCCCCTCCCCCGCTTTGGCAGAAGTTGTTTGTGATATTAAGCCCTATCTGCGAAGAAAAACTTTGGTGGTTTCCCTAACTAAAGGAATGGATAAGCAAACCGGAAAATTTAGCAGTGAACTACTGAGCCGATGTCTTGGCAAGAGACATATCACTATTCTTGCCGGACCGATGATAGCCGAAGAGTTGAAAACCGGTGCACCCACCAGAGCAGCAGCCGCTTGTACCAAACGCGGTTTTAAAAAGCTGTCTCAATTATTAACGGGTACTAGTCTGTACATAGAATATTCTTCTGATATTCAGGGTACCTCGGTGGCGGGTGTGCTAAAAAATATCTATGCTATCGGCTTTGGTATAATAGATACTCTTAAGCTGGGCTCTAATGCGAAGGGGGTATTCACCAGCTCGGTTATATTGGAAATGGAAGGGCTCATCCGCCAGCTGGGTGGAAAACCTGAAACTGCCCGTTCATTAGCCGGCTTGGGCGACCTTGAAGCAACGGGTCACAGCCGAGACTCTGCTAATCAAGTGGCTGGACGGAAAATCGTTGAAGGTAAAAAGAGCAAAAAGACAGCCGAGGGTCTACTGTCCCTCGAACCCCTGGTCAAAAGGATCGGGAGAAAAAATATACCTCCAACTCTTTCTGCTATCCAAAAGACGGTGAAAAATCCTAAAAAAGCCAGAGAAGTTTTCGAAAATCTGATAAAAAACGCCTGATCCAACTCTTGGCGAAATCAAAGGAGGTGGGGTAAGATAGCCTCAGATGGGCTCGTCCCGTTTGAGGTTTCGACTTAGGTCGGAACGCGGTTAGATCTGTCCCATTGTGACTTCGACTAACGTCGGAGTGTGGTCGGGTCTATCCCATCGTAGTCTCGACGTGGGGTCGAGACGAAGTCAGGCCGGCGTGGCTCAGTGGTAGAGCAAGGGACTCATAAACCCTAGGTCGGAGGTTCGATTCCTCCCGTCGGCACCCTGAATTAGAGTTGCCTTTAGCAACACAATTCAGGGTAGTCCCGAACTGTATCGCGGAGCGACTCTGGTTCAGGGCACCCCAAGCTAACATCTATGCAAAAGGTAGCAATCTTAGGGGGACTCGGGATTGAGGGGCGGGCGCTTCAGAAATATCTGAAAAAGACCCGGCCCGATCTGAAACCGGTTATTCTAGACCGCCAGTTGGATCCAAATTACCTCTCACGTCTTAGAGAATTTAATTTAATCTATCGCACCCCTGGCGTACTTTGTAATTTACCCGAGATCCGAAAAGCTATCCGCGCAGGTATCAAATTCTCGAGCCCCATGAATCTCTTTTTTGAAAAGGCTCGGGGAATGATTATCGGTATTACCGGCAGTAAGGGCAAGGGAACAACCGCCCAAATTCTTTACGAAATTTTAAAAAGCGCTGGTAAAGACGTCTATCTAGGGGGTAACATCGGAAATTCCCCTTTGGAATTCGTCGATAAACTCACGGGTGATTCAATAACGGTCCTGGAACTATCGAACCTACAGCTTTGGGACATCAGGCATTCTCCCCACATTGCCGTGATTCTAGATGTTTTCCCCGAACACCTAGATTGGCACAGAAGTTTCCAAGAATATATCCAGTCTAAAACGGGAATTGTTAAATATCAGCACAAAGGTGATCTTATATTCTATATGGCCGGCAATAAGTTCTCAAAGAAAATCGCGAATAAGAGCAAGGGTAAAAAAGTCGAGGTTGAACCGCACAGTCTGCCCAAAAGATCCTTGATGATACCGGGCAAGCACAATTTGAAGAATGCCTCGATGGCGGCGGCTGTCTGTTCCCATCTCGGTATCGGTCCCGATACGATCCTTCACGCCCTTTCTAAAACAAAGGGGCTTCCCTACCGCCTACAAAAGGTCCGGGATGTCAGTGGAGTCACTTACTACAATGACTCCGCCTCTACGGCACCGGAAACGGCCGTAGCTGCCGCTAAGGCATTTCCTAAAGATCCCAAAATTTTGTTGCTCGGCGGGAGAGATAAAAATTCTGACTATAGCGTTCTAGAAAGAGGATTACGCGAAGAAAAGATTAAATTAGCTATTATTTTCGGCGCGAGCAAGGAAAAAATAAACACCGCCATCAAGAGAACGGTAAAAACTAAACTCGCTAAGGATTTACCGGACGCCGTCGAAACAGCTCGAAAGATTACTAAGTCGGGAGATGTAATCTTGTTCTCACCCGGCGCTACCAGTCTAGATATGTTCAAAAATTATAAGGACCGCGGCCAGCAGTTCGATAAGATTGTCAAAAAAATAAAGGATTAGTATACTGGCGATGTTGCGATTGTGGGCGTAGCACTTCGTGCCATCTGCATCGCAGTTGATAATTTAATTTGCGGGCGTGCACTGACGCTTCGCCCGCGGCACTCGGAGAAAATACACAACCAAGTTGTGTATTCCCCTCCTCGTTTGCGGGCGTAGCTCAGTTGGTTAGAGCGCTTCCCTGTCACGGAAGAGGCCGCCGGTTCGAGTCCGGTCGCCCGCGCAGAGCAAGGGGGTTGTATACTTGATATATGATTAAGGCGCTCATTTCTGATGTGGCGAGGGTTCTGCTTTTCCCAAAAGATAGTGGCTACGAGGGGGAGTTAAACGGCTTGTATAAAACAGGGAGGGGCAAAGAAAGTTTCAATTTTTCTGACTACTTCGAAATCAATACTGAGCTCCTGGAATTTTACCGGAAACTGTCTAATAACTTGAACCTCTATATATTCACCAGCGATATCCTCCAAGACGCCCCCGAGCTTCAAAAATATTGGAGTGGACTTTTCAAGGACGTCTACTCGGCCTCAAAAATGGGGACACATAAGAGTAAGCCCGAAGCATATAAGATATTGGCTGGCAGAATAGGGCTCAGGCCGGAGGAAATAGTTTTCGTCGACGACAACCTCATTAATACCGAGGCGGCAAAAGAAGCTGGCTTACAAACGATACGTTACTTGGATAATAAGACTCTAGAGCAGGACCTCAGCACGTTGTTGAGATAAAACTAGTTCTAACATCGTCCACGCAGGCGCGCAGTGGTCTGGTATACTTTAGAAATGGATTGGCAGTTATTAGCCTTGGTGGGTGTTTTAGGAGCCTCAGCTGCTAGTGTTTTGCAAAGGGCTGTACTAAGGAGGGGCGAGGGAGACACGGTAGCCTACGCCATAATCTACCAAGTACTCTCGGGGATTGTAATCCTTGCTTACGCTCTCTACCGTGGATTCAATTTAGACATTTCTTCCCTACCCCTCGCAAATGTGTTTGCAATGCTGGGCATTTATAGCTTAAGCAACGTATTAATTTTTAAAGCCTTGAGAAGTGTCGAGGCATCAGAATTCAGTGTCCTTTGGACGGCAAGCCCGCTTTGGGCTATTTTTGCTGCCTACATTTTCTTGGGTGAATTTCTCACACCAATACAGGCAGCGGGGGCAGTTCTTGTAATAGGAGCTTCT
>JAQULQ010000026.1 GCA_028718505.1 Candidatus Colwelliibacteriota bacterium | reverse complement strand
GTTTAGCTGTCCAAACGAAAGAAGAACTAGAAGAAGAAAGTTAAAAACGAAGAAAGACATTTTTGAGGGTTTTAATATCAAAAACTGGCGCGACACAGACTTTTTTATACATCCCATCCTCTTCCTTCTCAATGCTTTGTATATTTCCTAAAGTAAGGCCATATGGAAAATCTGGTCCGGCGGTATAGACTACCGTTCCTTCCGTTAGTACTGCTGTCGGCGAGATCAAGGTCAGATTTAATTCATTCCCCCCTCGCAGAAGTGCATCCGTGCTATCCTCTCCGACCCTAACCGCTGTTTCGAAGTTAGGATCAAAGATAGTTGTAACGATACTAACCTCTGGAGTAACTGTTTTTACCCTACCAACCAGAATATCTTCTCCATAAGTGACAATATCTCCTTCAGACACTCCCATATTTGAACCAGCGGCAATCGCTATCTCACTGCGATTATTAAAGGGGTAACTAGAATAAACCCTGATCGAGTTTCCCAGATCCAGAGATTCAATAAGCAGCCGAGCTTTTAGGTCTGCGTTCTCTCGCTCCAGCTCAGCCAGCCTGTTTTCAAGATCAGCATACGGAGACAACCCGGCGAAAAATGCATTAAGGGCACCGCTGACTTTAAGTTTTGATGGAAAGACACTCCCCCCTCCTAAAACAAGCAGTACAAGGATGAGGGCAAAAACAGTGATCGGATATCTTCTCCGCATCACAGATTAACCAGTTTAGGCCTTTCTTGATTGGAAAGAATAGTCTCGTGCCTGGGGAGATCTTCAATGATAATGCCTAGGCCGCGAACGACACAGGTTAATGGATCCTCTACGATCTTCACTTCAACTTGAACTTCTTTAGCAAGATATTCATCCATTTCCCTAAGCAAACTGCCCCCACCAGAGAGATATATCCCCTTCTCCAGGACGTCTCCGACTAACTCCGGAGGGGCGTCTTCAAGAATGCCCTTAATGCTATCCGCTATGCTCTTGAGGGATCTCTGCATGGCTGCTCTGACCTGGGGATTTCTAACTATCACCTCTTTGGGCAACCCCGATGCTACATCCCGTCCCCTGACATTCAATTCAAGTTTCTCTTCAACTGGCAGCGCCGAACCGACGCTGATCTTCAAAGTTTCTGCCGTCGGTTCCCCGATCAATAATTTATATTCATTCTTTATAAATCTGATAATGTCCTCATTTAATCTTTGACCGGCAACCTTGAGACTTTTTGATATAACTGCTCCGCCAATAGAAATAATCGAGATCTCCGAAGTGCCTCCGCCGATATTGACTATCATGTTGGCTGAGGGCTCTTCGATAGAAAGACGGGCTCCGATGGCGGCGGCAATGGGTTCTTCGACCAGAATAACCTTCGACGCACCCGCCGAGATAACGGCATCTTCAACGGATTTTCTTTCAACTTCAGTGAGATTGGTGGGGATACTGACAGCCGCCGTCCTGAACCTCGAAAGGAAGTTTGATTCGCCTAACTTATTAAGAAAATGTCTAATAATCTCCTGAGTCATTTCAAAGTCAGAAATAACTCCGTTGACAAGAGGCTTGATCAAAGTGACGTGGGCAGGAGTACGATCAAGCATTTTCTTTGCCTCCTCACCGATGGCTAATATCTGGTTAGTGCGGTTATTGATCGCCACCAGGGTCGGTTCATCGACAACGATACCCCTCCCCTTCAAATATACGAGGAAGTTCGTTGTGCCTAGATCAATGCCAATACTTTTATAAAGATTTTCGAATAGCTTCATCCTGAGTTAGTAGTTGGGCTGTTCGGGATACGCGCTTCTTGAACTCCACCTTGTTCCCTGTTTTTTCGCTTACGACCAGCCTCACTGGTATACCAATTAAATCTGCGTCTTTCAACTTTTCTCCCGCAGAAACCTCTCGGTCATCATAGAGCACCTCCGCACCTCGAGTGCATAACTGATTGTAAAAAGATACCGCCGCTCCCTTCTTTAATTCGATCAGATGAGCGCTAAAGGGGGCGATCGCCGCCGGCCAAACTAAACCGTTGACGTCCGCAGTTATTTCAACAATGGCCGCCATCAATCTTCCAAGCCCAATGCCATAACTGCCCATAACAACATATTTCTCTTTGCCGTCCCTGTCTTTATATGTAAGGTTCAGGGGGGCAGAATATTTTGTGCCAAGCTTAAATATATTACCGACCTCAATAGCTCTGCATTCCTGCAGATCCTTTGACTGAAGTTTCAAATTTTTAAGAGTCGGCTTGTTGTAAACTTCTTTGTTAACAGCAACCCTACTTTTACTGTCAAGATAAATCGTGTCTTCCCCGGACTGACAAACCGTTTGAAATTCATGAGAATATTGGGAAAAAGGCTGACCGCTGGCAAATGTCAAAAAAGTCATTTTCCCGATGCCAACTATATCAAAGATCTTTGCGTAGACTCCCTTGATCTTGTCATAAAAATGTTCCTGATCCTCAGCGGTTTCGTGAAAAGAATAGAGGTCTTTCATAATAAATTCTCTGGCCCTGAGCAAGCCGCTTTTTGCTCGCGGCTCATTCCTGAACTTATTTTGGAATTGATAGGCATAAATAGGCAGATCTTTGTATGAAGCGATGTATTGCTTCATCTGATTGGTAATGGGATCTTCGTGAGTGTTGGCTAAACCATATTTTTCGTTCTTGGTCTTGAACCAGACATCTATTTCCTTATCGCTCCAGCGATTAGTCTGTTTCCATATCTGAGGATCCTGCAGAGAAGACATAAGAATCTCCTGACCGCCGATAGCATTCATTTCCGCACGCAGAACATTTTCGATCTTTCTTATAACTCTTAAGCCTAGAGGGAGATATGAATAGACTCCCGCCATTTCTTTGTGCACAAAACCGGCCTTGAGCAAAAGCTTGGCGTTATTTGCTACTTCATCTTTAGGCAGGGTCTTGCGTGTCTTAGTGTAGAGTTCCGACTGCCTCATTGCAGGTTCATTATATCCCGAATTGTAACCGCTATCATAAGCGCCATTAAGAAAAGGAAGCCGACAACATTCACTACAACCTCAAGCCGCCGATTCAGCATTTTGTCTCCAAAAAGCTTCTGCAAGGCCAAGAACATAAACCGTCCTCCATCCAGTGCTGGGAAAGGTATGGTGTTGAGGGCGGCTAGATTCAAAGAGATCAACCCCAAAAGCTGGATAAAATACACAGACCCCATCTGGCTAGCGTCCCGCACGATATTAAAGACACCTATTGGTCCGCTGATTTGATCAACGGCACCAAAATTACCGGTTAGAATATTGAATAGGAATGAACCGAGGGCTGTAAAGATCAAGCCGAGCGTTTCAAAAGTCATTTTGAGTCCCGACCAAATATTCTGCGGAAAGGACTGCGGTTCTATACCCGTCGGCAGGATACTTATACCCAAAGGGCCTTCGCCCTCAGGAACTTCTGTCCTAGGAACAATGGTCTTGTCGTTAATAAGAATAGGCTGGCCGCGATTAGCATCCACATAGGCCAAGAAATCATCGGCTGACCCAAACCCTTCGATGGTTTCACCGGCCTCTATGCCCGCCAAAAAGGCCGGGCTTCCGTCAGCAACGCTGCCCACAATGATCCCCCCTGAAATACCAAAACCTAAAACGATACTAAAAGCCACCCAGCCTATCAGAATGTTAGTAAGCACTCCGGCAGAGACAACAAGGATTTTTTTGAGAAAGCCCTGAAAATGAAAGCTTTGCTCTGGATCTTCTATCGCACTCAGATCGATAGTGTCCTCTCCGTATATTCTGACAAAACCCCCGAAAGGCAGTGCATTCAGGCTATATTCAGTCCCCCCCATCTTTTTAGAGAACAGCTTAGGCGGGAATCCTACACCGAACTCATTTACTCTGATCTTTAAGATCTTAGCTGCCAAAAAATGGCCGAATTCATGGCTTAATATCAACAGTGCCAGAAAAAGAATGGTTAAAAGCGTCAGCATCGGCTATTCGAGAATATCTTTGATCTTTTTTTCTACCAATTCTTCTATCCCCGAATTAAAAGTATCTACTAATATCTGAAGCTTCTCCTTGGCTCGGAAAAGCTCGTCTTCGTCTTTTAACTCCTTAATGCTTTTCATGAATTCATCCCTCTCCATCCGCATTTTAATACGCCCCTCCTCCGATACTGTCCTCACGGCTTTGATAAGCTCCTGTTTTCTTTCTTCGGTCAATTGAGGCAACGAAATCCTTATCTGCTTACCCTGACTAGATGCCCCGACTCCCAAATTGGCTGCTTCGATAGCATTAATAATACTGGCAACGCTGTTCTGGTCCCAAGCATTAACGATGAGGTCATGCGGAGGATCTATGGAGATCGAACCAAGCTGTTTAACGGACATTACTTGCCCCAAATAATTGACCCTTATATCTTCTACAAGCTTAGGGGACGGACGGTTCGTCCTAATAGACATTATTTCTTCTCTAATGCCGCCCAAAATGACATTAAAGTTCTTTGATATAGAATCTAGAGTGTCCATAGTGCAGATTCTAATTGCAGTCTTTTATTAGTATTAAAGTCTGACATTTTTACAAGACTATCCGCTAATTTATTAAGCACCCTATAGTTTCTAATGGGATCTTTAGCTAATCTGGCCATTACCTTCGCCAAAAATTTATCGGTTAAGACGGGATCTTCAAGAGCCGCTTCAATAATATCCCTTTTAGAAGAGGCTCCAAAGAGCCTTTTGATCAATAATTCTGCGTTTTTATCCATTGCGTTCTGCAGAGCTTCTATAGCCAGGCCCGGCTTTCCAAACGATTCTTTGGCTAAAACCTCTGCTTTCTGGGGAGTTATCCCATAGCGGTCTTTAAGTGCTTTTTCTATAACTTCGCTTTTTATCCTTGAAAAATATATTTTCTGCAGACGAGATTGCAGGGTCGGCAAAACGGTGTCTGGGCTAAGCGATATCAAAATAATGAGGGCATGACGGGGGGGTTCTTCGGCTAATTTCAGGATCGCATTCTGAGCCTGATTAGTGAGAGTATCGGCATTGTCTATCAGCAGGGTCCGATAAGCGGATTGTATGGGAGCGCGAGCCAGAAACTGTTTACATTCACGGACTGCATCAATGCCGATACTTCCACCCTCTGGCTGAACAATTAAAGTCTCTGTCAGCATTGTCTTCGGCTCTTCAAACTGTTGATTCTCTAAAAGGTTAGCCAATGATCTTGCAAAAAGAAATTTACCTATATGGTTTTCACCAAAAAATAAATAACCATGAGCCAGACGCCCCTCTTGTATCAATCGCTGAAAGATCTTCTTCTTGTCTTCGTGCCCTAAGAGCATTTTATTTCTTACTAAGAAGTGTTTTTTTATAAATATCAAGATGGTCAAGAATTATGCCGGTTCCTTTAGCGACACAAAGTATCGGCTCCTCAGCTACATAAGCTGGTACACCCAGCATACGCTTGAAAAACTCATCGATATTCCTTAATCCAGAGGTGCCCCCGGATAATATAATGCCTTTTTCCATAACGTCCGCCACTAACTCGGGCGGAGTTTCATTAAATACGCTTTGAACAGAACCAGCTATATCTATGAGGAACGGGTTGGCTGCTTCAGCTATTTCATTAGAATTAATGGTTAAGTCTTTGGGTAGTCCCGAAATTAAATTGCGCCCCCGGATCTGAAATTCCAGCTTGGTTTTTGTGGGCACAGCCGTACCGACAGCGATTTTGGCAGCTTCGGCTGTTTGCTCTCCGATGGAAACCGAGTACGTCTTCTTAACATAATCGATAATGGCTTGGTCTAGCTTATCACCCGCTACTCTCAAGCTCGAGAACGCAACAATACCCCCGAGAGATATAACCGCAACTTCGGCAGTACCTCCGCCGATATTAATGATCATATTGCCCGAAGATGAATTAATAGTGATGCCCGCTCCTAAAGCAGCTAATAGGGGTTCTCTGACTAAGTGTGCGTTTTTTGCCCCGGCTTCGATGGCTGCGTTCTGAACGGCCCTGCGCTCGGTTGCTGTAATACCAGCCGGTACGGAGATAACAACATCCGGACGAATAACATTAAAGGGCCCGACGGCTTTCGTAATGAAGTATTTCAACATGGCTCGGGTAATATAATAATCAGCGACGACTCCGTCTTTCAAAGGGCGGTATGCCCTAATATCACCCGGAGTTTTACCGATCATTTCCTTGGCCTCACGTCCAACCGCAAGCACAGTATTATCTGGGGAATTAAGAGCAACCATAGTCGGCTCGTTGATAACAAAGCCCTTAGACGGCACAAAAACTACCGTATTTGTAGTGCCAAGATCGATGCCAATTCTATTGATAAACATATGCGGTTCTTATTCTACTCTGCGGATATCAGCTTTTATC
>JAQULQ010000025.1 GCA_028718505.1 Candidatus Colwelliibacteriota bacterium | reverse complement strand
ATGGCTGGTATAGTAGTAGCCATCGATGCTTATGGTCCGATCACAGATAATGCCGGGGGCATTGCTGAGATGGCTAATTTACCCGAGTCTGTGCGCGCCGTAACCGATCCCTTAGATGCCGTCGGTAATACCACCAAGGCTGTTACAAAGGGCTATGCGATTGGCTCTGCTGGTTTGGCAGCCGTCGTTCTATTTGCATCTTATATCCAAGATCTCCAGCAGGAATCGGCTGTTGCGAGCATAAATTTTGACCTTAGCAATCCTCGTGTTATCGCCGGCCTTTTTATCGGCGGGATGATCCCCTACCTTTTTGCTTCTATTTCGATGAGGGCTGTAGGTAAGGCTGCCGGCAGCGTGGTTAAGGAAGTCCGCCGTCAGTTCCGAGAGATCCAGGGGTTGATGGAAGGGAGGGCAAAACCGGACTATGCGAAGTGTGTAGATATTGTCACTAAAGCAGCTATTAGAGAGATGGTAGTGCCCGCTCTTTTACCGGTAGTTATTCCCATCATTGTAGCCTTCACTTTGGGAGCTCAGGCGTTAGGCGGATTACTGGTGGGCTCGATTGTGACTGGTATTTTTGTGGCCATTTCTATGACCTCCGGCGGAGCGGCCTGGGATAATGCCAAGAAGTATATCGAAGCAGGTAATCTCGGAGGTAAAGGCTCGGAGACCCACAAGGCCGCTGTTACCGGAGACACTGTTGGAGATCCTTATAAAGACACGGCTGGCCCGGCCATTAACCCGGTTATTAAAATCATCAACATCATTGCGCTCTTGCTCGTACCATTTTTGTGATCGCTTCGTCCCCGCATTCATATAGGTGTGGGGGTTTACTTCTAGTGCCATTTCTCTAGAATTAAGCTGAAATATGGTAATTCCAACAGTCATTGAAAAAACCAACCGCGGAGAGCGGGTCTATGATATTTATTCGCGCCTGCTTAAAGATAGGATTATTTTCATCGGGGATCCCATAACTAGTGCCTTAGCCAATACGGTTATTGCTCAGTTGCTTTTTCTTGAGAATCAGGACCCCAAAAAAGACATCGAGCTCTATATTAATTCTCCGGGCGGTTCCGTGCCCGCGGGTATGGCAATCTACGATACTATGCAGCTGATCAAACCAGATGTGCGCACAATCTGTGTCGGCACCGCTGCATCAATGGGCGCTTTTCTTCTGGCGGCCGGTGCTAAGGGTAAACGTTTCGCTTTGCCTAATTCGGAAATTCTGCTTCACCAGGTGCATATCGGCGGGGGTATAGAGGGGCAGGCAACAGATATTGAAATTGCAGCTAAACAGATTACCAAGATCAAAGAAAGGGTTAACGAGTTGCTGGCGAAGCACACCAGACAGAGTCTTGCAAAAATAGAGAAGGACACCGATCGTGACTACTGGCTTACGTCTGACGAGGCAAAAAAATATGGCGTCATCGACGAAGTCATCAGGAGAAAGTAAAAAGGACCTTGTAGAGAGACTTCTAACTCGCGGCGTCGAGAGCGTTGTGGACTTCGGTGAGCTGCAGAAGCTTTTGCTTTCGAGTAAAAGCTTAAGAGTCAAGCACGGGATTGATCCGACAGGGCCGAAAATCCATCTTGGCCGCGCTGTGGCCCTCAGAAAACTAAAAACCTTTCAGGAACTAGGGCACAGGATCGTTTTAATCGTAGGTGATTTTACTGCCAAAATAGGCGACCCTTCGGACAAATTGGAGAAACGTCCCATGCTGACGGCTGCCCAGATAAAACAGAATCTTCAGACATACCGAAAACAGCTCGGTAAGGTGGTAGACCTATCTAAAGCAGAGTTTTATTTCAACAGTCAATGGCTCAAAAAACTTAATTTTCAGGAAATCGCTGAGTTAGCAGAGAGTTTTTCCGTTCAGCAAATGCTGGTCAGGAGAAACTTTAAAGAAAGATATACGCGCGGAGAGGAAATCAGCCTGAGGGAATTACTCTACCCATTAATGCAGGGCTATGACAGCGTGGCCGTGAAGGCTGATGTTGAGGTTGGGGGCTCTGACCAACTCTTCAATTTAATAGCGGGACGTGTTATTCAAAAGCACTATGGCCAAAAGGAGCAGAGCATCCTTACGACCAAGATGTTAGACGGCACGGATGGCAGAAAAATGTCTACCAGCTGGGGCAATGTGATCAATATCGCCGATGAACCGAATGATATGTTTGGTAAAGTAATGTCTATCAACGACGAGCTCATCAGCCAGTATGCCCTTCTCTGCACGAGTATTCCCGAGGAGACTATTGCTGAGAACGACAGAAAAATTAAGGCGGGTGAAATCAACCCAAGGGATGTAAAGTTTATGTTGGCTACCGAAATAGTTGCTCTTTATTATGGCCAAAAGCAAGCTCAGCGGGCGGGAGAACAGTTTATTAGGGTTTTTACGACGAAAGCGTTGCCCGAGAAGATTGAAACCCAGCTTCTGAATAATAAAAATTATGAGATCAATAAGTTATTGGTGGAAACTAATATGGCTTCCAGTCGCAGCGAAGCCCAACGGTTGGTCATCCAAGGCGGAGTTAAATTAGACGGCAAAAAAGTCTCGAATAGTGAGCAAAGGGTGAAAATATCAGCGAAGCCTATACTGCTTCAGGTAGGAAAGAGGAGGTTTTTAAAAATCCGCGTCAAGAGACTTCACTAGCTGTTTAGAGGGTTGCGGGGTCGATCGTATCCAGAAGTTCTATCTCGAAGATCAGGGTTGCGTTCGGAGGAATGGGGCCATCCGGCGTTCCTATCGTCCCATAAGCTAGCTCTGGAGGAATGATCAGTCTTCTTTTCTCTCCGATTCTCATACCCTCGACGCCTTGTTCCCAGCCCGGAATGACTTGACCGGCACCGAGGGTAAAAAGAAGTGGTTCACCCCTGTCTAGGCTGGAATCAAATTCTGTGCCATCCATAAGCGTACCGACGTAATGGACGATCGCAACATTTCCCTTAACGATAACTTCGCCCCCTCCTTCCCGAATAATCTCAATTCCTACGTTAGTTTGGCCGTCCATAGTCGACTGTGGTTGTGGTTGTGGGTGTGTAACCTGCCCAGATGGTGTAAAAAAATAACTGAACGGCAGGATTACGACCACTGCCAAAACCACTATTAGGAGATTTTTAAGAAATTGATTTCTTTGCATTTGTCTCTTCGCGGGCGATGAGAGAATCGAACTCCCGATCACGGTTTTGGAGACCGTTGTTATACCACTTAACTAATCGCCCCGGCAGCCGAAGCTATATGTGTTTTCACAGCCCCTGTCGGGCAAAGGAACAGAGCGGGTGAGGAGAATCGAACTCCCGTCTCCGCCTTGGCAAGGCGATATAATAGCCACTATACGACACCCGCAAACAAGGAGATAAATAGATAAATTCTTCAGTCTATTTATTCCGAGCGATGTGGAAGAAATTAATTAGAAACTAACCAATTTACACCCATACAACGCTAGTCCGGTCTTCCCTCGTGGACAGTTTATAGGTTAAGATAGAGCTTGTTTGTTGTAAAGCTATGACCGAAGATTGGAAAGATTTTTTGAAGGCCAAACGCAGGGAAATACTTGTCTTGACCCTCGCCGGCGCGGCGGTGTTGGTATTGGTGCTATCCGCAAGCTTTATCGATGGGAGCGAAAACAGTTATGTGCCGGAGGAATACAGCCAGGCAAGAGTAGAGGCTATCGGTGTGTCTCGGGAGATAGTTAGTCTGAGCAATGGGATTAACCAATCATTGGCAGAGATTACGGTTAAAAACGATGCCGGCGATTACAGCGGAGCTCTGACGGTAGCCAAGAGCGGGGCTGACCGGACTAATCAGATCGGCATCAAAGCCGAAGAATTGTTGGGTGCTCTCGAGCGGATGGTAGAAAGTGTTGATGGAGTAAGGCCCACTGGCGCTATTTCGGTTGGTAAAGAAGCTATTGCCGTCGGGATCAAGATAGTAGAGAGGCTGGTCGTATATAGCAATCTCAGCAGCGACCTCATTCGAAAAATAGAAGCCAAACTAAGCGGAGAAAACGTCAAAGAAGCCGAAATTACTCGTATAATCGACAAAATTAATGAGGAGGTCCAGTTTATTAATACCCTGAACAGCAATTATCAAACCCTCACCGAAGAATTTGATAATTTAACCGGAGTAAATCAATAGAGACCCTAGGTCGGACCGCCGAGATTCGAACTCGGTCTACGTGCTCCCAAAGCACGCGTGCTAACCGTTGAACACTACGGTCCGGAGCGAGAATGGAAATGGACGCTCTAGGCGTCAGTTTTCTTCAAGCGACGAGACCGAGTCAATAGACTACGGTTCGAGGTGAAGAGGTGTCCTGAACCAGAGCAAAGCGCGGTTCGAGACTACCCTGAACTGTATTGCAAAGCAATTCTAGTCCAGGGTGCCCCCGCGAGGAATCGAACCTCGATTACAGGTTTAGGAAACCTGTGTCCTGTCCGTTGAACGACGAGGGCGAACTCACACAATATATTAAAACACATATTTTATTGCAATTTCACTGACTATAGTGATAATCTTTTTTAAGCTAGCCGAGGTAGCTCAGTGGTAGAGCGCTTGCCTGAAGAGCAAGGCGTCGGGAGTCCGATTCTCCCCCTCGGCACACCCGTTGGGAGGACACGCCCCTCCCCGTCGCGATTACTTCGTAATCGCTGAGCGGGTTCGTCGCTAGAAGCAAATGTAAAAACAAGTTTTCCATTTGGCTTCTCTCTCCTCCCCGTAGTTCAACGGATAGAACGAGGGACTTCTAATCCCTAAATAGAGGTTCGATTCCTCTCGGGGAGACATTAAGGGGGTAGTATAAGAAGACTTATAAAAGGAAACGGGCCCGCACCGGTGACGACGCGGTGCGGGTTGTCCGTTCCTTGTCGGGCCGGTGGGGCCGCTTGAGTTGTGTGTTGTCTTGGCCTAGAGCTTGGCGTAACCACACCTGAGATTCTGACACACCTTGGCTTGGAACCTCTCGTATTCATATTGCGGATCCTGCTTGGGGTCCAAGCTCGTGTTTTTCCTCACCCACACGGCAACCATCCGCTTGTGGCAGTGGCGGTAGAAAAGGGTGATGTGGCCCGGAATGCCCTCGCGTCCGTAGTAGAGCTCTGCCCCTCGACGGGCGACGAACTCCCTCGTCTCTTTGGGGAGCAAAGCTACGGAGGTATACCGCCTCCAGAGCCACCGCAGTGCCAAGAGCACCACGATGATCAGCGCAATAATGACGATGGTTTTTACCATCTTTTTGTCCCTTTCGCTCGTTTGCCGAAATAAAAGCCAAGAGAATCGAGAGTTTTATTTCGACAAACGAGTTTATTTTCAAAAAACCACCGGTACAATACCATATCCACCCATGTGTGTCAATATCTATCCGCTATAATGCTCCGACAATTTGGTTCCAATTCTCTGATACCAGAGAGACATACAGTATAGATAGTGTGGTGTGGTAGGATGTTTGTAGATAAATGTTGAGAATAGCTCACAGAGGAGCCTCGGGTTACGAACCCGAGAACACCCTCCGTTCTTTTAGTAAAGCACTAGAGTTGGGGGTGGATATGATTGAGTTTGATGTGCGGATCTGTAAAGGTGGGGACTTGGTGGTTTTCCACGACGAAAGTTTAGACAGGATAACCAACGGTCAAGGGCATATCAGCAATCTTGCTCTCGAAGATTTAAAGAAATATGACGTGGGGAAGGGCGAACGCATACCCACCTTATCCGAGGTCCTCGATTTAATAGACAGAAGAGTTCCTGTAAACATTGAGTTAAAAAGCAAAGGTACCGCCGAGCCGGCAGCCATAATTATTGGGGATTATATTAAAAGTAAAGGCTGGTCGCCGGAGCTATTTTGGGTTTCCTCTTTTGATAGGAAAGAACTTGCCAGGTTCGTGAAGATCAACCCTGGAGCAAAGCTAGGCATTCTTGCCAGAAAAAATCCCTTCGGCGTTATAACTAGGGCCAAGTATTACAAAGCACATTTTATTTGCATCCCCAAACCCTATCTAAAAAGGTGGTGGGTTAAGACAGCCCAAAAGAACGGGTTCAGAGTTTTTGTGTTCACCTTGAACTCTACTGAAGAGATAGAACAAGCTAGGTTGGCGGGAGTGGACGGGATTTTCTCTAATTATCCCGACAGAATTTAGTTGTCATCTCTAAGACGAAAGATCCTCTTCCAGAAGCCGGGGTGGTCTACTACTAACTCGCTGAAAATCGCAAAGGGTAGGGCTACCCAAAAAGCAACCTTTAGCGTCTCAAGCGTTGAGGTGGCGCCGGCGGCAAATTTAATAGCGATGAAGTCCTCGGTAACACCAAAAACCACACCAATGACAAAGAATTCTAAGACCCTTAGCCAAACCCGCCTGTTTTTAATTGACATTATTTAAATTATAGCAAAACTATAGAGCGCGGGTTATGATTAATTCGCATGGTGTCCATAGTGTAATGGCAGCACTAGAGCTTGTGGAGCTCTCGGTACGGGTTCGAGTCCCGTTGGACACCCAACCTCTCGCTATAGGTGTATAATTTTAAGATATGAGGGTTTACGCCATTCTTACCTTATTGTTCGTAGTAAGTATTGCCTT
>JAQULQ010000024.1 GCA_028718505.1 Candidatus Colwelliibacteriota bacterium | reverse complement strand
GTGGATTCAATTTAGACATTTCTTCCCTACCCCTCGCAAATGTGTTTGCAATGCTGGGCATTTATAGCTTAAGCAACGTATTAATTTTTAAAGCCTTGAGAAGTGTCGAGCATCAGAATTCAGTGTCCTTTGGACGGCAAGCCCGCTTTGGGCTATTTTTGCTGCCTACATTTTCTTGGGTGAATTTCTCACACCAATACAGGCAGCGGGGGCAGTTCTTGTAATAGGAGCTTCTGCTCTTGCGGTTTTTGCGGGAAAGAAAATCAGGTTTGGTAGGGGGCAAATCTATACATCAATAGCCGCCCTAGCTTTTGGTATCGGGTTTACAAATGATGCATTTATCCTCAGTACGGGTGTTGATACCCCATCGTATTTAGCTTTGGCGTTTATCGCACCCGGCACCCTAATCGCTTTAACACACCCCGGAGCAGCGAGCAGAATCAAGGAAACACTTAATATAACCGGCTTAAAGACAATGGTAACGCTTTGCGTTCTAAACGCGTTAGGGGCAGCAGCTATTTTCCAAGCCTATCAAATCAGCAACAACGCCGCGCGCATAGCCTCCATCAATCAGACCCAGACAATATTAGTAGTGCTTGCTGGTATATTTCTCTTGGGGGAGAAGGAAAGAACTCCGCAGAAAATTATTGCGTCCGTTTTAGGCTTTATCGGTGCTCTTTTTTTAATATCAAATCAGTTCTAACATCGTCCACGCAGACGCGCTTCCGAGCCCATACCTTAGTAGCATCGCGGTAAGTGTGGGTTTTTGGTAAAATAAGGGAAAGGTCACCGGGGGGTTAAAAATATTTAAAAATGGCAGAGGCTTGTAAGTGCGGCATGCCGTTAGATAAGGAGGAGAACAAGTGCAAATGCAAAGAGTCGACTTGCTATCATTGTTGCGAGTGCTCTGAGGATTGTGTTTGCAAATGTAAGGAGAAGAAATAAGTCCGCATCAAAAGACCGCCAGCTAGGCGGTCTTTTTGTATTCTTAACCAAAAACCCGATTCTAATATCTCTCCTCCGTTGAGACCACAGACAGACACCCCCCCCTCCTGAGGCGGACAGGCACATAGGTGCGCAAAAAATAGAAGCACCCGAAATGGGTGCTTCTATTTTTTATGAGACCGGACGAGAGATTTATCCGCCCAGGTCTTACCTAACTGACAATATAATCTCTATCTGATTAGCCTCACCTTCCCTTATCTCAATTGGTGTCGGTGTCGGTGTTTCTATATTCTGAGGAAAATTCTCGTCATTAAAGAAGATAAAATAGTTCCCTGGCTGGACATTAAAAACAGCCAAACCATTTTCGTCGCTTAGAGCAACTCCGCCGATCGGCGGCTGCCCCGGTGTTTCGGCTAGATCCACCTCTACATTACCTAACGGTGAACCGTTATCCATCTTCAGGGTTACTCCCAATTGGGTATTACCTTGAATACCCTTATCCCCCACTAAAGCCAAACCAAAGGGGTGTTGAGTTTGACCTGAATTTAAAATATTCAGGGGGAAAATGCTGCCCAATACATAACCCAGTATCAGGGAAAGAACTATCGCTAATCCACAAGATGTTTTTTTCATAAAATAATTGTCTTATCTTCGACTGGTTCTAATCGATTAGTCACTACAAGTATAGCAAATCCGGTTCTGGCATTTCCTCTTGAGACGGGTGCACAAACAAACAATTAGTGTGGACACCGTTCCTATCCTTCATTCTCTTTCCTAGTCTCTTAAATTTATATACCCGTTACGCAATTCTCAAACGTGGTGATATCGTCTTCTGTGATAAAAGCTGTATCACCCTTGTTCCAGAAAACAAGTGTTTCATCGGCCTTCGCGTAACGCGCGCCGGAAGCGGAAATGGTCCGCGGGGCGGACAGCGCCCGCTTATCGCTTAATATCAAATCTACGTACTGGTCATCTGCCGGATAAAAGGTGGCAGTGATAGTTTTCTCGTCGTCGCAGTTGAATACCGCTGTCTTCGATTCTGCGTCTGTGCAGTAGGTTTCCCATTGCCGAATGCACGTCTGCGTAGCATCACACCATGAATAGCCGGCGGCGATAAGACAACCGTGTGGATCTTTATCCCCACCGATAATCTGCTCTTCACGCAAGGCCTGCGACGGCTTATACTGTCCCGCCAGTAGATATATTCCACCGAAAATTACAATGACTCCAATCACAATCAGTACACTGGCTAGGGACGTCAGCCCACTGTTGAATTTTAAGCTTCTCCTCATGTATCTATCATACATTACAAATATGCTACAATCATTCCCGTGAAAACCCCTCCGCTGTTAAATACACTTTTAACCGTAACTGTTTTACTGACAGTGACGCTTGCCTATGGCGGATACCAATACCGGCAGTCCCATTTAGAGAATATCTCTCTTGGTGAGAAAGTCACAGAACTAGAAGAATCCCTACGTCTTTCTGAAGAAAATTTGGCCAGCGCCGAAACGGAGAAGGCTCAATTGGCAGATCAACTGAACGCAGAAAAAGCCCGCGTAGATGCACTTGGGGAACAAGTCGGTGAGATCTCCGATACTGTCGGCGACCTAGACAAACTTAGCAAGCTTGATCCGGAATTACTGCAAAAATACTCTAAGGTTTATTTTCTGAATGAGCACTATGTACCGAGTAGACTCGCCAGTATTGATTCTGAGTATTTATACAACGAAGCTAGCTCTCAACAGATCCACGCTAGCGTCTGGCCATTTTTAGAAGATCTGTTACAAGACGCAGCTAATGATGACGTAACTCTGATGATTATATCCGGCTACCGATCCTTTGGCGCTCAAGCATCTATTAAATCCAATTATTCGGTTACCTACGGCAGCGGAACAGCTAATCAATTCAGTGCTGACCAGGGGTATTCAGAGCATCAGTTAGGCACCACGGTTGATTTCGGTACTCCGGGAGTAAGTCCGACTACCCTGGAATTTCAAAATACAGATGCTTACCGGTGGCTTCTAGATAATGCCCACAAATACGGTTTTGTTCTCTCCTATCCTGCCGGCAATACATACTATATCTTTGAACCGTGGCATTGGCGGTTCGTAGGCACCGATCTCGCTAGAGACTTACATCAGGATGAAAAGAACTTCTATGACGCAGAGCAGCGCGAGATAGATACGTACCTCCTTAATATCTTCGACTAAGCAGTTTAATTTTTCTCGTAGTACATCCCTAAACCGAGAATATCGGCTTCCCGCCAGGGCCGGCCCATCAGCTGGAAACCGACTGGCAGTTTACCCTCTCTCCCCCTCACCGGAATACTGACGGCCGGTATGCCCGCCAGATTAGCGGGGATAGTAAGAATATCTGACATATACATTTCTAATGGACTCTGGGTTTTCTCGCCTAATTTGAACGCTACGGTAGGAGCGGTCGGTGTCAAAAGAACATCCACCCTCTCGAAGGCCTCTTCAAAGTCGTGCTTGACTAGAGCTCTCACTTTCTGCGCCTTCAAATAGTAGGCGTCGTAGTAGCCGGCGGAAAGAACGAATGTCCCGAGAACAATTCTTCTCTTCACTTCCGGGCCAAAACCTTCTCCCCTGTTCCTGAAATATATCTCCTTAAGGCTACCTGCGTCTCCGCGAACTCCATAACGGACCCCTTCGTAACGCGCTAGATTTGTACTGGCCTCGGCCGGCATCACAATATAATAGACAGACAAACCATAGCGGGTGTGGGGCATATTAACCTGCTTGATCTTGAAGCCTTTGGATCGGAAGAAACTGATGACTGATGTCATCGAGCTGGCTACCTCTCCGTCTAAACCTTCGCCGAAGTATTCCTCGGGAATGCCAATAGTCAAATCTTTAACCTTATTGAAGTCCGGTGTTAGCAGATCGCTGCCATAACTCACGAATGGATTGCTCGTGGAGTCCATTGGGTCATGACCGGCGATAGCATTAAAAACAATGGCTGCATCTTCAACCGTCTTAGTGAAGGGACCTATTTGATCTAAAGAAGAGGCCATTGCTATCAGCCCATATCGGGATACTGCTCCATATGTAGGCTTAAGGCCGACTACGCCGCAGAGAGAAGCCGGCTGGCGGATAGACCCACCCGTATCTGAACCGAGGGCGGCCAGCGCCATATCTCCGGCTACTGCCGCTGCCGAACCGCCAGAAGAACCTCCCGGTACTCTTTCGAGATCTTGTGGATTCTTCGTGGGTTTGAAGCTGGAATTCTCGGTAGAACTCCCCATAGCAAATTCATCCATATTAGTTTTACCCAGAAAAATCGCGCCGCCGACGCCTAATTTTCTAATTACACTTGCGTCGTAAGAGGCGATGTAATTCTTAAGGATTTGCGAACCGGCGGTGGCTAACCTGCCCTTGATCAACAGATTATCTTTAATAGCCATCGGCACGCCTGCCATTAGCCCGATCTCTCTGCCGTCACGCAGGTCCATATCGATCCGCGCTGCTGTGCCTAAAGCACTTTCTTTCTCTGTGCTCAGATAAGCACCAATATCTTTGTCCCTTTCGGCAATGGTGGATAAATACGTTTCCGTTACCTCAACAGCCGAAATTTCACGCTTATACAGCCTGTCAACAAGTTTCTTGATAGTTAAGCTCTGCGGGTCAATCATTCTCGAATACTTTGGGTACGCGCACATAACCCTTCTCTTTCTCGGGAAACTCTGGCTCAAAATCCCCAACCGAAACTGCCGCAGGCCGATCTTCCCTTAACACATTCTTTAGATTGGTGCCGCCTGTCATGGGCCCAACATTTTTCACGCTTACCTTTCCCAGTTCTTCCACATGCTTAAGTATCTCGCTTAGATCCTTCTGGAATTTTTCCTCCTCGCCCTGCGTAAGTTTCATTCTTGCGAGCTTAGCGTATTTTTTAATATCGAAATCCATGTTGTATAGATTAAAGCTTAAAAACCAAAAAGCAAAACTGCGGACTACCCGAGCATTTTTCGGAATTCCTTTTCGGTTAATATCTGCACGCCCAATCTCTTCGCCTTATCCAGCTTAGAACCGGGATTCTCACCGGCAACCACATAATTTGTCTTAACGCCCACTGAATCGGCGGGGTGGCCGCCCAGCCGGCGGATCTTCTCCTGCGCTTCCTCTCTAGACATTGCCTCAAGCGTACCAGTAATCACAAAAGACCGCCCTGCCAATTTATGAGATGCCGAAATTCCGCCGCTAATCACCGCCACACCAGCTTTATCCAGCCGAGACAAAAGCTGTTTATTTCTTTCGGAGCGAAACCAGGCGTGAACACTTTCTCCGATCTTAGGTCCGACATCGGGTATTTTCATTAGCTCCCCTAAAGAAAGCTTGCCTAAAGTTGCAATTAGATCTGACGGCTGCCTCACCTGCATATTTCTTGCCTGCAACTCGTCAGCAAAAGCATGGGACGTCTCTTCGCCTATGTGCAAAATACCCAAGCTGTAGATAAGACGGGGCAGGCTAATCCGCTTGCGTTTTTCAATTTCACTCAATATGTTGTCTGCTGATCTCTCACCGAAACCGGGCAGAGATGTTAATTCTTCTCTATCTAAATGAAAAATGTCGGCGGGATCCAGGAGAAATCCCTCCTCGATGAATTTATCAATGATCTTTGCCCCTAATCCCCGAATATCGAAAGCCGTCCGTGAAACAAAATGGCTCATCCCTTCCCTTAACCTTGCTCCGCACTCAAGATTCGCACATCGATGAATAGCTCCCTCTTTAACGATTTTTGAACCGTCTATCGGACATTTTTCGGGAAGGCTAAATTTCTTTTCCTTTCCGGTCCGCAGATTTGCCAGCACCTGTGTGATCTGGGGAATGACATCCCCGGCACGGCTGATAACGACCGTGTCCCCTATTCTGACTCCCAACCTGGCTATTTGATCGAAGTTATGGAGGGTTGCATGTTTAACGGTTACACCGCCAACCTCGACTGGTTCGAGAATAGCCACAGGAGTGAGGGCCCCCGTTCGCCCAACTTGCACCCTGATATCAATCAATCGTGTAGTGGCTTCCTCGGGCTCAAACTTATAAGCGATTGCTCCCCGGGGTGTTTTGCCCACTACGCCTAATTTTTCGTATATTTCGTTGCTATTGATAATTACCACTACTCCATCTATTTGATACGGAAGCGCATCGCGCCGGGAACCCTCCCAACCGTCTTTGTATCGGAAGACTTCATCCAGAGACCGAGCGATCTGGTGGTGTTTATTGTCTGTCTTAAATCCCATTTTAGCTAAGAGGCCGTGCTCATCCGCATGGGTTTTCTGTCCCATGTCCGTGACCAGACTGTAAATAAACGAGTCTAATTTCCGGGAAGAGGCTACTTTGGGATCTAATTGCCGTATGGAACCAGCCGCCAAGTTGCGCGGATTAGCGTAGGGTTTTTCCCCCCGTTGCTCCTGGGCCCTATTCATGCGAATGAACTCTTCTTTAGAGATAAAAACTTCTCCTCTAACAATTAATTTTGGAGGGATATTGATCTTGGCGGTGTGGTTAAGATTAAGAGGAATAGCCTCAATGGTTCTCAGGTTATCAGTGACATCTTCCCCGATACTGCCGTCACCTCGGGTAGAGCCTTGTACCAGGATACCGTTCTCATAAACAAGCTCTATGGCAAACCCGTCTATCTTCAGCTCCAAATAAAATTCGGGCTTAATTTTCGTTCCAAGATAGGATTCAGCCCGCGAGAGCCAAGCTCGTATTTCTTCTTCGTTAAAAGCATCATTGAATGAGGTCATTCTTGCCTCATGCCTAACTTTCTTAAACTGCTTAGCCGGCTCCCCACCGATCCTTTGGGTAGGAGAATCCGGCGTGATCAAATCTGGATACTGCTGTTCCAGCCTGAAAAGCTCTCTTTTAAGAGAATCGTGAGCGGCATCTGAAATAAGAGATTTGTCTTCTACGTGGTAGGCGTGGCGATAGCGCTCAATCTCCTTTTTGAGCTTAGTAATTCTGACACTGGCCTCAGTTCTATTCATAAACCCCTAGGGCTCAGTAGGTGTTGCGCATAAACCGTCGTTTAGCTGACCCCCAAGATCACAAAGCCCATCAAAACTAATATGAAACGCTCTGGCCGACCGGCCATATTCTCCTAAAGAACTGGCATAATCACAATCTCTTATGAGGGCTGTATATT
>JAQULQ010000023.1 GCA_028718505.1 Candidatus Colwelliibacteriota bacterium | reverse complement strand
AACAACTCACTATTCAACGGCAGGCTGCGCCGAAGATTCACGGGGCTTAAGCAAACCACCGAAGACACGGCTGAGCATTCAATTCGTTGAGTGCTCGGGGTAGGAGAGCATTCCCAGTGCGCTGAAGTCTGAGCCGTGAGGCCGGGTGGAGCGCTGGGAAGAGAGAATGCTGGGATGAGTAACCACAAATTCGGTGAGAAACCGGATCCCCGAAAATCCGAGGTTTCCGTGGCAATGGCAATCAACCACGGGTTAGGCGGCCCTAAGGCGATGGCGAAAGCCGTAGCTGATGGTCAGCAGGTCAACATTCCTGCCCGCCAGTGCAATTCGATGGAGTGACGGGGCAAATAAAGAGGAGTGGGTTAATGGTTTCCCATCGTTTATCCCAAGAGATGGTTCCCAGGAAAATCCGGGAACCTGCCTTTAATGGCGGATCTCGGGGGTCGACGGAAGGCTGAGCTTTTGCTCAACCAACTTTTCTGAATAGGCCTCCTAGAAAAACTTCTAAGATTAGTTGTATTGGCTCCGTACTTAAACCAACACAGGTGGATAGGGCGAGGAGCCCAAGGGGAACGAGTGATTCTTCGCTAAGGAACTCGGCAAAAAAGCGACCGTAACTTTGGGATAAGGTCTGGTCCGATTATATCGGACCCGCAGCAAAAGTTTCTCTAGCGACTGTTTAATAAAAACACAGCTTCCTGCGAACTCGTAAGAGGATGTATAGGAGGTGACGCCTGACCGATGCGGGAAGGTTAACGATGCCGGTTGGTCTCAGCTTCGGCTGAGATCAGCTGAGTGTCCGAAGCCCCCGTCAATGTCAGCGGTAACTATAACCGTTCTAAGGTAGCGCAATTCCTTTCCGGGTAAGTTCCGGAGCGCACGAATGGCGTAACGACTAGAGAGCTGTCTCAGCGAAGAGCTCGGTGAAAATGCAATCCCCGTGAAGATGCGGGGTACCTACAGTGGGACGAGAAGACCCCGGGAGCTTTACTGCAACTTGGTATTGGCTATAGGGTTTGTCCGCGCAGCATAGTGGGGAGGCTTTGAAGGTCCGATTTCGGTCGGACTGGAGCCGCCAGTGAGATACCCACCCTATGAACTTTATAGTCTAACCCCGACGGCAAAAACGTTGAGGAACAGTGCCTGGTGGGCAGTTTAAATGGGGCGTTTTCCTCCTAAAGAGTAACGGAGGAGTTTATTAAGGTCAGCTTGGTCCGGATGGAAATCGGGCCTGAAGTATAAAGGCATAAGCTGGCTTGACTGCAAGACCTACAAGTCGCGCAGGTGCGAAAGCAGAACTTAGCGACCCGACAGCACTTCGTAGAACGGCTGGAGACACCGGATAAAAGCTACCCCGGGGATAACAGGCTAGTTCCGCCCGAGAGTCCATATCGACGGCGGAGTTCGGCACCTCGATGTCGGCTCAACTTATCCTGGGGCTGGAGAAGGTCCCAAGGGTTTGGCTGTTCGCCAATTAAAAAGTTACGCGAGCTGGGTTTAAACCGTTGAGGAGTTGAGAGTGGCTCGACTCTTGAACGGTTTAAATCCGAGGGATAGACATCACATCACGGCGGCCTTTGGCGGCAACGCCAGAGAGGAAAGCTGACCATATGCTGGAAGCTCTTCTATGAAGAGTAATCAGCAGGAAACTTAATGTATTTGAGGATCCTCAGAGACTAGACGTCAGCCTCCGAACCAAATCGGAGAAGGTATAGTCCGTATTACAATCTGATACGCGTGAGACAGGTTGGTCTTTATCTACTGTAGGCGTGTAATGTTTGAGGGGATTCGACCCTAGTACGAGAGGACCGGGTTGAGCGAACCTCTGGTCTATCAGCTTTGGTACCAACTGAATTGCTGAGTAGCTAAGTTCGTGTTGGATAAGCGCTGAAAGCATCTAAGCGCGAAGCCGCACCCAAGATTAGACATAGGTCCCCGGAAGATTACCGGGTTGATAGGCTCTAGGTGTAAGCACCGTGAGGTGTTCAGCCGAGGAGTACTAATAGACCGCTTTCTTCGGAATTATGGACTTACGGCTTGCTGTGAGTCTGTAAGGATGGAGATACTGGAGAGTTGGCCATCTAAGCGCCCAAAAGGTTTTTTAATTTCAGTTCTGTATTCTTTTTTCTCCGCAAGATTTCACTTGCCGGTGTTTTATCTAAGTGTGTCCCACCCGATACCATTCCGAACTCGGCAGTGAAAGCGCTTAGACCCGATGATAGTCCTTCGGGCGAAAGTAGGGTACGCCGGCATATGAAATCTTTTGCGGGGAGACGGGCTCCGCCTTCGTGGCGGGGCTTTTGTTTTTAGCTTACAATAGTGAGAAATGAGCAGAGGCGCTAAACACGTACTTTATGGGCTCCTGTTTCTGCTAATCCTGGGGCTGATGGCTGCCGCGGTTTACCTGCTGTTTTTTAGAGCTCTGCCCAACTGTGAGGACAATATTTTAAATCAAAACGAAGAAGACGTAGACTGCGGAGGCGTATGCGTGATCTCATGCGAAGAAAAGAACTTTAGACTGATAAAAAGCGATGTGGGGGTTGTTTCTGCGGGTGAAGCCAAGCTTACATTAGCCGCGACCATCACGAACAACAGCCCCAACTATGGAGCTAGAGGGGTTGAGTATAGTCTTGATATCAGGGATCTTGTCGGAGGCAGGCTGGACTTAGTCGAGGGCGAAACGATAGTCCCTCCGGAAACTACAAGATATATTGTTGAGTCAGGATTTCCTATTAATCCGTTAGATATCGGCAGCATAGAATTTGATCTGGAAAGCGATTTTATGATTGTTCCCAAAGGAAGCTTTACTGAACATAGTTTCACCATTAAACAGGCAAAGCCCACACTTTCCGAGAACGCAATGAGGATTGATGGGATTATGACCAACAATACTGAGCATAGTGTTGAGGACCTTAAACTAGGTGCGTTGATCAGAAATAAGGAAGGAGGTCAGTTAATAGGTGCTGCCACCACCATTTTAGATCAATTGGCCGCTTTTAAGAGTAGGGGCTTTACCATTTTCGTATCGGTTCCATCCAACGTTGTACTGGACGATTTAAAGACTGAGATATTTTGGGAAACAGCTTCATAATTTGAGCCGGCGATGGTCGCTAGACTTTTAAAAAAAGTAGACTTACCGCTCTTGTTAGCTGTTTTTGCCTTAATATTGGCGGGCGGATTGGCTCTGGGTTCATCCGGAGGAGAGTTATTTTATCGTCAGCTTGTGTGGCTGGTGCCATCAGTTCTGGTGCTGGTCTTTTTGCCTCAAGCCAACATCAAAGCGATTTTAAGCTACAAGTGGGTCATTTATGGATTTTATGCCTTGATACTCGCGATGCTTGTTGTGACTTATTTTGTTGCCCCCACGATAAGCGGTGCCCGCAGCTGGATACAATTGGGGGGGTTTCAGATCCAACCGTCTGAATTTATGAAAGCCGCCCTCATCCTGCTTCTTTCCAGTTTTTTTGCCGTCAGGCACGTAGCTATCGGCAGGGTCAGAGTTATCCTGCACTCATTCGTTTATTTTCTGATACCGGTCATATTGATCTTGGTACAGCCTGACCTCGGGACGGCGCTTGTGCTCTTCGGGATTTGGTTCGGATATCTGCTCTTAAGCGAGATTAAATTCAAACATCTAATAACCGCCCTTTTTATCTTAATAACGATAGGTGCTCTCGGCTGGAATTTTGCTTTGGCTGATTATCAAAAAGCCAGAATAACAGCGTTATTTTCTCCGGAAGCTGACCCGCTTGGAATAAATTACAGCGTTATTCAGTCAAAGATAGCCATTGGTTCTGGAGGTATTTATGGCAAAGGTTTCGGTCAGGGGACACAAGCTCACCTCGGATTTTTACCGGCAGCGCACACAGATTTTGTTTTCTCTACCTTTGTTGAGGAATGGGGATTGATAGGCGGGCTCCTTGTTATCGGCGCCTTTATTTATCTTGTTTTAAGACTGCTCTTCTTAGGAGAACAATCGCATAGTAATTTTGCCAGATTTATTGCATTGGGAACCGCCCTCATGCTGATGATCCACTTTACTGTTAATTTAGGTTCGGCTACCGGACTATTGCCGGTTATCGGGGTCGGATTGCCGTTTATCAGCTATGGTGGAAGTAATTTATTGACCGTATCTTTATTGGTTGCTATCGTTCAGGGCATTACGGATAAAAGAGCCAGAGCCTAGATGAAACGCTTTATTTTTTTTGCCAGTGTATTCTCGCTGCTGGTGATAATCCTATCCTTCTGGGTGGTTATACGCTATCGAAGTGTTCCGGAAACGCCCCGCGATATTGTTACGATCCCGGAAGGGTGGACGGTGAGCGAGATTAATCTGTATCTTAAGGGAGAAGGCGTTTTGGCGGACGAAGAGTTAAGTGGCGATCTCGAGGGGTATTTATTCCCGGATACATATGAGTTCTTTCTCGACTCAACCGCAGCTGTCGTTCAGCAGAAGTTCCAGGACAATTTTTCTGCCAAACTTGAGGAGATAGGAGTAGATGTTTTAAGGAGCGACCTGCAGAATATTATTATTGTTGCCTCGCTTATAGAGAAAGAGGTCCAGAATGTTCAGGACAAACGTATGGTTTCCGGTATTTTGTGGAAAAGGTTGCAAAACGAGATGCCTCTCCAAGTAGATGCCACCATCTGCTACATCAAAGATACAGAACTGTGTCTGCCTATTACCGCTAGTGACAAAGAGATTGATTCTGAGTACAATACCTATCTGTATAGAGGCCTTCCGCCCGGGCCAATTTGTAATCCGGGGGCAGATTCCATTTTAGCAGCGATCCAGCCAGAAGAGTCTCCATACTGGTATTATCTATCAAGTGGTGGCGGCGGTAGGACAATATTTGCCAGGACACTTGACGAACATAGGCAAAATATTATTAAATACCTGAACGAATAGAGAAAAAGACAAAAGCCGTCGAGATCCGGCCTTTTTGTTTTGACGCAAAAAACGGTGCTAGCGAACCTATAAATGCCTACAACTAGAAGTCATAGACAAGCCACCCTGCCAGTGAAAGTTTTTTCTTCTCATCCTGGTGCGTTAGCTAAACAGCCCAGCCTTCAGTTTATCCAAACAGAATCATATAAGTGGTTTATCGAGAAAGGCCTCAAAGAACTTTTTGATGAAGTTTCACCCATTCAGGACTATTCAGGTAAAGAACTGGAGCTTTACTTTCTTGAATATCACCTCGATGAGCCTAAACATTCTGAGGAGGAAGCAAGATTCCGCGGTGTTACTTATGATGCCCCTCTCAGAGCAAAAGTCAGGCTCGTGAACAAGACGACGGGCAAAAGAAAAGAACAGGAAATCTATTTGGGAGATGTACCGGTGATGACCGACAGAGGAACATTTGTCATCAGCGGACACGAGCGGGTGGTTATCTCTCAGCTCATCAGATCCCCGGGCGTATATTTTAAGGATAATCTCTATCGCGGACGCAGGCTCTTCGGGGCGAAAGTTATTCCCAATCGGGGGACCTGGCTGGAACTTGAAACAGATCCAGATAGATCAATCGGTGTCAAAATAGATAGACATCGTAAGGTGCCCGTGACCTGCCTGCTGCGGGTTTTCGGTTTTGGGCAAGAGGATATCCAAAAGATATTTAAAGAAGAGATAGAGCCGACTCTTAAGAAAGATATCGCCAAAACCCTGGAGGATTCGTATTTAGAAATTTATAAGCGTATTCGTCCTGGAGATTTAGCCACACCCGAAGATGCGAAAAAACTAGTCAGTTCGATGCTCTTTCAGGAGGAAAGATATGATCTTTCTCAAGTCGGGCGTTTTAAGATAAACCAGAGGCTTGGTATTAATGCAAAGAGTGACCTTCTTACCAAAGAAGACCTCGAGGCTATCGTTAAGGAAATCATCCGCCTAAACAACACCCCCTCCGCTGAAGCCGACGACATCGACGATCTGCAGAACCGACGCGTACGCCCGATGGGAGAGTTTCTTAAAGATCGTTTGAGAGTAGGTTTCGCCAGGATCAGGAGGATCGCTCAGGACAGGATGTCAACTACTGAAATAGCAGAAGCGACACCCACGGCTCTCATTAATCCTCGGCCCCTGATGGCCGTTATTAAGGAATTCTTTGCCTCATCTCAAATGTCGCAGTTTATGGATCAGGTTAACCCTTTGGCTGCAGTTGAGCACAAACGCATTATCACAACTTTAGGTCCGGGAGGACTTACTCGTGAGCGGGCCGGTATTGAGGTCAGAGACGTACACACTTCTTATTATGGCAGGATTTGTCCTATCCATACCCCCGAGGGGCAAAACATCGGCCTGGTAAACCGCCTAGCCAACTTCGCACGTCTTAACGAGCACGGTTTTCTGATCACTCCCTATGCGGAAGTTAAAGACGGTAAGACAACCGGCAAGGTGATGTGGCTTGATGCCGGACAGGACAATCAATATAAGATAGCTTCTGCCAATACGCCCATTGATAGTAAGGGGAGCATCACCAGTGTTCAAGTTGAAGCAAGGATAGAAGGAAAACCGGGCACTTGCAGAGCAAAAGACATAGACTTTGTGGAGGTGGCCCCCCATCAGTTGGTCAGCGTAGCCAGCTCTCTTATCCCATTTCTTGAGCACGATGATGCCAACAGGGCGCTGATGGCATCTAATATGCAGAAACAGGCTGTTCCATCTATCAAACCCGAAGCCCCCTATGTCAGTACGGGTATGGAAGACATAGTCGCCAGAGACTCCGGTTATTTAATTATCGCCGAGGCTGCAGGGGAAGTGACAGAAATAGACGCGGAAAAGATAGTGGTCAGACAGGAAAACGGGCGTAAGCGTATATACCCCCTTGCGAACTTCAAAATGAGCAACCAATATATGGCGATCTCTCATTTACCGCTGGTCCGTAAGGGTCAAAAAGTTAAAAAAGATGAGGTGTTGGCCGATGGGCAGTCTACCCAAGGCGGGACTTTAGCTTTAGGGCAGAACTTAACCGTGGCTTTCTTATCGTGGGAGGGAGCTAATTTTGAAGATGCCGTTGTTCTATCAGAGCGCATCCAGAGAGAGGGCCTCTTCAATTCTATTCACATCGAAGATTTTTATACAGACGTCAGAGATACAAAACTTGGACCGGAGCTGACTACGTGCGATATCCCGAATGCACCTGAGCCCATGCTCGCCAATCTCGATGAGGAGGGCATTATCAGGGTCGGGGCCCCAGTTGAGGGCGGAGATATCTTGGTGGGTAAGATTTCTCCTAAAGGTGAAAGCGAGCT
>JAQULQ010000022.1 GCA_028718505.1 Candidatus Colwelliibacteriota bacterium | reverse complement strand
GCTTAAGGAGGGTGTCGGCAATACCTTTAAGAGCTTTTCTGTCGGCTGAGATAATCTTCTGCGCGGTTTTGAGCGCTGCATTGATGAAACCCTCCACCTCTTTATCTATTTTAGATGCGATTTCTTCCGAATAGTTCTTACTCGCTGCTATATCCCGCCCCAAGAAGACATATTCATCCTGATTATCAAAAGAAACCGGCCCCATTTTTTCGCTCATGCCGAAACGGGTAACAAGTAACCTGGCTAAACGCGACGCCTCCTTGAGGTCGCTAGACGCTCCAGTGCTCACGTCTTTAAACACCACCCCCTCGGCTACATAACCGCCCATAGCCACTGCCAAATCTGCCAGAAATTGTGATTTAGTCTTAAGGTGTCTGTCTTCAACTGGAAGTTTCAGCGTATATCCGCCCGCGCTCCCCCTGGCCACTATTGAAACCTTGTGTACGGGATCGGAGTGCTTAAGCGATGCAGCCACGAGCGCATGACCAGCTTCATGATAGGCCGTAATTTCTCTTTCTTTGTCAGAAACTAAACGGCTTTTGCGGGCAGGTCCTAGAGTCACTTTTTCTACAGAATCGTAGATGTTCTGCTGACCTACACTTTTCTTACTCTCTTGGACGGCCAAGATAGCCGCTTCATTTACCAGGTTCGCCAAGTCGGCACCCGAAAAACCAGGCGTGCGGGTAGCAACTCGCTTGAAGTCAACATCGCTGTCCAGAGGTTTGCCTTCGGCATGAATTTTCAGAATTTCTTCCCGCTCCCGGATATCGGGCAAGTCCAAAAAAACTCGCCGGTCAAACCTGCCCGGGCGCAGCAGGGCTTGGTCCAGAACATCCGGCCGATTAGTAGCAGCCAGGACAATAACTTGCGTAGTCCTATCGAAACCATCCATCTCAACTAATATCTGATTAAGGGTTTGTTCTCTCTCATCATGGCCGCCGCCTAACCCAGCTCCTCTCTCTCGCCCGACCGCATCGATCTCATCTATAAAAAGAATAGAAGGAGCGGCCTTCTTAGCAGTATTGAAGGCATCTCTGGTGCGGGATGCCCCTACGCCCACGAACATCTCTACGAATTCAGAGGCAGATAGATGAAAAAATGGCACGCCCGCTTCGCCAGCCACCGCTCTCGCCAGAAGGGTCTTGCCGGTCCCTGGCGGACCCATGAGCAGAACCCCCCTTGGAATTTTAGCGCCCATGTCCAAATACTTCTTCGGCTCTTTTAGAAAGCCAACAATTTCTTGAAGCTCCTGCTTGGCTTCCTTAAGCCCGGCCACGTTCTTAAAGGTAATTTTCTCCTTAAAGTTGGTAAAGAGATGGATGTTAGCCCGGCCGAACGTAAAAGCTTGATTAACTCCAGTGCGCGCCTGCTTGAAAATAAACCAGAAGATCAATAGGAACACCACAATAGGCAGAACGGTCGGCAGAAGCACGCTCATTACGAACAAGAATCCGGATTGGTCCACGGTCGCTATGCTAACTTTCGATATCTCCTCCGTAGTCAGGCCTAAGTTGACCAAGGTTTCGGTTAGACCGACGTTCGTCTCTTTCTGAGAGGTCCATTCAACGTCAGTATCCCTTAATTTAATACTGATTTCTTCGCCGGCAACTTCTATTTTTTCAACCTCCCCAGCCCTGATCTTCGCTGCTAAGTCGGTCAGCGTCATCGTCGTCGGTTCTTGAGGAACCTGATACATGAGTGAGAAGATCAGAGCCAGCGAAAAGAGAATAACCGCTGCCCGGAAAATGCTTCTATAAAGATTCTGCTCCATCAGTTGGCTTTTTTTCCTGATGAGATTTGGCTTTAGTTCCTAATTTAAGCACGATCCTTTTCTCCGCCGGCTTGATAGAGCTGATCATAAATTCATAATTCTTACCCGGCTCGAGAACCGCCTTAAGTTCTTCTACTGAACCGAATTCGGATACATGGATCAATCCCATTAGGTCTTGGCCGATCTTTACAAAAGCGCCGAATGGATTGAGCCGATAAACCTCACCCCTGACTTTTTCCCCCTCCTTGAATTTTTTACCCACGTTTTCCCAGGGGTCAGGCTGAAGAGCTTTTAGGGAAAGAGAAACACGCCCGTCCTTGATCTCGACGATCTTAGCTTTTACCATATCGCCCACGTTCGCGACTTCACGAGGGTGGTCCACCATGTTGTGACTTAACTCAGAGATGTGGATCAACCCCTCTATTTCTGTTTGGTCAGCGAATTTAATAAATATTCCGAAGTCAGCTACGCCAGAGACAATGCCGGGCACAATATCCCCGACGGCGTACTTTTCGAGCAGGTCCTTAGTATTAGCTGCCTCGATCTCGCGTTCAGAGACAATAAGCTTGTTGGTGCGCGGATTAATATTGATGATCTTTACGGAAAGCTCCTGTCCGATGAAGTTTTTAAGCTCTTGGGTGATTTTTGACCGGTCGCCATCCTCGCTCTGCGGATAGTGTTCATTCGAGAGTTGAGAGGCCGGCAGAAAGCCCTGTACCCCTTTGATCTCGAGTAGCAAACCGCCCGAATTTGCCCCGGTTACTTTGGCTACGATGGGCTCACCAGTATCCTTTAGCTCTTTAAGCTCCTGCCAAGCCTTTTGTTTGCCAGCTTCCATCAAAGAGAGCTCGACTAGCCCCTCATCGTTTTCTGGGACTACCACTTTGGCTGTGACTTGATCTCCCACCTGCAGTTTTTTGAGAATGCCCTTCGCGTTAATAAGCTCAATACCGTAGATTATCCCAGTCCCAACTTTAGGAACGCTGAAATAGACAGCACGGTTGCTTTGTTCAACCAGAGTCACATTAATAAGCTCACCCTCTCTCAAGATGGGCATGAGTCCGGGGTTGGATTTCAGCGCCTGGAACTCGAAAGAGTCCTGTTTTTTTGCAATTTGCTTCATTAAGACAGCAGTGATTATAGGTAAAGTGGGATTGAAAAGCAACGCCGGCGAGGGTAAAATAAAACCAATGGTTATAAGCCTTTTAGGGCCATCGGGCGCGAAATGCCAGGTGGCCGATTTTAGTCTATTAGTAGATCCGCCGGCCAAAAAGAAGGGCAGTTTAGTGCTTCAGACTGAAACTAAAATAGATGAGATAGGCTTTGCTGAAGAAGGACGGATTTGGGGTGCTGGAGAGTACGAAGTAGCTGGAGTGAAGGTGCGGGGTGTTGATGTGGGCAGCGATAAAAAAATACTTAGGACTGCTTATGCAGTCTATTTCGACAATATTCGCCTTGGTTTCCTAAACAGCTTGTCCGCCTCCTTAAGCCAAGGCGTGCTGGATAAACTGGGGGAGATAGATGTGCTTTTTATCAATCCGGAACTCTCCAGCTTAAGTACCAAGGAGTTGGCCGCGCTCATTAAAAAGGTTGAACCGAGTATTATTATCCCAATGACCGATAAGGGTGCTAAAGTTCTCCTGGAAGAACTTGGTCAAAAAGCGACCAAGGAGGAAAAGCTTACCTTGAGAGCCAAAGAACTTAGCGGAGAGGAGGGTATTAAAGTGGTATGGCTAAAGAGCGAGTAGAAAACAACAAGGTCAGAGAGGCGGAGATTACCAAAGAGCTGCGCGAGTCCTATTTGGATTATGCGATGTCAGTCATTGTCGGCCGTGCCCTGCCGGATGCGCGAGACGGTCTTAAACCCGTTCATCGGCGGATTTTGTGGGCGATGTGGAGCGCTGGTGTTAATCACTCTGCCAAATATAGGAAATCTGCCAACATTGTCGGAGACGTAATGGGGCATTATCACCCTCATGGCAATGACCCTATTTATGAAGCGCTTGCCCGAATGGCACAAGATTTTTCCTTGAGATATCCCCTCATAGACGGACAAGGCAACTGGGGCAATATAGACGGAGACAGCCCGGCGGCCATGCGATACACCGAATGCCGACTGGCTAAAATAGCCGATCCCCTTTTGACTGATATTGAAAAAGACACAGTTGATCTAATACCCAATTACGACGATACACGCAAAGAACCCACAGTGCTTCCGGCAAGATACCCCAACCTTCTGGTTAATGGTTCAGACGGCATTGCTGTCGGGATGGCAACCAAAATCCCGCCCCACAACCTGAACGAAGTTATCGAGGCCACCGAGCATCTCATTAACAATCCCAAGGCTACATCCGAAGAGCTGATGGAGTATATCCAAGGCCCGGATTTCCCGACCGGAGGTATTATTTATGATAAAAAAGGCATTTATGACGCTTATGCATCCGGTAAGGGAGCAATTACCCTCAGGGGTAAGGTAAACTTGGATGAAAAGCAGATAGTAGTAACCGAAATTCCTTATCAAGTAAACAAATCGGAATTGCTTATTAAGATAGCTGAATTAGTGACAGATAAGCGCATCGAAGGTATCCGAGATATCCGAGATGAATCTGACAAAGACGAACAGGTCAGAGTAGTGATCGAGCTAAAACAGAACGCTGTTCCTCAGAAAATTATGAATCAGCTTTGGAAACACACCGATCTTCAGAAAGATTATCACCTGAATATGGTGGCACTGGCCGGAGGTCTCAAGCCAGAAACGATGTCCATCAAGGATGTCTTAGCTAGTTTCGTCGAACATCGGCGGGAGGTGGTAGCGAGACGGGCAAAATACGATTTAGAGAAGGCGAAAGAGAGGGCGCATATCTTAGAAGGGCTTTCTAGGGCGCTCGACGATATAGACAAGATCATAGCCACCATTAAAAAATCCGCCGATCGCGAAGAGGCTAAGAGCAACCTTATAAAAAAGTTCAGGCTAACGGATATCCAGGCAACGGCCATCCTTGAAATGCGTCTCCAGACCCTGGCTGCTCTCGAGAGGAGAAAGATAGAAGATGAACTGAAGGAAAAAAGGACCCTTATTAAAGAACTAACAGAGCTTTTGGGCGATCCCAAGAAGATACTAGGAGTCATCAAAAAGGAGTTGGAGGAAATAAAGAACAATTACGGCGATGAGCGCCGCACTAAGGTTGTGGCCGGCAAACTGAAGGAGTTTGCTACGGAAGACCTAATCCCTAAAGAGGAGGCCGTAATCACCATGTCCAGCGACGGATATATAAAGCGCATTCCGCCGACGACCTTCAGAAGCCAAAAGCGAGGCGGTAAAGGCCTGATCGGCAGTGCTGTCGGAGAAGAGGACATTCTGTCATATCTGCTTAGCGCTAGCACACACGATAACATTCTGTTTTTTACAGAGATGGGTAGGGTCTTCCAGACAAAGGTCTATGAAATTCCTCAAGGCACACGCACTAATAAAGGGCGGGCGGTCCACAATTTCTTAGAAATCCCGAGCGGCGAAAAAATCAGCGCCATTATTACTTATTCCAACGAAGAAGCCGGCAAAGAGAAGGCACTTGCAATGGCCACCTCCAAAGGTGTTATTAAAAAAACGGCCCTAGCCAACTTTGCCAACGTTCGACGCAGCGGTATCATCGCTATTAACCTTAATAAAGACGACCACCTGCGATGGGTAGAGCTGGTGGGAAAAAATGATGAGATCATTATGGCCACCCGGGATGGGAAATCCATTCGTTTTAAGGAATCGGACATACGGGCGATGGGCAGAACGGCCGCCGGCGTCAGGGGCATTGCTCTCCGCAAGAATGATGTAGTCAACTCATTTGATGTCATTGCGTCTAAGACGGATGCTAATTTTCTGGTCGTGATGGAGAACGGTTATGCTAAACAGACACCCTTAAAAGAGTATAAAATCCAGAAGCGCGGAGGTTCTGGGATCATTACCGCCAAAGTAACCAGTAAGACCGGCTCCGTTATTTCTTCCCATGTTATAATCGATGAAGAAGAGCTTTTGGCCATATCGAAGAAGGGTCAAGTGTTAAAGACGACAATAGGAGACATCAGGAAGGTTGGCCGGGCTACCCAAGGAGTTAAGATCATGACGCTGAAGACCGGGGATCGACTGGCCGGCACAGTAGTGCTCTAAATGTTAATGCGGACGCAATTTACTCAAAAACAGACCATCTTCCTGGCTATAGCAGGGGTGATAGCTCTGGTTGTTGTCTTGATGTTCGTCGGTGTTATCCCAGGAAAACGTACTCCGAAAGCCGAAATTACTCAGCTTGAACTTTGGGGGGTAGATAACAGGAAAGTTTGGGAAGGAACCATCAGCCGGTTCCGGTCGGTCTATCCAGTAGAGGTCAAATACAAGCGTATAGATCCGGCTTCTTATGAAAAGGATGTTGTGAATGCTCTGGCTGCCGGCGAGGGGCCAGACATTTTTATGTTCGACAACAATTGGCTTCTGAAACATGAGGCAAAAATTATTCCCGCTCCCTCAGAGAAGTTTTCTCTGGCGACCCTTCAGAGCCTTTTTCCTCAAGCGGCCGAACAGGATTTTGTTCTGGGCGGCGAAATATATGCCCTCCCTCTCTATATAGATACCTTGATCCTCGCCTATAATCGTGATCATTTTGACCAAGGAGGGATTACGGCTCCGCCGGCGACCTGGACAGAGTTTGATGCGGACATTCCAGCTCTGAAGAAAATGAACGGAGTAAATATTGAAAGAGCGGCTTTTGCTGTCGGAGGGACATCTCCCGACATCAGCAATGCACCCGACTTGCTGAATCTTTTTGTCATGCAATCAGGCGTCACAATGATAAATGACGATTTGGATGGCGTCCTTTTTAATAAAGAAGCCGGCCAAAACTCCTTTTCTCGTTATGTATCTTACGCGAATCCGAATCTTCCGACCGTCTATACATGGAATAACGCGTTGGGGAAGGATGCAGAACTTTTTGCGAGAAATAATGTCTCGGGCGTTTTTATTTACTCATCTCAGCTGGACGACCTAAGATCCAAAAATACTTTGATTAATACTGGAGTAGCTGCTATGCCACAAGTTAGTTCAGAGGCAACCATTAATTATCCAAATTATTTTGGGTTAGCTGTGGCCAACAGCGCGGAGGACCAAGGTGCCGCCTGGGATTTTGTGATCTTTGCTACCACTGACCAAACCAGCGCTGAAGAATATTTCCAGGATACCGACTTGCCGCCGGCCCTTAGATCTTTGATAGATAAATACAAAGACGATACTGGCAAAAACGGGATTCTGGCGAGACAGGCATTAACAGCGCGGAGCTGGCTTCAACCGGACGAAGCATTTGTTAGGGACGCCTTTAATGGGGCCATCGGGGCTGTTCTTGACAGCTCGCTCAATGTGAGACAAGCATTTAACAGGTTGAGCATAAGGATCAAAGATTTGTTAGAAGCAAGATGAAACTCTGGCTAATAAAAGTTGTCTCTGCACAGGTATTACCCCCACGGTTGGTTCCAAGGTGTAACCCAACAGTAGGGGTAACCACCGAGATAGATCCTGCCACGGGGCAAGCCATTACGATACCCGCATGTGATATGTGCACTTTAGCCGAGATGGGGCACAACATTATAATGACACTGATTTACGCCGCTTTCGTGATAGTGGTGATTATGGCTATTACTGGTGGTCTCCGAATGTTTTTTTCTGGAGGCAATCCCGAGGCCCTCAAAACTG
>JAQULQ010000021.1 GCA_028718505.1 Candidatus Colwelliibacteriota bacterium | reverse complement strand
ATGAAAAGAATAGCTTCTACTTTTGCCCCCAAAGTTCTCTTAGGTTTTTCCATCGATGTTCAGAATGGTTATGTCCCCGAATATCTCTTCTTGCATAACGCTTATTCGATTATCTTTTAAAAGATGCAAAAGGGCTAGGAACATTACTACTACTTCAGATTTTTCTTTACCGCCTCGTAAGTGGCTGAAGCTGGTTCGAACAATGGTTTTTACTCTTTGCAGAAGTTCCGCTATTTTTTCCTCGAGATTCACAACTGCCATTTCCCGAGTTTCGAGCTTTCTCAACTCAGTTACCATTTCTACCAACTGTTCAAAATCTTTTCTGAGCTGTTCCGGCCGCACCCTCTCTGTTAGATAAAACCCAGTCGGAACGCTGGCCAAATACGGCCTAGCTGTCATCCGGCGGTTGTCCCAGGTGCCGGCAATATTTCTTTCGGCTTGGCGGAACTCTTTGTAAAGTCTCAATCTTTTTTCGAGTTCAGCCATGTCCCGCTCTTCCTCTCCGGATAGTTCCAGGTTTGGTAGAAGGGCATAAGATTTTATTAACACAAGCTTTGAAGCAACAACCACGAAATTGGCCAGTTCTTTATGGTCTATCTCTTCAAGGGTTTCTAAATAAGCGACGAAATCAGCTGTTACCTGGGCTAAATTCAGCCTAGTGATCTCGAGTTTTCTTTCGTCGATGAGCTCTAGAAGCTTGTCCAGGGGTCCCCTAAACTCTCCTATCGTAAGCTCATAGCCAACGGGTGTAATGACTTCCACTCTGTATTCCATTCTAGATTATATATACCTATAATAAAAGCGGATTTTTACGAAGATGGCCCTAGCAATTTATAGAAGATATCGTCCGCGAGTCTTAGCCGACCTTATCGGTCAGGAGCTGGTAGTTGAGATATTGGGAAATGCGGCCCGCACGGATAAAATAAGTCACGCCTATCTGTTCCATGGACCAAGGGGCACGGGTAAAACTTCTGCGGCCCGTCTGTTGGCTAAGATAGTGAACTGCGAAACCCGTCTTAAGGACGAAGTTTTCCGCAAGAAAGGCGAACCCTGTAATAAGTGCCGTCCCTGTATTGAGATAGACGAAGGACGAGCTTTAGATGTGGTTGAGCTTGATGCCGCGTCTAATCGAGGCATTGAGGAGATACGGAATATCAGAGAGGGTATTCGGCTTGCGCCGACATCATACAAGTATAAGGTTTTTATTATTGATGAAGCGCATCAGTTAACCAAGTTCGCAGCGGATGCTCTCCTGAAAACCCTGGAAGAGCCCCCCAGCCATGCTATTTTTGTGCTGGCCACCACCGAAGAAGACAAGATACCAGTCACCATCAGTTCCCGCACCCAGCGGTTCCATTTTCACCGCCTGCCCATCAAAGCTGTTTTGGAAAAACTCAATAAAATAGTGAAGGCTGAAAAAATAGAGATCGAGGACGCTGCCTTGGAGCTGATTGCCACCTCATCGGAAGGCAGCTTTCGCGACGCAGAGTCTCTCCTAGAGCAGGTCATCAGTATGAGCGGCTCTATGGACCTGGAGTCCGTAGAGAGAATTTTAGGCAAGGTCGGACTTGTCCGCACAGACATCCTAACGGGTTATCTCATTGAAGGGAGCTTAGAGAAGACACTCGACTATTTAGCGGAGATCAATGAGATGGGATTCAATTTGGTACAACTGACAAAGGACCTCATCCATTACCTGAGACGCATCCTGGCTTATAAATTCGATAATAAATTGGAGATATATTATGAGCGGGAATTTACCAAAGACGAGGTAGATTCGATCAAGAGACACGCCGCTTCCGTTAAGAACGTTGATAAACTGATCGATCTAATAAAAAGTCTTATCCGAGCCTATTCGCAGATGCGGTATTCCCCTTTCACGCTTGTACCGCTTGAAGTAGCGATAATCGAGAATCTGAAATCCTGATCCTAGACCTTAGATCTTGAACGCAGTCGAACTGATTAGGGCTGGAGGATCATCTCCGTATCTCCGTCGATAGAGATAACGACCTCCTGCACCGTCGGAAACTCTTTGAGGGTATTCCTGATCTCAGCGTAAATGGCAGCTATTCGGCAGGACCCCCCTACTTGATATTGGAGCTGTTGGTCAAAATCAACCCTCGCTATACCGCTTTCTATCGTCAATGATTGGACTTTTACACCCGGGTTTATTGAGGTAAACAGATTCTGGTCTTTCTCTTCTTGGGTAGGTCCTTTCAGTAATTCTTCGAGGGCCGCCCGGGCCACCGCTTGGGTTCTGGGGATTACCCGTTCAACGGCGACTGTGGTATTACACTCGGTTGAACCTTCGGGCATCGTGCTAAAGTGTACTTTAACCGTGGTTGTTTCCCTCGAGGCTTCGCCGAATATTACCGGTATAAGAACCGCTCCGTCATTTTCCGGCATATCAGACGGATTGTTCTTCTCTAAAACCAGCATCCCCTTCTCGGTGGCCGGTTTATCGAATTGGAGGTTGACTCGGAAAGATACGAAATCTTCTGTCATCCAGTTCAGGGGGGTTTCGGCGATGCCTTGCGCTAAGACGGCACCGTTATCATCCAACAGACGGACAGGGAAAGAGGCCTCAAAAAACCAATAACCTCGGGCTTCTCCCTGAATAGCCAATGGACTGGTAATTATATCTCCCGGGGCGGGACTGCTAACAATGATCATTTCTTTGGAGCTTTCAGGAATGTAGGAAGCTGTCATCTCTGACTGATCGGATATTTCCGGAGCAATAGTCAACTCGGCGAAGAAAAATAAGTATCCTCCAATGATTATGGCAAAAATAGCCACCGCTAAGAGTATTTTATTCATAGGCACAGATTATAGAACAAGTATGCGGTAAATGATATTTGACCGGTGAGTATAGCCGTTGCATATTGGAAAGTGGTTCTTCAGAAAGGAGAAGGCGTGGCAAGTCCGCCAGAGGTTGCTTTGGCCAAACTCACAGAGTCTTTGCGCCTTCTCGAGAGGGTACAAAGATGTTTAGCTGAGCTTCGCCGAGTGAGTACCAGCCCCGAGCTGCGTACTGCGGATGAAGAGCTCTGCCGGTTGGTGTATGGCCTCGATGGGCTTCGTCTCGATATCGAGCAGGCAGCCCGGCAGAGACATGAACGCAAAGGCTAACGTGAGGGGGATAAGGCGGGTCTTCGGAAACCACCGGAGCCCGCCTTTTCTATTTCTTATACAGCTAGATCTTCGCGGAGATTAATTGCCCTCCCCCATGAACATTAATTGAACATTCCTCGGACGGGCCCGGTCCAGTTCTATCAGAAAGATCCTTTGCCAGGTTCCCAGATTTAATTTGCCGTTAACGATCTGGCACGTAATCGAAGTTGGCAGGAAAAGGGCGTTGCAGTGTGAATGGCCATTAACACAATCGTCGCCGTTGCAAACATGAGATTCGTTGTGTTCGTACTGTGCATCCTCCGGGCTGAATTCAGAGAGTTTTTTCCTAAAATCGTTGAGCAGTTTGGGGTCGGTAAATTCATTTATTGCCAGGGCGCAGGTGGTGTGTTCCACAAAGAGATTGAGTAAGCCGTTTTTGAGGTGCCGGTCAGCGATGAGCTTTGTCGCATGATGGGTAATGTCGATCATGTCATACGCTCCTTTCGTTTCCAGACAGATTCTCTCGGTTAAAACGTTCTCTTTCATGTAATGTAATCGCAGGGGGTTTTCTAACCCCCTTTTTAGTATAGTCGAAGAGAAACGGAGTCTGTAAAAGTGAAAAGGATGCCGCTAGCTAGCGCAGGCCTCCGTCCCACTCTAGATCCTGAATTTAGATATTTTAAACCGACCTCGTCTTGGATAATATTATGATCAGTTTGATTTCCTCTCCTCCAAACCACTAATAGTTCGAACAATTTGACAGCACTCTCCATGCACAAGTAGCATGCCTGCGACTAGGAAAAGAACACCCAAAGTTTGCAGTAAAGAGTTTGAATATGAGAAAGTCACAGCTGCAAACCAAAATATGGATGGATTTGCCAGTAGGTTGATCAAATAAAAGATGGAAGAGACTGCCAATAAGAAAAACGAGAGTATCATACTGAAAACACCCAATAGACTCCTCTTCGTCGTAAAGACATCCCTTCTTCTAAACCACTTATAAAGAGCAGACAAGATCAGGAGTTGTATCGGGAGATAAAAGAATATGACCGACAGCCATAGGGGCATATACTGTTCTAAGCCCTCAATTAGAAAGTAAGTTAAGAAAAAAAGAAAAGCCAAACCGGACCAGAGGATAAAAAGCTTACCAATTCTTCTTGAGTTTACCCCCGGCCCCATAAACATAATACCGAGATAGACAAGTATATGAGCAATGAAATAGATGAAGTAAGTAACAACGAAGAACTCACTGAAGTCCGTAAGTGTAATTTCTAGACCAGCGTCAGAGAGAATACCGGGAATTTTAAACCAATAAAAGAGGAGAAGCGCTAGTGCCCAGATAACCAGAAATGTGCATTTTTTATGACGACACAGCCAGTTTATAAAGAAATAAAAGCTCGCAAACACCCCAAGAGCCAAAGTTAGGAAGGAAAAGACAAAATTCAAGCTAAAGCTCATAAAATCAACTTATATTTACATAGATAAGTATATCACAATAACGGAATTTGGGGCTTCGGTCGGGAGTCTCTTGTACGGCGAACTAGAGGTGGGTACTAATGTATGCGCGTGTGATCGGGCCAAAGTATCCAACCGCCGGGATAATGCCACTTTTCATTTGGAGGCAGATTAGGGCACTGCGTGTTAGCTCGCCGAAGAAGACAGTTTCATTCCCGGGAGAGCCGTAACCGGAAGCATTCAAGGCGCAACTATGGGCATTAAGATACTGCTGTAATCTTCGAACATCCTCGCCGACGGAGCCTATATTGAGATCGCGGGTGAATCTCTGTGCCCCGGGATCAGCTGTCGCCGACGCCTGTAATCGTGAAAGAAGTGTCATTAGTTTTTCTAGTTCTGCCTGCAGCTGCGTTAGTGTTGCCTCCTCTGTATCAGCGGCCTCCTCTATGTCGACAGTATCCTCGACGGATCTTTCGGATGTGTTGCCTCCGCCCCCGCCGTGCTTTTCTTCCTCTTCGGTGTCATCATCCTCATCAACAGGTTCGGGTGGATTATAGGAAATAGAATTCACCGGGTAGTCCTTGCCAGCCAGGGCGATAACCGCGTATGAAGTAGTAATTGGACTGAAATCATCTTCGCCCGTTCCCGCTTGATATTGGAAATATCCTTCTTCAGTTTGCAGAGACAAAAGATGTTCTACCGGACCGCCAACATTTTCGATCAACCAATCATTGATGTTTCCGCCCATAGATGTAACAGCAGAAATAATCCATGCGTCCGATGAAGCGTCAGAATCAGTCCCCCACATTCCGTGAGGGTCGTATGGAAATCCGCCGTCAGCGTTCTGGGCAGATTTTAGATAAGCGGCAGCGTTTTGGATAACCGCATTATCTTCGGAGACTCCCGATTCCACTAGAGTCCTAATGGCAGCCGTAGTCATATTGGTGTCACTGCCGCCGTCTACGCTGAATCCCCAGCCTCCGTCATCGTTCTGATTCCGCAGAACAAAATCCTTTGTGCCGGCAATAACTATACTGTCTGATGGCTCTCCGGCTGAAAGGAGCGCCAAAAGCCCAAAGATGTCATCGTTCAGGGTGGAGCTATCCCCTATCTGGCCGTCCGTATAATAGCCTTTCAGTTTTTCGATAAGGTCGATACTGGGAAATGTTCTCGGGTCTTCACCGATGGCGGTTATGGCCAAGATCGGGGCAGCGAATTCTATAGCCGTTGAACCGTTGGTGGATTTAAGATACTCCCCGCTTGTCTCTTCTCCAACCGCCGAGAGGGCCATAGTCACCCAGGGATTATCGCTCTGATTCAAGAGATAGGCAGTCGCTTCCGCGATGTCTGCCCTAGCGGTCTGTGGCGGAAAGATCCCAAGACAGACTATTGGTAGTATAATTTGGACTAATACTTTCTTCATTGCTAAAAACTCCCGCAAGCAAGGCGGGAGTTTTTAGTTATCTAATTTTCTAGATCTGTTGTGCACTCCGGTCCTTGCTCGAGAACCTTATGTTTAATTGTATGTATGCGGAGTTGGCATTCGGACTGACTGTGGCTCACGGATTAATAAGTCACAGAACACCGCAACGGCATTGTGTGGGACTCTCACCCACTTTCCCGATCTCCGCAAATTCTCAAAAATCTTTCGACGTGTTTTTAGGATATATCTATAAGTGTTACTAAGACAAGTGATATTTATCCACAGAGAATTCTCTATGAAGACTGTATCTGAGGGCCCGGTTTCTAAAAAAGAAATGGGCCCGGACTATCTGCGCTTTTAGGCGCTTTAAGTACGGGCCCATCCCATAAGGTACGTGGACCATTCAGACCAATCGCCGCTTATCGCTAGCGGTTGGTCCAAACGAAGTGATCGTGATAGGAATGCCCAGTTGGGACGAGAGCAGGTCGAGATAAGTCCGGACATCTCCGTCGGATTCGATCCGACCCGGACCGGACGGGGTCGCTAGCTCTGTGTACACCGACTTACTGGTGAAGAGAGCTTTTGTAATCCCTTCCTGACGAACAAGGTCCTTGGCTGTCTGGAATTTGATCCTTCGGGCAACACCCTTGGGGTCAAGCTCAAAGCAGTCAGACTCATTCGCTGTCGCTGCCAACTGATAGCCGGTAGCGATCCGCCACTTGGAATGTTGAGACATCCGGTCGAGCATGGTCACAGCCAGCTCATCGACTCCGCCCAGGACATCAATCGCGTAGCGAGTGATAACTAGGTCAGGATAGCCGACCCGGAAGTCTCCCTGCCAACGATTGGTTACGTTGTGCTCGTCGGGCAGGTCTTGACCGAGAGCGATGTCCTCAGTTACGAACGGTCCGACACCGTGACGAACCGCGTAACCCCGCAGGAGTCCGAGGCGAACGATATTACCGTCGTAACCGATGTTCTCAAGCACATCCAGAGCGTGGCGGAAGGTGGTATCGCTCCAGGTTGTATGTGGGTGGAATCCGTATTTCTCATCCAGCAGTACGCCCTGCGCTCCCTCGAAGATCAGACTCTCGTGTACTCCAGCCAAACGGGCCAGATGTTCGACATCGGTTACCCGCGCCAGTTCCAGGAACTGGCCATAAGCCCGGACCAACTCCTCAACTACGAAGCGGTCGTGGAGCAGGTCAAGGGCCTGAAGAATTGTCTGACTTGGCGGAACTTCTTTGCGAAGACTTACGGCCTGCGTTCGGAACTCTTCTTGTATCAAACGCAGTTTCCAGCGAAGCTGGTCGCCGCGCGACAAGTCTTGCATCCGAATAGTCAGCATCGGACGTGCCTTCTGCAAAGCACGGGTTTCTCCGACACCTTGTCCGCAGCTGCCGTGACGTCCTTCTCCCCGGGCGGTCTCCCGCAATTGGTTCATCGCCATATGGAAGGGTGTTACCACCGTTGCTTCTTCGTCGAAGGTAGTACGTAACCAGATGTCGTGCACACCGACCGATCTCAAGTGGGCTGCCTCTTTGAAGCAGGCCAGAGGATTGATCAGCATGCTGCGCGACAAGTGAGTTCGGACACCCGAGACGAAGCTGCCGCTGCCGAATTGGGAAAAGGTGTGGTGCCGTCCATCTGCGGTCACGACGTTGTGGGCCGCTTGAGGACCACCGTTGTAACGGACAATGATCGGCTTGGCCGTCTGGCGAACCAGATAGTCAACGATCGAACCTTTTCCGGCATCTCCGTAACCCAGATCGGCTGTCAGAATCGCTGTGCGCGACATAGCCGGTCCTTCCTAAATGGGGGCTTGGCTGGGCACCGCCGAAGTGATGCCCAGCCAGAGCCCGTGGTGACTACAGGCGTCCGTCCGTCGGAGCGGTCTTACCGCTGTCCGGCAACGGACTGCTGGTAGTCGTAACTTGCCCGCCGCCTCCGCCGGCAGTGAGCGCGCCGAGCGCCTTCTTGGCGGCTCCGATGGCCGTCATGCTGGCGCCGGCTTCGAGTAGATCGGCCTCGACCTCATCGACGTCGAGACCGGACTCCAGCGTCCCGAGCACGCCCGCGATGAATTCGCAGACCGCCGTGGGATCTTCCAGAACGAGAGCTCGTTCACCGAGCAGCTCCTGCCAGGCCGGCAGGATCTCCTCCTTCTGATATGAACCC
>JAQULQ010000020.1 GCA_028718505.1 Candidatus Colwelliibacteriota bacterium | reverse complement strand
GACGCCGTCCGATTGGGGGAGATTGCTTCCGAAAGCGACTCGGATCCGACCCCATTCCGGGTGGTCCGGGATAGGGCGGCGCATCTTTCTGATGAAGAAGAGCAGGCGTCCTTCTCTGCCTCCTTCACTTCGCCAGGAGATGAGCCCACCCTTAGAAAGATCGAACTCGATCGTTTTGGGTCCGCCAGCCGGGACGGGGTGAAGCTCAGCTTCACCCCGCTTTCCCTTCACTGCCCTGACTTTGGCTGTGTGCCAGCGGTAGTCGCCGGCGCAGAGCAGGTCAGTCACTGGTGAAACTCCAGCAGCCGACTGGCAGGACGGGGTCGGTGTAGTCGGGGTCGTTCTGGATTGCCAGATCGTGCACTCTGACGACCCATCCGCAGAGCCATTTCAAGAGTTTGTGCATACTCATCCTTTCCCATAGTTCTCAAGGTTCCGCGACTTCACTCGCGCCCCCTTAGTCGTTCCCCGAGGATACAATATTCTTGAATATCGGTCAAAAGGCTCGCGATACATATCTTCGCAGAATCAGAATAAGATTCGCTCAATATGTCTATGAGCCTCTTGACTAAGAAAGGGCGGATGTGGCTTATTTAACTTAGTTTTTTGAGATCTATATAGGAAAGAGGTGAATGATGTTTGATCCCTGGGATGAGGGCCTGCCCGAGGATGATGACGATGATGACGAGGACAGGAAGCCGAGGACTTCCAACCCCAGACGTCCAAGAGGCGAATGCGCTCCCGACCTCGCTACCGGCGTTTTGCTCAGCGATCTGTTCAGGAGTGATAACCCCGATGATCCGAATCCGGCGCCGACTGTAATCCGGCTTAACGGCTAGCAGGCTGTTCTGCTAAACAGGGAGGATAAGCCATGTCGTTTCTGATTTGCGACGGCTGCGCGAATGCCGACGATGACGATGAGGAACACGATTGCAGCGGGGACAATGCCGTCGTGGGTGGTGTTGAGATGGGGGAACCCTGCTTCTGTGAGTGCAACCGGGAAGTTCCGGTTCTCAGCGTCATTGTCATTCCCATGGAGGATTTGCACCGCCAGTGGCTGGCTCAACAGATGTTGAACCCCAACTAATGCCCCAATAGGGGAGGCCGTCCGAAATCCGGACGCCTGATGCCCCGCTGCCAATGATGGAAGCGGGGCATTACTATTTATAGGATAGCAATATTATTTTTCTAAGTTTATAATTTTGGTGTATGGGGAACCTAAAAAGACTTTTCGGCTATTCTGAACCGCGCGTGGCCAGTGCGACTGTGCTGGTATTGGGCGGGATCATTATCGCTTGTATCGCTTGGTGCGGCGCTTATCAGATAAAAATAGCGGACGACACAGTGGAGGTGACGGGCTCTGCTAAAGAGGCAGTAGTGGCCGACCACGCTAAGTGGGTTATTCACCTAGAGACACAGACTTCGCTGACGGATCAGCAGAGCGGATTCAACCGCTTACAAAATGCGTCTGATGCTATCACCGCCTATCTGCGCGAAAAGGGATTTGAAGATGTAGAAGCGCCAGCAGCTGTTACTTATCCCAACTATACTTATCCGCAGTATTCCGAGCCCATTCTCACCGATTACACGGTTGCCCGGGATATCATTGTGCAAAGTGATAATATAGACGGGGTGGCCGATTTGGCGAACAACATCGCGCCCCTGACCGGCGAGGGCTATACCGTTTCTCTGAACACACTTGAGCTGACTTATCAAAAACTGGATGAGATGCGTGTGAAACTGCTGTCCGAAGCTATTGCGGATGCCAAAGACCGCGCTGAAGCTATTGCCCGAGAATCCGGCCGCTCAGTGGGTGCTTTGCGCTCGTCTTCAAGCGGAGTAGTGCAGGTCTTGGCCGCGGGGAGTGTGGACATCAGCGACTACGGCATGTATGACACCCAGAGCAAGAACAAGGATGTAATGGTAACAGTCCGCGCGCAGTTTAAGCTGAAGTAGGTCATCATTGACACAACCTCTTGTCTGTTGTATCCATAAACCAGTTCCAAAGGAGGGGTTTTGAAAATTGAGATTCCGTTGGAGAAGCTCTGCCATATTCACAACGGGCTGGAGATTCTCGTCAGCATTCCGGCTCCCCGGAAGCACGAGTCTGCGCTCCGGTCTGTAGGCCGGAGGATCCAGGGTGCTTTGGAAAGGTCCGGAGCCGTGAAGGTCGAGCAGGGCTGGAAGGTCTCGGAGCGCAAGTTCTCCGTGCGCGTCAGATTCGAGCTCTCCCGGAATGAACTCGAAGCCCTTCTCTATCTGCTGGCGGCAATACTCGCCTGCGGCAATGAAGAGGTAAAGGCAACGGCGAAGCCGGTCCTCGATGACCTGCTTCAGAAGCGGGCGAGCCTCAGCGGTGTTGCGGTTCTTGCGGGGTAATACTCAGATTGATGCCACACACCCAGTGTGGCATCACTATTTTTAGGTCTGGGGCGATAACTATAAGCTGGGTTATAATTGAAAATATGAAAGAGAGTTTTAGCGATGACCTGCTTCTTTATAGTGAAGAAGAGGAACAGCAGCAGAAAAAACAGAAGCCCAAAAGGCTCAAACAGACGCTCATAGAGGGGGCTCAAAAACAGGAAACCAATCTTGTTACCCAGCAGTGGATCTACGATCTGCAAAAGAGAAAAACGGGAGTTTTAGATAAACTACGCAAAGAGTTTGAGTGCATCAGCGATTTGGATTGCCAGCCGGAACAAATTGAAGGCGGCCGGCCTGTTCTTTACGACGAGGCCCGAGGGACTCTTTTCGTCGAGATGGATGATGGAAAGAGAATTGAGCTTTCTTTGGGTTGCCTGCTGACTGATGGAGATTGGGGTGTGGAGTACCACCTTGATCCGGCGACCGTTCCCCAGGAAATAAGAGAAAGATATGCTTCAGCCAGGGCTCAGCGGCAGATCGACCAGATAACAGACAAACAAATTCTTATTAATGAAATAGGCTCGCATCGTACAAGAAGCGAATTGAAAGACACATACAGGAGGATAGATAAAAGCGACCCCCTCGGTTTGGATTATGACCCCGAAACAGGCAGAGTGAGCGGCGGTTTGGTGGCAGAGCACATGGCTAAGAATTTTCTTAAAGTTTTGAGCATTGATGGATTAGTGGACTTCAGGATTGACGAAGTGGATGTATATGAAGACGTTGCTTTACAGATCGATTTTGTCCTATCTCGGCGGGGACATAATCGCGGTGTCGGTCTCGAGCCGGATGAAGCAATGACCGAAGTTGGGATCCAGTTTACCATTCGGTCAGGCGCTGACAAAAAGCTGGCGCGTAAGAGACTGGGATTAGAGCGTGTTAAAGAAGGATTAAAAGAGGAAACTCCTGAAAAAGACTTAATTCGGCTCGATGACTGCATTTTAGTTAGTGTTCCGATCGAGGGTGCCGCAGACAGTTTTCGGTCCTGGGTTGAAGAGGGCAGACGGCCCGGCGGACCGACCCTGAATGCGGAGGCACGAAAGCAAATATTCGAGGCTGTTCTAGCGGGAATGATGAGTGAGCAGGAAATTGATGAACTCTGGGAGAAAATCGAGCCTAAGTTAGCCTCCTGACACCAGCGGGCCCGTGCTATAATATGCTTAACAACTGAATATTGAGTTTATCGAGAGCGGCGGAGAGGGGATTGGCCCGATGACCCGCCCGGCAACCCTCGGGAATGACGACCTGAAAAGGTGCCAAAGCCAATTTGATAGGAGCGTCGGTTTTTTATTATCAAAATCACAATGCGAACGTACGAATTCGTTTCACCCAAACATCCGGATAAGATCTGCGACCGCATTGCGGATGCGATTTTAGATGCCTATTTGAAGAAAGATCCAGACGCACGGGTGGCGGTGGAAGTGATGGGTGGGCATGGGAAAATAAAAATAACAGGAGAGATAACTTCTTCGGCGACTGTCGATTTGGTTAGTATCGCACATAAAGTTTCTGACTCTGATTACGACGTAGAGGTTTTTGTTTCCAAACAAAGTCCGGAAATCGCGCGCGGGGTGGACAACGGCGGAGCTGGAGATCAGGGAATTATGGTGGGCTATGCCTGCGATGAGACGCCGAACTTTATGCCTCGCGGATATGAGCTCGCCCGTCAGCTGTGTAAAGACATTTATGCTCAGTATCCATTCGATGGCAAAGTCCAGATCACCTTAGACGCCGATCGTATAAATGCAGTCGTCGTCAGTTTTCAAAACAGCAAAACCAAAGATTTAGAAGAACTGGTTCGCGGATTAATAAAAGCGGACCGGTATTTTATCAATCCGGCGGGAGAGTGGAGTATCGGGGGGTTCGAGGCGGACTCGGGACTTTCGGGCAGGAAGCTCGTCATTGATAACTACGGTCCCTATGTGCCCGTGGGCGGGGGCAGTTTTTCTGGCAAAGACCCGACGAAAGTAGACCGCTCCGGCGCCTACATGGCGCGGAGGATAGCAGTAGGTTTGTTGAAAACCCGCAACGCGAAGGAGGTTCTGGTCTATCTTGCATATGTGATTGGAGTTGCTGAACCGGTCATGAAAAATGCTTGCATTTTTCATCCTGAGCCGGGTCGAATGGGTGGCGAATGGGTAGAGGTAGAAGGCTATAACTTGAAGCCCCGCGATATAATCGCAACGCTTGAACTAAAACGACCCATCTACGAAGAAACCGCCTCTTTCGGGCATTTTGGGAGGGGATTTATTTGGGAGTAGGACTATTCCATGTTTATCACCGGGAGCTATAAAGATAAAAAAGGCGTGGAATATCTACTGGAGTACGTGGATGCCGACTCTTTTGATAATCTCAATCCCGCTCTTTGCACGCAGGTTTACGGTATCTGTTTCTATGGCGAGCAGATGGTCATTGGCTATGGCGGGCAGAAGGAGAATTGGGGGCTGATAGGTGGAACGATCGAGAAGGGCGAGACTTTTGAGCAAACGCTCAAGCGGGAGATACAGGAGGAGTCCAATATGGAAGTTCTATCATTCGCGCCTATCGGTTATCAAAAAGTTACTGTCAAAGGGGAACAGAGTTCTATCTACCAGCTTCGCTATGCTTGTATCATCCAGCCATATGGGCCGTTCGTTGCTGACCCGGATGGGGGTTCTATTCAAGAAATTAAATTAATCGATCCCGCAAATTTCAAAAGATATTTTGACTGGGGGGAGATCGGGGAGAGGATCATAACTCGCGCTCTGGAATTGAAGAACAAATTAGTCTAAACGGCTAGTGCTGCCTGCCCAGAGAGAACCTCTACTGGCGCTATCTGGGTGGGTTTGTTATATAATGGGATTATTATGAAAACCTACATTCTTATACTTGCGGCACTCGTTCTTATCGGTGCCGGTGGGTACTTTGTGTTCCAACGATATTCCGATGGGACAAGGACAGAAATACCCGAGTCGGGAGAAATGACGGCTGATGATGTTCAACCAGCGGGCGAGGAGCAAACCAATGAGCGCGAAACACAGATCGGTATATCAGTAGAGGGGCGCAAAATTGTGGCGTATCACTATGGCAGCGGTAATACAGAATTGCTTTTTGTTGGCGGCATCCATGGCGGCTATGAATGGAACACCGCTCTTGTCGCTTATGAATTGATGGATTATTTGGAGGAACACCCTGATGCTGTTCCTGAAAACGAACGAGTTACTGTCATCCCAGTGCTGAATCCGGACGGTCTCAATAAGACTGTCGGTACCGCTGGCCGCTTTACAGAGGCCGAGGTGCCGTCAGCGGCAGACGCGACAGTGTCCGGCCGTTTTAACGCGAACGACGTGGATCTCAATCGCAACTTTGATTGTGATTGGAAGACTGTCGGGACATGGCAAAATAGAACCGTGAGCGGCGGGAACGAACCGTTTTCTGAACCAGAAAGTCTGGCAGTGAGAGATTATATAAAAGCGAACACACCGGACGCCGTGGTCGTTTGGTACAGTGCCGCCGGCGGTGTGTTTGCCTCAAGCTGTCATAACGGAGTGCTGTCCGAGACAGACATACTTACCAAGCTGTACGCGGATGCCTCTGGATATCCAGCGTATCAGAGCTTCGATTTTTATGCGGTCACTGGGGATATGGTAAATTGGCTTGCCAAGGAGGAAATCCCTGCGATCAGCGTGCTTCTCTCGACTCATGAGGATGTTGAATGGGCTAAGAACCAGGCAGGCATCGAGGCACTTCTTGAACACTACGCCGAGTAATGCAGTTTCTTCTTAAGTCACGGGCGGTCGCGGCCATACTTGCTCTTGCCGCGCTCGGTGTCTGTGTCTTTGTCTTTTTTATTCTGTCACGTGAAGCGCGCGGGCCATCACCAATCGAGCAGGAGAAGGTTTTTCCAATATATGAGGTCATCGGTAAATCGGTGGAGGGACGCCCGATAGTAGCCTATACATACGGAGACGGAGCAACCCATCTTTTGTTTATTGGCGGCATCCATGGCGGCTATGAATGGAATAGCGTACTCCTCTCCTATCAACTTATGGATTATCTAGAGGCATACCCAGCTATTGTTCCTGAGGATCTTACCGTTTCTGTAATCCCATCTGCCAACCCAGACGGAGTGTTCGAGGTAATCGGCGCAGAGGGCCGCTTTACCGCCGTGGATGTTCAGGCCAAAACAGGCGCCGTAGGCACGGGGCGCCTGAATGCACACGGGGTCGATCTCAACCGTAATTTTGATTGTAAATGGCGGCCGGAGAGTATGTGGCGTGGGAATGTCGTCGATGCCGGATTAGCACCGTTTTCTGAACCGGAAGCACGGGCTATTAGAGATTTCGTCTTAGAGAACGATTCGGTCGCTGTCGTCTTCTGGCACAGTCAGTCAAACGCCGTGTATGCATCGGAGTGTGAGAATGGGATACTGGCAGGAACACGAGCAGCTATGAATGCGTATACAAAAGCATCAGGATATCCGGCGGTTGATTCGTTTGATGCGTATGAAATCACTGGTGATGCTGAGGGGTGGTTAGCTTCGATTGGCATTCCAGCCATCACAGTGGAGCTCTCGACTCACGAGACTACCGAATGGGAGCGGAACCTCGCCGGTGCGAAGGCACTATTCTCTTTGTATTCAGGGTCAAACTAAGAACCCGTGTCCTTAAACGGATTCGAGCAGGCTTAATTTATCTATTCAAAAACGAGATAAGCCCTCCTGGGGGAGGGCTTATTAAAAAAGAGGAACTCCTGGAGCGGAGGCGTCGAAGGACATCACTGTCCACTCACCAGCGCACTCCGTGCGATACGTGCCGGGATTTGAACCCGGTGGGTCTTCTACCGTCAAGAGCGGATGCCCTGCCGATGTACACGTACCCCTTCGGCTTGGTTCTGCCTAGCTGCCCCCCGGTGGGACGTCACTCACCGTTTACACGGTGGGGACAGCATGAACGGTTGAGGTTGAACCTCGCAGCAGAAACGCACGCTCCAGGAGCCCCGTGCAGGGTTAGGGAATCGAACCCAGTCCTTGCGTCCTTGCGGACGCACGCTCTAACCTTGAGCTATCCCTGCGATGTTCAGGTGCTGTGGTCTCCGGTCAGTCGGAGGACCAATGCCACACCTTGGTGGCAAGCGGAGAACATATTAAAACTGGGGAGGGGTGTTGTCAAGAAGCTTGTCCCGAGTTGTATTGAGAGACTTGTCCCGAGGGTAGTCGAGGGACTACGGAGGGACAGGCCGGCGCTTCGCTACGCCATTGAGAAAATGCCGAAAAGTCTTAAAATTAAAGCAACGGGAAAATAATATTTATGTTACCTAAAGTCATTGTCCACAATTCGATCAGCTTAGACGGCTCGCTTACGAATTTTGAGGTCAATATGCCTCTTCATTATCAATTAGCTGGGCATTTTAACGCCGATATGCATCTTGTCGGTTCAAATACGGCAAAGATCGGTATGGATATGTTTCTAGAGAAAATCCCTAAAGAAAACAGGGAAGATTTTGAAAAACCAAAAAAGGAAGGAATGCTCTGGGCAGTACCCGACGCGGAAGGCACATTAAAGGGTTTATTGCATGTATTGAGACAGTCTGAATATTGTAAGGATGTAGTTATTTTTGTTTCAGAGAGCACGCCGAAAGATTATATAAATTATCTCCGTACAAGAAATTACGACTATCATATTTGCGGCGAAAAGAAGTGTGATCTAAAAAAAGCCCTGGAACTGCTCAATATTAAGTATGGCGCGAAAACAATACTTACTGATACAGGGAGTATCTTAAGCAATCTTCTTATTGAAAAGGGGCTTGTATCTGAGATAAGCCTGCTTATTCATCCGGTTATTGTTGGGAAAGGCTCATACAATATTTTTTCCCACATCAACAAGCAAGTTAAGCTAGACCTGATCAAAAAAGAAATATTTACGAAAGAACACATTTGGCTTTTATATAAAATAACAAAGAAATAATTATCTTAATTGAGTCTAGATAGTTCTGGGGCACGTACCTATCTGATAATCTCCGAGGTAAAGAATTGTTCCTGAAAATAGGTGGCTGCCCTTATTTCGTCGTCGGTCAGCGATAATTTTGTATCGGGGACGACTACCAATTTATCATCGTCGTCATTCGTCCTGTGGATTATGGCGATACACTTTCCGGTGAAAGTTTCTATCGGTCCATCGATGCCTACAATATATGCGTCGATTTCTTCTCCATCAGGGGCCGCGGTGCCGGGGACAAATCCATAGTTCAACTTATAAGACCAATCAAATTTCGGATGTTTGGAGCCTAGCGGTCTATCTACTCTTACAGAGACCGTTTTA
>JAQULQ010000019.1 GCA_028718505.1 Candidatus Colwelliibacteriota bacterium | reverse complement strand
AAACCGTCGTTTAGCTGACCCCCAAGATCACAAAGCCCATCAAAACTAATATGAAACGCTCTGGCCGACCGGCCATATTCTCCTAAAGAACTGGCATAATCACAATCTCTTATGAGGGCTGTATATTTGTACTCACTATCGTTAGCAAGTGTGTCCGTGAATAAAAATGGGGATGTGGATGATGCACAGGTACTTTGGACTGTATCGTTGTGATATCTCTCCCACAAAACTCTTTCGAGCCCTGCATCAGCAGCGAAAACAGCCCGAGCTGATTCTCCGGCGGCAGTGGATTTTCTTAATTGCTGAAGGACGAGCGAACTGGCTAGGGCCGAGACACCCATAACTGCCCCGCATATCAAAAGCACGCTCATTAACATTACCTGCCCCTTGTTTCTTCGCATTTTTGTCATATTTAAAGGCCTATTACTCTCGAGCTTACCGAGGTTTGAAGATTAACTTCGATATTGCCTTCTCCAACTGTCTTTACGGCAATGGTGATGAACGCGGGGTCAGAATTATCCTTGATCTCAAATTCAAGCCTTTCGATGATCGTTCCCCCAGACGTAATCGACGACAGGCTGCCGCTGTTAACACTCCTTTGTATCTGATCCTCATCAAGGAGATATTTTACCAGCTCCCCCTGAGCATTAGTAAATTCAAGCTCGCTATCCGTCAGGGACCTAAACATATAACCAGTGCGAGCCTCGCGGGCGATCTGTTCCAGAGCTAAGGTTATATTATTCAGCGAGGCGCTCATATCAGTAATAATACGCTGAGTACGAATAGTGCGGATAAAAATACCGCTTGTAATACCCACCACTATCAGAAAAACTGTCATGGCGACCAATAATTCGATGATAGTAAAACCGCGCGCTGTATTTGTTATGCCTACATTTTTCATCTTATTAACGTCTCCAGTCATAAAGCACGTCTACAACAACTATCTCGGCCGGACTCACGCTGCCCCTCGTTCTCCAGTTAACAGTTGAGCGCACTTCAATAGGTTCAGAACCTCCGCCATAGGTTAGTTCGATATACCTTGTAAATTTTGTCGGTGATCCACCCGTTAAATCGTAGCCGTAGATACCATCTTCCTCATCGAATTCTAGTGGAACGTTCGGAGATCCGCATGCCACCGGTGATATAAAGTTGGTATCGACGGCACATTTCTTCCCGAGCAAATCCACAACGGGATCTATAAAAAGACCGGCTCCGTCAGAATCATACCCAGAATCGACTAAATTTTTGACGATTTCTATGCCTTCAGAGGCAAGATTCGCCGCTACGTACTGGTCGGCGGCAACCCTATTCAAACTTAAAGACTGCGATAAAACGCCGAAAACGGCCAACATACCGACCATCAGCACGCTAATGGCCACCAATGCCTCGATTAACAGTTGCCCGATATTATTTTTATTCAAAAAGGCTGGAGTTAACTTGGCCATATTTCGTTACTTCAACCGAACCTTTTAAATTATCAACCTGAATAGTTAGTTTTGCACTATCCTGTTCGCTATCTCCATCACTGATAAGGATAACCGGGTCTGGGGGTATAAAAACCACATAGAAATTATTTTCACCTAACTCAACATTAAATTGCTCGCTAGCAAAATTGAGCTGATAAGAAGCGCCCGAAAGATCATCAAATTTAACCAGATTCGGACCCAAATTTTCAGGATGATATTGATCACTTTGATCTCTTTCTAAGCAGGGAGCGCCCTCACTTTGGATCTGAAAAATGTGCGCCCTTTTATCGGTGAGATTAAATTCGACTCCATGAGCACAGATCAGCGAACCCGGATCGTTGAAGAAGGTTTGAATGCTGTTGGCGCGCGCATTGGCTATGATAGCCTCGGTTTTGGTAATTAGACTGGTTAATAAGATTTGCCGACTGCTATTACGGCTGTATCCAAGCAGAATAGTCGCCAAGATAGAAATTATGGCAATAACGACCAGAATTTCTATGAGACTGAATCCCCCCTCATTCTCGCAGGTGTTCTTGGATCTAAGCGAGGTTAAGAAGGCCGAAGTACGCATTGACTATATCGTAGCCGAAAAAGAAGGTTAAGAGAACTCCCAAAGCTATGAATGGGCCAAATGGGATGCTTGATTTCAGGTTCATTTTCTTGAGCCACATCATGGGCAAACCGATCAACGTTCCCATTAAGAATGGGACGATAAGAACGACTATTATATCAGGCCAGGCTACTAAGAGCCCCAGGGCTCCCGCCAATTTGACATCTCCCAGGCCCATGGCTCGGCCTCGGGTTAGCAGGTAAATTCCTCCGAAAAGGACTAAGCCGGCCATTACGGCAGCTAGGTGGTTCATTAACGGACTCGGTCCTAATTTTAGAACCATCGAATAGTGTCCGAGTAGATCCAGGCCGATAGTTGTTACATAAGAACCAGCTAAACCAGTTAAATATCTGTAAACAAGATTAACCGCTCCCAGTAAAGCGACAAAAACCACAAGAGAGTCGGGTATGATCTTGAGCCGCAGGTCTATAAGCGATATAAGCAGGAGCAGCCAAAAGACGAGGGTCCAAGTTAGGGCTAAGGGCGTGAGGCCTATTTTTAGAGGAACGAAAACTGCGAGCAGACTTGCTAAAACTTCCACCGCTGTATACAGGGCTGGAATGCGCTTTTTGCATGACCGGCATCTACCTCGCAGAAAGATAAAACTAAAGACTGGGATCAGCTCATACCAGCGAAGTCTGCGCCGGCAATGATCACAATGAGAGCGGCCGTGAAGGGCTTTTTTAAAACCGCTCCTCTCGGAATAGCGTGATGCTAAAACATTAAGGAAGCTGCCAGTGGCAGCTCCCAAAATAAACAGGAATAAAACGGTATCCCAGATCATTCACAAACTAGAGAGAGGTGACACAATAAACGGTTTCTGAACAGTCGTTCCCGTCTACCGAATCAATAGTAACAGCATTCTCTCTAGCTGCATTGTTGGGTCTCTCTAACTCAGCGCCCGCTACATACTCAAGCCCATCAGTTGATTCGTAATAATAATCCAAATCCCCCGCTGCGGGCGGCTGGGGTAGAGCATCAGTAGAACTTGCTATCGCATCGTTTAAGTCATCCCAACCGGCAACCTCTGGGTATACACCCTGTTGAGTGTAATAAAGCTCCAGAAGGTTCTGGGCGTTTCTAATATCGGAAATGCGACGGCTGTCTCTGGCACTGGCTTGGAACCCAGATACTCCAACCAAAACGATACCCGATAAAATCGCGATGATAGCGATCACGATGAGCATCTCTATAAGTGTGAAACCCTGATTGTTCTTCATACCTTTATTATACCAAATTAGAAGGTTTGAATGAGGTTATAGATGGGAATAAGGATGGAAGCGAAGAGTCCGCCCACCAAAACACCGATAACCACCATTAGTATCGGCTGGATAAGCTCTACAAGGTTGCTGACCATAATACCGACCTCCTGTGTGTAGAAGGCGGACACTCTCCCAAGCATCTCTTCAAGCCGTCCGGTCTTCTCACCTACAGACACCATCTGCCCCACGAAAGGCGGAAAGAATTCTGGGTATTTGCCTAATGATTGCGAAAGCAATTCCCCCCTGCGGATATCCCCGGCAGTCTCCTGGAGAAGATCCCGATAGGCCGCACTGCCGATCGTCTGCCCAGTAATTTCGACTGCTTGCGCAACGGGCACAGCCCCCTTCAAGAGGACCGATAATGACTCGGAAAAGCGGGCCACATGCAGCTGTTTCAGGAGAGTAGCGACTCCGGGTATGCGCAGAACAAGCTCATCCACCACCACCTTCCCCTCCGCTGTTTTGAAATAGTCAATAAGAACAAAGGCGAGAAAAGCGATACCAAAAACGACCAGCCACCACCAAGCTGCCAGGAACTCACCGCTGGCTACAAGCATGCGTGTCACGAAAGGAAGGTTCACCCCGGCCTCCTCAAAAATAGGGCCGATTTGGGGAAGGACCACGGTTGTGATAATACCGCCTACGATCAGGAAGAGTACGACCATGATGATAGGATACATCAGTGCTCCTTTTACTTTTGACATCAGGGCGGCCTGCTTCTCAATATAGTCAGCGAGATAATTAGTCGCATCCTCTACCCGGCCAGTTACTTCAGCTGAGCGGATCATGTTGACGTAGAAAATGGAAAAGACGTCGCTGTGTTTCTCCATCGCCTGTGAAAGTGAAAGTCCGGCATCTATGTCCCCGCTTATTTCAACCAATGCCTCTCTTAGGGTCGGGTTGATAGTCTGGTTCTGGATGGTAAGTAAAGCGTCGTTCAGAGCCACTTTGGCAGATAATAAAGTAGCGAATTGTCGGCTAAATATCATTAAGTCCTTCTGCTTGACGCGGTTAAAAAAGCTAAGCAGGCGGTCATACCACCGATTGCTTTCCGCATCCTCAATGCTCAAAACATAAAGCCCGTGACTCATCAGCGTGTTAGCGGCGGTAGTGCGGTCCGCTCCCTCTACGAAGCCAACCTGTAGTTCACCGGTTTTACTCCTAGCTTTATACCTAAACTTCATAAACTACATTTTCTCCAGCAGGATCTTCAGCTCTGCGGGATTCAGCGAGTAAAGTTCGGCTTCTTCTAAGGAGACCTCCTTTTTCGCCACCAATTCTGCCAGAGATCGGTTAAGGGTTAACATTCCTTGTTGAAGGCTCGTCTCGATCACTAAATCTATTTGATAAGCTTTGTTCTCACGGATAAGATTCCTGACAGCGGAATTAACGAACATTATCTCCGTCGCCGGAACTCGGCCGCCATCTATGCGCGGCACCAATCTTTCGGACAGAATACCCACTAAAGTCGCTGCCAGCTGAGAGGTAATCTGCCCCTGCTGGCTAGCGGGGAAAGAGTCAATGATCCTATCAATTGTCTGGGCAGCAGAATTAGTATGAAGCGTTGAAAAGACAAGGTGGCCGGTTTCGGCAGCCGTCATGGCTGTAGCAATAGATTCTGCATCCCTCATTTCACCCACCATAATGACATCGGGGTCTTGCCTTAGAATAGAGCGCAATCCCTGATGGAAGCTTGGAGTGTCAACGCCCACCTCTCTTTGAGAAAAAACGGATTTGTCCTGGATAAACAAATACTCAATCGGATCCTCGATGGTAATAATGTGATCCATGCGGGAATGATTGATCTCATCCAGCATAGCTGCCAAGGTCGTTGATTTGCCATGCCCAGCTGGCCCCACACAAAGGAAAAAGCCCTGATTCAGTTTGCTAAATTCATGCAGAATGCTGGGTAATTTCAGTTCATCAATAGTCTTAACTTCGGCCGGGATCAAGCGGAGGGCGGCTGCCATGAAACCCTTCTGGAAGAAAACGTTGACTCTGAACCGAGCTTTCTCTTCAAAATTGTATGAGAAATCAATGTCTCCTTGCAGAAGCAGTTTTTCTTTCTGCTTTGCATCAAGCATCGTCGTAGCTAATCCCTGTGTGGCTTCAGGGGTTAGGATTTTCTCGCTAGCGATCTCGAGCAACCGGCCATCCACCCTTAACATCGGCTTCCTGCCGACGGCAATATGTAAATCCGACGCGCCTTGTCTGGCTGTCGCCAAAAGCAGTTCATTAAGTTTCTGCTTGTAATCCATTATCGTTCGTATTATATCACGACTCCGTGGTCTCCCTTAAGATATCTTCTATGCTGACGGCCCCTTCGAGGGCCTTGATAATGCCGTCCTGACGCATAGTGATAACTCCTTGGCGTTTGGCCTCTTCGTAAATTTTACTTTCCGTCGGGTCGGTGTTAATTATCAGTTCTAATTCTCTCGTCATTTCAAAAACTTCGAAGAGAGCTATTCTGCCCGCGAAAGCCTTTCTACCGCACTTCTCGGACGGGCGGTATATCTTATAGGGCGGCCGGAACTTCGTTACAGAGGCTTGAATATCCTTAGGCAGTTTAGCGAACTCGGTTCTAATTATCTCTTGAATCTCGGGGGGCGCTTCCAGTACTTCCCTGCAATTCGGGTTCAGCCTCCGAACCAACCTCTGAGCCAACATAACATTTACGGACGACGGAATAAGAAAGGGTTCGACGCCCATATCTATCAGTCTAGGTATTACTCCGATGGCATTATTGGCATGCAGGGTGGAAAGAACTATCTGCCCAGTGAGAGCCGCATGTACGGCCAATTCGGCTGTCTCATTGTCCCTGATTTCACCCACCATAATGACATCCGGGTCCTGTCTCACGATTTGCCGTAAGCCGGAGGCAAAGGTATAACCAATCTCGGGTTTAACTTGAGATTGGTTAACTCCGTCAACAAAATATTCAACCGGATCTTCCAAACTCACGATATTTCTGTCCTCCTTATTGAGTATCTGCAGAAGAGAATAGATCGTGGTCGTCTTACCGCTGCCAGTGGGACCAGATACGAGGATCATCCCATATGGCCGCTCGACAGCTCTTCGGATCGTTTTGGCGTTTCTTCCGACTAACCCCAAATTCTCAATATTTTTCAGGCCAACGGTCGGGTCGAGTACCCTAATGGCCACCTTCTCCCCCACCGGCGTAGGAAAAGTAGACACCCTGAAGTCTATATCCTTACCGAAGATAGTATCCCTGAACCTGCCATCTTGGGGGACTCTGGACTCGTCTATCTTCAAATCGGTCAGGATCTTTACTCTGGAAACGATCGCATCATGAACTTTGAGGGGAAAAGTCGCAACTTCTCGCAATTCTCCGTCTAGTCTAAACCGAACTCTTACCCTGTCTTTCTGCGGTTCAATATGTATATCTGAAGCTCCCTGTTCAACTGCTGATTTAAGGGTAGATGAAACGATTTTGATGATCGGTGCATCTTCTTCTGCATCTCGACCCTGATCAATAGACGCACGCCTGACGCGTAAAGAATCGTGGCCGCTGACATCGGCATCTAGTGACCGGATGGCTTTTTGCACGTCGGATTCATACGAAGAATACAGCCTGAGAACTGCATCTAGATCGGAGCGTGTGATCAGATAGACCCCCAGACTGACCTGATTTTGCTTGGCAATAAATCTAAGGGCCTCTTGGGCAGATGAATTTTGGGGATCGTTCATCCCGACCACTAGCATCTTCCCCTCTAGTTTTAGGGGCACAGCTCTATAAGTCTGGGCAGTATTCTCTGGTATCAGCTTGCGCACCTCTTCCGTAATCGTCTTAGGGTCTACAGTAGTGAACGGAACGCCGATAATCTCACTTTTAGCTTTTGCCAATTCAACTTCCGGTATTAATCTTCTGTCCGAGAGGATATCTTCAACCGACTTGCTAAGCTGGACAGACTCTGTCAATAGCTTCTGACCATCTTCAGCGGACAGCAAAGCTCTGGCTATTAAGCTATTAAGAAGGATGTTGTTATCCATGCTGGCTAAAACGGAGCAAAGGGGTTATCTCTGCCGGCCTCACCGGGTTCGATATCATTCACCTTGCTCCCTAGCTGTTGATAGACTGGATTTTCCGTTAAAACGCCCTCTTCTATCTCCGCATCCGATAACTTAGAGATTGATTCAAGCTCAGGGGGAACGATAACATCCACTAATGGTTCTTCTGTAAAAAATAAAAGATATGTCCCTGCGCCCAGAGCAACGATGACCGCGGCTAAACCAATGACGTTCCAGAACTTCCCTTTGTCCGATTGTGTTTCAAATGAGAAAGCCATGATAATAATTAGATCTGATAATATGTGTCTATTTCCATTTGGTATTCGTATGGCCCGTCCGTTCCGCCCCTAGATACACTCAAAGAATAAATATCCATAATCCGAATGTTAGTTTCCAGTGCCTGCAAAAAAGCTTTTAGGGCGTCGTAGCCGCCAGCCATCTCCGTAACGATCCTCATGGAGCCAACCGGTTTTATGACATCAGCTCTCTTTTTATCGACTACCACCGATAGCGGTTTTACGGAAAGGGAGTTGAGAAGCATGCCGTTGGATGTAGTAATACCCCCTATTTGATTTACCACTCCGGCCACTTCCTCCTCCCCGGGCAAAGTCAGATCTATGGTCTGCCTTAGTCCAGAAATGCTTGGATATTTTTCCAGCAACCGGCTCACTGCGACCACTGCTTCGTTTTCCTCCTGGACAAGCGCCGCCTTAGCCGCTCTTTCTCCACGCAAAATCTGTATTTCTTTATAAACAGGAATGACCAGCGATGAATAAACCATCAACGTTCCTATAAACAGAAGGAGGCTGACCAGGATACCCGTTAATCTTTTAGCGGCTGGCTTCATGATTACATTTCAAAAACATTTCTATCTATTGTCATATTGATCTTAAATTGGACAACTCCATCGTCCCAGCTTGAGTCTTCTAGATTGTACTCTTCGATATTTGGTTCATTCTCAAGTAAAGCCAGCTGAGCAGTGAGACCGTCATATGACGGGGACACGCCAGACACAACAACCCGTCTGTCTTTCATATCTAGATCCAAGGTCAGAAAAGCAACTTTGGGATATGTTATCGACTCTAATAGAGTGAATGCCTTAGAGGTCGCTACGTGGTTCTCAAGTAAAGTGCGCACGTTCGTGACCTGGGAGTAGAGCGTTGCCAGTTCCTCTCTTTGTTCATCGGTAATCTCTGAGCTTAAACTTTCCAACTCTGAGTCGAGTTTGTCTATAGACCTGTTGAGAAACATCCGGTAGCCAAAGGCTAGTCCGATATATACCAAAAAAACTGCCGCGAAGAGAATGACAGTAAATGTGAAGAATCGCTTGGGCCAGCCCACTGCCAAATTACTGCTTGTAAATTGATCTCTAAGACCTTGTGTATATTGGGGAAGCTGGGAAGGCATAGGGTCTATTTTTGAACTTTTTAAAAAGGATGAACGCCTAGCCCCAAGGCCACCGAGAGCGTCGGAGCTATACTTTTCAGAATTGGAAGTGAGGCTTGTGGATATTCGATCCCCGTACCAATTGGATCGGCCTTAACAGCGGGCAATTGCAGACTGTTGGCCACATATTTTTCTATCCCCAATAGGTTCGCACCTCCGCCGGAGAGTATGATGCGATCTACTTTTTCTTGATAATTCCGCTCATACCCAGCCATAACCCGCTTGGCTTCATTGATTATAACATCTAGATACGGAAGCATTAAAGTGGATACTTCATATTCGCCTCCCGTTCCCATTAATCCTTTTTGTTTCTTCAGCTCTTCTGCCCGCAATACACTGATAC
>JAQULQ010000018.1 GCA_028718505.1 Candidatus Colwelliibacteriota bacterium | reverse complement strand
CGGTGAGCTCACCTACGATGAAATGGTAACTGCACTGGAGACCCAAAGCTGGCGCTATGCCAAAAGACAGATTACCTGGTTTAAAAGAGATAAAAACATTATTTGGATAGATGCTCCCGCAAAAGCTGTTCCACTAGTGCGGGGTTTCCTCGCCCGCTAAGCTTGATCATTGTCTGGCCAACCAAGAATTTAAGAGCTTGCTCTTTGCCGGCTTTGTAACGGGCGGCGGCATCGCTATTCTCTCTGATTACTTCTTCAACAGCGAGCAGGATAGTTTGTTCGTTAGATATTTGGGTAAGCTTCTGCTCTCCAATTATCTGGTGCGGATCGACTCCGGTAGTGAACGTCTCTTCAAGAACTGCTTTAGCCACCTTGGATGTTATCTCATTTTGATGAAGCATCAGCATCAGCTCAGCAAAGTTCTCAGGAGTAACCTTAAGTTCAGCCCATCCGATTTTTTTCTGTATCATCAGGCCCACCAGGTCACTATCTATATAATTAACGATCAGCCGGATAAGACCTTTCTCTTTCCGACCTATCTCTGAAATAACCTCTTCAAAAAACTCCGCCTCTCCCCTATCTTTTATCAACCTCCCGAGTTCATCCGAGTCCTTTTGTAAACCATATTCTTTAGAAAATCTTCTGCGTTTTTCCCAGGGCATTTCTGGGAGACTCAAACGTAGTTTCTTTATATCCACCGGAGAGCCAGTAGCAGTAAAGTCCAGCGGCGGCAGGTCCGGCTCGGGCATATATCTATAATCGTCTGCCTCTTCCTTGATTCTCTGCGAGAAACTAATTTTTTTATCTTCATTCCATCCTCGCGTTTCCTGAACGATGCCCTCGCCTTTCCCGAGCAGTTCGGTCTGCCTGCCCACCTCACTGGCAATCGCATCCTTAACGGCCTTAAATGAATTGATATTTTTCAGTTCCACTTTAGTCCCGAGTTTACGCCGGTTGAGACTGATAGAAATATTCGCCTCTACCCTCATCTGCCCCTTTTCCATATCAGCATCAGAGACACCTAAATAACGGAGCAAAAGTTGAAGCTCTTTCGCGAACTCCAGAGCTTTTTCGGCAGAATTGATTGCCGGTTTTGTCACTAATTCCATCAAAGGCACGCCCGCCCGGTTGTAATCAACCAGACTGGCTGCCTGAATATGAGTTAATCGGCCCGTGTCTTCCTCTAGGTGGATCCTCTCCAGTTTGATACCGGCCAATTCACCGCCACTGATAAGGGGCAAGTCATACTGCGAGATCTGATAACCCTTTGGCAAATCTGGATAAAAATAGCTTTTTCGGTCGAATTTAGGATGTTCGATGATCTTCCCGCCTAAAACCAGTCCGACCTTCAAGATCGACCGGATGGCTTCTTCGTTAATGACAGGCAAAGTACCGGGGTGAGCCAAGCAAACTGGGCAGACATTTGTATTGGGTTCAATATTGTAAGGATTGTTAGGACAGGCACAAAACATTTTCGTCCGTGTCTTCAGCTCTGCGTGGACCTCAAGACCAATAGTAGTTTTATACTTATTCATGGAGGTTTTGTATCAGATACCCATGTCTTTATAGATCTCCATCTTTTTACTGGTTAGGATAAATTCTACGCCAGCTTCCCTAAATAATTCCTTGCTTCTTGCTCCGCCGTGGTAGTCAACCGCGCATACTACCCTAACAATGCCGGCATTCACTATTATCTTCGCACACGTATAACAGGGCGTCATGTGTGTATACATGGTCCCGCCCTCTAATCTCGTTCCCACCCGAGCCGCTTGCACAATAGCATTCTGCTCAGAGTGAGTGGTTCTAATACAATGCCGTGAGATGGTACCATCTTCGTTGGTCACGGTGTGCATCTCATGTCCGACATCATCGCAGTGCGCTGTCCCCGTTGGTGAACCCGCATAACCAGTGGACAAGATACGCTTGTTTCGCACAACTACCGTACCGGCGCGTCCTCGATCGCAAGTAGCACGCGTGCCCACGACTTCGGCTAGGTGCAGGAAATACTCGTCCCACGATGGACGCACATGTTTACTGTCTGCTTCTCGCTTAGGCATATCCAATGACATTATACTACTCACTATCACGATGGATAAAAAGCTGCACACCTATTAAAAACTATCTTCGGGCATGTGTTAGAATTGGCCTAAGCAATCCCCATCTCAACATGCCTCCCGTTAAAAACATTCCTCTCAAACATGCACGCATAGATCTAGAAAGCGGTGCAATGGTGTTGGTACTCGATACGGGGGCGGCAATAACCCCAGAGGCCGAGGCAATGCTCCAAGCCCTACATTCACGCTCCCCCAAGGGAGTTCTGTCACATTTAGAGATTTTGCAGAAAAAGGGGCCGGAGAACTTCATGGCATCTTTCTATGTTGGTTATGGACACAAATCCATCGGCGACTGTGGAACCTGTACTATTTTTATTGAGGGTGTCTCTATGCTGGTGGCAAAAGCTATTCAAGATTGGATGCTCTATTCCGGCCAAGAGTCATCAACGCGCTATATGGATTTTTCTGCCCAGCCCTTTAGTGACCCCCTCAATACCCGAGAGTCTGCTTTAATCCTAGAAAATTGGCGGAAGTTCTATCTTGAGGCACAAAAATCTCTACGCGAGAGTCTAATGCAGCGCTATCCAAAGCCAGCAGGTGAAGAACAAAACATTTATGAAAAAGCTATCGCTGCCCGATCCTTCGATATTTTAAGGGGATTTTTGCCCTCTGGTACTGTTACTAATCTGGCCTGGCACACCAATTTAAGGCAGGCAGCGGATAAATTAATGCTTCTTCGCCATCATCCCCTCCAGGAAGTCCGAGGGATAGCTCGCGCTGTTACTCAAGCTCTTCAGCAAATGTTTCCCAGCTCGTTCAGTCACGAGCTTTATGAAAAAACTGAAGAGTACAACCAGCGGTGGATGGAAAATAAATATTATTTTTCCGACCCTGAATGTCCCGATTTCCACCTGGAGGAAAATAGCATAAACACCGCTCTCCTCTCAAAATATCGCGAAGCCCTTTCCCAACGCCCATTAAAAACGGACCTGCCCAAACCCATCGCCGAGTGTGGAATGCTTCAGTTCAGATTTCTGCTGGATTTTGGTTCTTTTCGTGACATACAAAGGCACCGAGCGGTTATCCAGAGAATGCCGTTGGTTACAATGGACCATGGTTTTGAGCCGTGGTATTTGGAGGAGTTGACGGACGAATTACGTGTGCGGGCCGAAGCTCTTATTCGAACACAAAAACTTTCTCTTCAATCCCTCAAACTAAATCCTGAAGTCACGCAGTATTATATCCCAATGGGATATCGTGTTCCCAATCGGATAACCGGAGATCTGCCGGCATTGGTTTACTTAGTGGAGTTGCGCTCAACTCGTTTTGTTCATCCAACTCTTCAAAGAAGGGCACTGCAAATAGGAGAAAAGATATTAGAGCTGTTCGCGGAATATGGATTGGTGCTCCATCTAGACACAGAGCTTGGGCGCTTTGATACAAATCGCGGCAGACAAGATATTGTAGGCAAAGAATAGATTAAAATCCGCACTTCCTTTTTACCAAAGCTAAGATTTTTTTGTGGATCTCTTCGGGGCTCATCAGCCGATTATTATCCATACACTCCACCATGGTAAATTTCTTCGGGAACAGTTTAACCATCTCAAGATATGTTTTTTCCGAGCGTTCTAGGTGGCCGAGGTCCGCTTCGTGTATGTCCCGTTTTTTACCCCCGATGTATTTTCTGGCCTTCTTCCCGGCGATTAAGCGATAGGCTTCCTTTGCCGGCAGATGTAAAAAGATATTCAGATCAGGCTCAGGTATGCCCAAAATCCCAAATTCCAGATTAGCGACCCACTCAAAATATTTTCTGCGGCCAATCCTCGACGCGATCTTACTCCCCTGGTGTCCCATATTGGAACCAACATAGCGGTTTGAAAGCACCACGTCATGCTTTACAAGAGCGTCCAGGATCTCGGGAGATGAGGCATATCTATCCAGAGCGAAGAATAAGGATGTCCGCTGGGAACCAACCTCACTAACCGTTCCGTAATCACCGTTTAGATAGCGCTCTACGAAATAGGCGGATGGCTGGCCATAGCGTGGAAAATCAAAGGTGGCAACGCTAATCTTGTCAGCCCTTAGCTTTTGGATAAGCAAATCAAATTGGACTGTCTTACCCGAACCGTCGGTCCCCTCTATAACAATAAATTTACCCCTTGGCACTGGGGTAATTGTATCAGCAAGAAGAGGGAGGCTGAAATTGAAGTGGAGGCGAAATTATCCCTCCACCTCAATTCCCATAGAACGAGCGGTGCCCTCAATGATTTTCATTGCAGCCTCAATATCGCTGGCATTTAGATCCTCCATCTTGCGTTCGGCTATTTGACGAACCTGGACTCGGGAAACCTTGCCTACCTTATTCTTGTTGGGCTCACCCGAACCCTTTTCAATGCCAGCCGCTTGCCTAAGCAAATCTGAAGCGGGCGGAGTCTTAAGCTTGAAAGTAAAGCTTCTGTCGGCATAAACAGTTATCTCAACCGGTATAATATCTCCCCTCATCTCCTTCGTAGCCTCATTAAAACGAACACAAAAATCCTGAATGCTGACGCCGTGCTGGCCCAGAGCCGGCCCGATCGGCGGAGCCGGATTAGCCTGACCGGCTTTTACTTGAAGCTTAAGTTCTGCTGTTATTTTCTTTGCCATAATTATTTAAAACCTGTTTTAACTATAATTATGAGCACCCTTCCGTAGCTTTAGCGAAGGAGGGTGCCATACTCACAGTTTCTTTATTTGCAGTGAATCAAGTTCCACGGCGGTATCCCTTCCGAATACGGGAATCATCACTTTAACTCTCCCTCGCCCCTCGTCAACCTCAGCTACCTTGCCGTCATAATCCTTAAACGGGCCATCGATGATCCTGATGGTTTCGCCAACCTTAATATCAAATTTAACTTTGGGCTCCTTAACCCCCATTCGAGCCATTAAAGACTCTATCTCCTCAAAAGACAGGGGTGTGGGGTTAGTTGAGTCAGACCCCACAAACCCAGTCACCCTAGGGGTGTTACGCACTACATACCAGGAGTCAGGCTCCATTACCATCTGCACCAGGACATAGCCTGGATATATTTTCTCCTCAACCGTGATCCTTTTGCCACCTCTTATCTTAATGCTCTTTTCTTTGGGAACGATTATCTTGAATATCTTATCGTTCATCTCCAAAGAATCCACCCGTTGTTTCAAATAGCGGGCGACCGCATCTTCATAGCCAGCATAGGTATGGACCGCGAACCACTGCAAAATTCCGTTAGTTTCCTGTTTTTTAACCTCCGACATATTTTACAAAATTAACTTCCCCAAAAGGTAGGCAAAAATATAGTCAAGCGCACCTAAATAAGCGGAAATGGCTAGAGAGAGCAGAACAACCACCGCAACCAAAACAGCCGCCTCTTTTCGGCTCGGCCAGTTTATCCTTTTAAACTCGCTAAACGATTCCTTGAGGTACGACCTCAGTTTACCGATCATACGCGTAAGCTGAATGATAGCCGACTCCCGATGGATATTCAAGATTCTTAAATATCCAGATTTTTAACTGAATCAGCGTGTACTTGGATAAAGTGCTTACGGGCATCTACCTCGCTCCCCATTAGAATATCAAACATGCGGTCTGCTTCCTTAGCGTCTTCTATGGTAACAACCCGCATAGACCGCTGGGCTGGATCCATCGTTGTATCCCAGAGTTGATCTGGATTCATTTCTCCCAGACCTTTGTAGCGCTGGACAGAAACGTTGCCGACCCCCTCCATGCTTTTGATTTTTTTATCTCGCTCATCGTCGGAATGAGCATATTCAGATACTTTTCCTTTTGTGATTTTATAGAGCGGGGGTTCTGCTATATAAAGGTGTCTCTCCTCTATCAGCTTCGGGAAATATCTGAAAAAAAGGGTCAGGATCAATGTCCGGATGTGCGCACCGTCTACATCAGCATCTGTCATAATAATAATTTTCCCATACCGCAGTTTCGAAATATCAAACTCCTCAGAGATGGCCGTTCCCATCGCCACCACTAATGAGATCATTTCTTTGTTAGCCAATATTTTGTCTATCCTGTGTTTCTCTGCATTCAAGATCTTTCCTCTCAATGGCAGGATGGCTTGGGTACGCCTGTCTCTGGCAGATTTAGCACTGCCGCCAGCTGAATCGCCCTCCACCAAAAAAAGTTCGGCATCTTCCACCTTAGTGCTGGGCAGACAGTCGGCTAATTTACCCGGCAAAGTTAAACCATCCAAAACACCCTTCCTTAACACCGTGTCTTTGGCTGCCTTGGCGGCTAAACGGGCTTTAGCGGCCAAATTCGCTTTAGCCACCATTGCTTTTGCATCGTTCGGATTCAGTTCAAGGAAATCCTTCAGCGCTTGTGACACAACTGATTCTACTGCCGTTCTGGCCTCGGCATTTCCCAGCCTGCCCTTGGTCTGCCCTTCGAACTGCGGGTCTCTTAATTTCACTGAGATCACGGCTGTCAGACCCTCACGTACATCCTCACCGGTCAGATTCTCCTCTCCTTTCTTCAGAAGATTGTTGATCTTTGCATAGTCATTGATACTTTTTGTGAGAGCGCTCCGAAAACCCGTGAGGTGCATTCCTCCATCGATATTATTTATTCCATTTGCAAACGCTAACTCGGTCGTTTCAATGCCATCTACATAATTCAGTGCTGCTTCAACATCTATGCCGTCCTGCTCTTTGTGAATATAAAAAATATTGTTGTGGACCGGTTTTGCGCCGTCTTCATTGAGATAATCAATAAAAGACTTCAGACCGCCGTCGAACTGGAAACCGTAATAAAAAGGGCTGTCCTCACGCTCATCGATAAAAATAACTTTTACTCCCTTGGTTAAATAGGCCCTTTGTCTAAACTTATCTATTACTTGCTTGCGGTCATATTCAGTCACTGAAAAGACTTGATCGTCCGGGATGAAAGTGATACATGTTCCATCTGGACTGCCCTTACCGATCTTTTTAACTTTCGCTTTTGGCTTACCTCTTTCATATTCCTGCACATAAAGATCGCCGTCTTTATACACTTCGGCCTTCATATATTTTGAGAGGGCATTCACCACCGAGACACCCACTCCATGTAAACCACCGGATACTTTGTATGCCTCTCCGCCGAATTTTCCTCCGGCATGTAGGGTCGTCATGACGGTTTCGAGGGCAGACTTTTTAGTCTGTTTGTGGATATCAACCGGAATGCCCCGGCCATTATCTCTGACCATTACACTCCCGTCTTTATTGAGCTTTACAAAAATACTGTTGGCATAACCTCCCATTACCTCATCGATGGAGTTATCAAAAACTTCCCAAAGAATATGGTGTAACCCCCGACTTTCCGTCGAGCCAACATACATCCCGGGTCTCTTCCTGACCGGGTCAAGCCCCTGGAGAACTTGGATGTCTTTAGCTGTATAGTTATTGCCCGGGGTCTTCGCGTTTGCCATTTTTTGATATCTCTAACAAAAAATTGAGCCCAATTCTGGGTGCTTAAATTATACCCCTTTTGATATAGCAGAACAAGCGCTTTTACCGCACAAAACCTTAGTGTTCAAGCCAGAATCCATCCCAAAGGACGTTATGTAAATAGAACACCGGAGAATGCCCTCATATTGACTGCGGGCAACCGTAAAAACTTTCGTTCCTTGCCTTGAAATAAGAGTCTACATCCCGTAAACTGGCGACTATATGGATATTGTTATACCTCGCGATGATGAGAAAAAACTGCTGGCAAAGCTGAAGCAGCGTGGTGATACCGAAGCGCTACGAATGAAAAAATACCTCGCGCTTCCTGACTTATCAAGAACCCCCGGAAGCCCCATCCACGAATTGGTTGAGCGCATCAAAAAAGTTCCCATACAAAAGGACTTTGACATTATTAATATCCCCGAAATCGTCCCGGCGAGTGTCAGCTTTGACCTTTTCAATTTTGCTCCGGATCATCCAAACCGCAGCAAATCGGATACGTATTATGTAGATGAGAAAAACATACTGCGGACGCACGATACTGTTTTTTGGTACTACTACCTAAATCTGCCGGAGATCAAAGCCCGCGTAGTAAACTATGAGAGCATGGGTACTCTCTGCTACGGCAAGGTCTACCGCAAAGATGAGATAGATCGCCACCATATGAATATCTTCCACCAGATGGGCGGCTGGTATATCCAGCCGGACACGAAAGGGATACTCCAGCTTGATGACCTGAAAAATGTTCTCTCTGAAATCGTTAAAACCGCCTTTGGTCCGAATACGGTTTATCGCTTCAACGAAGATGTTTTCCCATATACAGATCCATCGCTCGAAGTTGAGATACAAGTGAGCGGCAAATGGGTTGAAGTGCTGGGCGGAGGGATGCCCCGGAAAGAGGTGCTCGCAAACATGGGTGTTACGGGCTACAACGGCTGGGCTTACGGCTTCGGTTTAGAGCGGCTGGCGATCATCAGCATGGATTTGCCTGATATCAGACTGCTCTGGTCGGATGACGAACGCGTTAAGAACCAGCTGGCGCTCGGCAGGCCTTTTGTTGAAGTTAGTAAGTTCCCTCCCATCATTCGGGACATTTCCTTTATTGTCGACAATAAATTCGTACCGAATGACTATTTTGACCTAGTGCGCGATCTTGCCGGTAATCTTGTCGAAACGGTTGAGTTGATCGACAGATATGAGAACGAGGCTAAATTCGGCAAAGATAAGTTAAGCTATGCCTATCGCATAACTTACCGCAGTGTTGATAGGACTCTCACCCACGATGAGATAGACGAGATCCACAAAACTCTTGAAGAAAAAACCGCGTCTGTGTTCGGTGGAATAGTGAGGTAAAAACCCGAGTTTTTGACGCGAGCCTAATAATCTATAGAATTAGCTACTGGACTCCCGCATTTTGTGGGAGATATATCGCGGGGAAGTGTAACGGTTGCACGTGAGGCTCATAACCTCAAGGTAGTGGGTTCAACTCCCACCCCCGCAACATTTTAGCCAAATCCGCGGATTTATTTGTGGATTTGGGAAAATGGCCGCGAAAGATCGCCTGGATCAAACCAGACAATATCTTGTTTCCTATTCTCGGGCACTATCTTGAGCACGTATTCGGCCAGCTCGCCGTGCGGGTCTAAAGTCGCCACTCCTTTACCAGCTTCACTATCTTGTTTAATCATCGCCTTGAAGCGCGCTGTCTTGCCGGTACCGGGTTGCCCAATA
>JAQULQ010000017.1 GCA_028718505.1 Candidatus Colwelliibacteriota bacterium | reverse complement strand
GGCGACGTTCGGGCGTTTTATTTGTTCCTAAGAAAACTGTAGGCGGTCCAAGCCAACCAGCCGGATATCAGCAGACAAACCCAGCTGGCTACTATTGGTGCTTCCCAACTCCCCAGACTGAATTGCCAGCCGTTAATTATCCGCAGTCCGTGGATTACAAAAATTGCGGAGAATATCAGGCCAGTCAACGCGAAGAAATTATTTCTTTTCATAATGTTTTTTACTTAACGACCTTTAGCGAGGGCGGCCATAGCGCTCCGCGCCACCCGCGGCGTTCGGAATGAACAGAAAACTAGTTCTCTGTTCATCTCCTCACTTGCGGGCGTAGCGTCCCATCAATTGCGCTTCCGCCAGGATGTGTCCCTCCATTGCTTTCTCTAAATCAGCTTTACTCGCCGAACCAGAATTTAGATCAAGCATCGTATCTAAAGCAAAAAGCTTAAAGAAATATCTGTGCTCCTTATCCGGCGGACAGGGCCCCCCATACTTCCGGGCTCCGTTGGAGTTCCTTCCCACTATGCCATCGGGGATACCGTCCTCTGCTATCCCCGCTGTTTCTGCCGGCATATTCCAGACAAGCCAGTGTGTCCACATACCATCGGGACGAATAGATTTCGGCACATCCGGGTCCTCTACTATCAGAACAAGGCTCTGGGTATTCTCGGGCGCTTCATTGAACGTCAAGGCCGGAGAGATGTTCTCTCCGTCACACGTAAACTTTGCCGGTATTAAACCCCTTGCTTCGAAAACATCGCTTTCAATTTTCATAAGCCCGCTTAACTTATTATCTTCGTCCTCCTCTCCCCCGCCGGAGGACCTTCTGAAAGCCACAAACACGAGAACAAAGATCAGTACTGCCCCCACTAAAAGGATTAACATTCTCCCCATTACCTTTATTCTACCCTATTTCATCTTCTGGAGAATGTATGGGGCGAGCCTTGAGTTTCTCTGCGTACCTCTTGATATGCGAAATGCTCTCATCGTACGTCTTCCTGTCCACCGGATAGGGCGTCTCATCCTTGCCGCCGTGCGCAAATGAATAGCGCGCCGGGTCTTCATATGACGGATCGGCTCCGTAAATTACTTCACTTACCAACGCCAGTGCCCGAATGGTTTTCGGCCCCACCCCTTCCGTTGCCAGCAGTTTTTCATAAGACTCCGGCTGTTCATCGCAAAGCTTCCAAAGTATTTTTTCCAGATACTGGCTCTTAGAAAAATCCTCTTCCAGCACCGGATGATAATCGAACTCTTTATTCTCAAGATTTAGCAGGGTGAGACGCTGTTGGCCGTGTTTAAAGCTCGCCATCTGCGAAAGATTACCCGAGTTTCTCCGCAGAAGCTGGATATCTTTCATAAGCGTCTTATAACTTTGGGCTATCAGCTCCTGACTTATTTGGCGCGTCTGAGCGCTTTGTTGGGCGGTCAGGTTTAAAACCTCGGGCAGACGGGTTTGGCTAGCGATACCCGTGTGCGGTTCTTGTATCAAGTCCCTAACATTCTTGGAATGCCAGTGATACCGGCGAGCTGTCACGTTAGCCGCGTTCATTCCCTGCTGAACCACCGTCCAGACGCCATTCTTTGTAAAAAAGAAACTGTGGTGATAGATCTGAAAACCATCCTGAATGAGAGACGAATCCACTTTAGCCGCCATCTTGGACGTATAAACCAAAGCTTTCGAGTCCTCGGGCGCGAGATTGGCTCTCCCGCTCCATTCGGTTATTTCCGTCGGCGTCTTGCGTGAAGTCTTACCTTTTCCTCCGCAGATATACAGACCTAAATCCTGCTCTTCTCCGCGAATAGCTTCCTTGAGGGCGGCTGTCAGAATAGTAGTCAGGCCGGAGGCGTTCCAATCAAAAGCCAGCACCGTACCCAAAGACTGGAACCAGACCGGGTCGGCGATACGCTTCACGAACTCGTCCGGCCCCTCCTCGGCGATAATGGCGTGCACCATCTCTCGTCCCAGTTTGACCATGCGGTCGAAAAGCCAGCGGGGGCATTTCCCGTAATCCAAAGTAAATGTGGCGATACCCCTCTGCATTTTTTTCTTTAAATTATCCCAACGATTCTCTTAATTCCTCCCGGAAAATATCCAGAAGGTCCAGGTGTTTATTTACGTCTTCCGGCTCATAGGCAGTATGTTCTTGATATTCGATGGATGAAAGATGAATAGAATTGCGGGTGCGGCGCAAGCCCTGTAGCTTGTATTTCGTATTACGCCCGATCAGCCCCTTGGCGTAGGCCAGTTCTACCATGCTCTTAAAATTCCTATCCAAATTCGTGCCAGCTGTGATTGGTTTGTATCCCTCTTCAAGCACAGCTGTTAAAGCGGCCTCGATGACCGACGCGATAGAAACCATCAGGCTCTTGCAGAGCAGAGATTCGATCGTCAGATAAAACTGATAGTCGTTGTAAAGATTCACCATAAACTCCAAGTACTGGAGCTGATAAGCAATGTTCTCTCGCGCCCCCTTCTTTTTAATAAAGTGCCACTCCTCTTTGTAATAGTTGGCGGACTTAGGATGGCGATCTTTGGCAAATAACTCCTTCTTCTCAATGTTGTCTAACCGCCGGTCTTTCGGATTTGGAGCTTCTTTTTTAAGTCGTTCCATTTTCCTTTTGCTGAAACCGACCGAATTCCTGATTGTAAGCCTCTTCCAGCCATTCATTGCCGGTCGCCTCTTTTGCTCCCGCCAGAAGGGGGCGGATATATCCAGCCACCTGTTCCGCTCTCCAGAGTGCCTGTCCGAACTGGTCAGCAGTCTCAGCTGAAGAAGCAGTCTTCTGTCTGCGTTCCAGGATAGCTATTTGTGCCTCCAGGGCTATTAATATCTGGGACAGATACATCGCTTTGGCCGGATGATCTTCCAAACGAGCTATTGCCTCTGTCCTGACCTTTTTTTCTCTTTTCGGATCCGGATCTCGATATTGGCTTCGATGATACGAAAGAGCCAAATTAGTAATGAGGCGGTCCGGGAAAGATATGACTATTCTCGGCATAGTCGTCACCGGGCCAACCTTAGCCTTAAGCAAGCCTTTAAAATGATCGTCAACGGGAGAATACATATACTTTATGCGGCCGGCATCTACACCGGGGTACTCGGGCATTGGACTTTCTATGTATTGTCTTGTTTTGGCTACTTTCCCCCGCAGTTTGTCCGGATGATTACTGAAGCTGCTGCCGCTATCCGGATGGACTCTGGTCACATCCTCACACCACCTGATTACATATGGTTTCCCCTCTTCATCAATACGGAGAACCTCCCTGATGTTGTCCACACCGCTAACACGATCATCAAACTCCTCCGTGGGCGCTGTCCCTATTGGTATTGGAACCTCTTCTAAGGCGCCCAGCCAAAATGGTGCCACTAAACCAACGGTCGCCTCTGCTAATCTGCTCCTCTCGCTTGCCGACCCGCCCCTACCTTCTATGTGCTTATCTATTCTGCGCAGTCTTTCTAGGTCATCGATCTCACGCAGCGGCATCTTGCGCCGGCGCCCTTCCCACTGACCGACTATCCATTTTTCTTCATCAAGAAGCTCGGCTGACACCTCATATTTGGGCGGCTGTTCTTTTGTCTCCGCCGTTGACTCTTCCGGAAGCTCTTCCTCTAAATTTCTGGGTTCTGTTGTATCTATCATGAATAAAACAAATTCCTTTTTATTATACCAAAAAGTCTTTCTATTGACAGAAGCGCCTAAATATTGACATAATGACGGCGCGAGAAAGGACTCTTATGGAGGAAAGGGAGTACTCGTATCGACCCGCAAGGGCCGTGCACATTGACTACACCGGAGAAGGATCCATCGAAGCCGAGATCGAAGTCGAGGGCTCGCGAAGGGAACCTCTGGTTTCTGTTCCCCTCAACATGGTCTTCGACTTCATCTGGAATCACGAAGACAACAGGATCTACCCGTGGACTCCGAGGAGGGAGTTCACATCCGATGACGAACTGATCGAGCCGGCCAAGATCGGCCTCGAGATCGTCATCGTCTACATGCGTGATGTCCGCTGGCCCCCAAACCTGGGGTACTACCCCATCGGCTGGGGACACAGGTCTGCCTTTGAGCAGGCCGAAGGATGGCTCAAGATGGATCCCGAAGAGCGGGCCGAACGGCTCGCTATCAGCGGGTAACATCCCGTCCTAAACAAGACCCGTCTAGCTGCAGAAGACTCTCCGGCCAGGCGGGTCTTTTGCGTTCTGGGGGAATTGATATTGACGCTTCTGCGAACCAGCTAGGCGGGCTTTCTGTTCTTAGAAAAGTCCCAAACTCATACCGGTAATCATGTCGATAAATCTAGGCAGGATAAATCCCAAACCGAGCAGGGGTAGAACAAAGAAAATAAGAGTAGCTATGAACGTCCACTTTAAATACTTACGCGTCTGCTCAACAGATCTATAAATCTCTCCAAGTTTCTGCTCTCCCGCCAATTGTTCAAACTCTTCCTGTTCCATATGTCCCAATTATATAGCAAAAAAGACCCGGACGGTCTCTCTGTGATGGAGCGGAGGAGGGTGCCCGGTCGTTCAATCGAACGTGGTCGTTCTCCGACCGAGCACCCCCTCCTGGGTTCGGCCGAACACTGTCGGCCTGGGAGACACGAGTCTCCCAACATGGAGAGGCGGAACCCCCTCCAAAGAGCTGTCCAGCAGCCCTACCTTCCTCCCCTCCGGAACAGTACCTGCTGGCGTTTTGAATATGCCATATCCTCGTTTTTTTTGCAAGCGTTTTTGACGCCTCCTCTTTTCTATTGTATAGAGACCTTACTGCATCTTTACATCCGAACATTCACGGAAGGAGTTCCAACATGCTTATCCGTCTCTGGCGCCGGTTGCCCTATTGGTTCCAAAGGCTGGTCGCTCTCATTCTCGTTTTGGGGGGCACGGCTATTGCCATCCTCCTGGGCTCGAATGACAACCAGATCGCAGGGGGCTGTTGGGTCATCGGCGGCGTTTTCACGAGCGGCATTGGCTCCACCCTTCTCTATAGCGTTCACCAAAATCGGCGCTGGGAAGCGCTAGATCAAGAACGTAAGTTTCTTGAATGGAAGGAGAAGCTGGAGTGCACTGAAGTAATCGCAGAGAGGATGGTTCCCGACATCTCCGACGATGACGAAGAACGCGCAGCTCTCGATTGGGAACGCGGAGTCGTTGCTAAGGGACTAGCAAAGTACCCTCTCTTCTATCTGAGGTGGCTTCGCACCAGCGAGAAGGGTGCTCCCCCTCCGCCTAAGGAAAGCGCATGATCTGCCGAACCTGCGGAGACTGGGGAGAGGTGGAAAAGTGCACCTGTCCCATACTTCCAGACCCGACTGTCCGTTTTCACCGTCATCCGCCAACGTATGTCGCCTGTCCAGATTGCGACCAGCTTCCCCTTCGGCTTCTCAAGGAACGAGATCGGGAAGCCTCGTACTTAGATCGGCGCGTCCGCGAGCTGACGGCTCAGCGCGACTCTCTGCAGGCCCTTGTGCCTCGCAGAGAAACTAACGCCGACGGCGAAATAGTGTGGCGGATGGTACCCGTCCTAACCAAGGCCCGCCCGCCGGCGACACGAAACGGTTAACCCGCTCCGCGTCGCCGACCGGTGCGGGCCCGTTTCATTTTCCCCTCCTTCGCCAAGGCTACGGGGGGTAGGTTTGGCCACGCATAAAGCTTCGACGGGGCAGGTGCGTTATAATATTCTGTGTGAATACGCTGCGCCGTTGGTATAGAGAATTCATTTTGCCGGCCGGATTGGTCGGCTCTTTAACGGTTGGAGCGGGTATGTTCGCTATCCCTTATGCCTTTGCCCGCAGCGGTTTTTTAGCAGGAGTTATTTATCTTGCTCTGTTCTCCCTGATCGCTATCAAAATAAATATGAGCTACGCGAATATCATTTCCCGCAAGTCTGGAGATTACCGGTTCGCGAGTTTCGCCCAGGATCATCTCGGCAAGGCGGGTTTTTGGGCGGGTATATTTGCTGTCGTCTTCGGCTTATTGCTCGGTCTGACCATCTACATCATCCTAGCGGGCAGTTTCTGGAATCTGATCGTCGGAACGGAGAGTTACCTGCCGAACATAATTTTCTGGGTCATCGGCTCGCTGGCTATTGCCATCTCTCTGAAAAAATTAGCTGGGCTCGATTTCATAATATACATCGCTATGGGTATGATCATCGTTTTCCTACTAGCTCTCGGTCTGCAGGATGTTTCTTCCGTTCCCTTTCTGCCCAGCCAGTCGCTAGGACTCCTTATCCCCTACGGTATAGTGCTTTTCGCTTTGCACAGCCGGCCGGCTATTGCCCCTTTAGAGGACTATTTTGAAAACAGAAAGATAGGCTGGGAAAAGGCAAAAAGGCCCATCGTCTGGGGCACTATTCTGCCAGCTGTTCTTTTTCTGTTCTTCGCCGTAGCCATCAGCTCTCTTTCCCCCGCCGGCATTAGCGAAGACGCGGTTTCCGGCCTGTTCGTTCCAGGCTGGGTAATGTCGGTCGTGGGCATACTCGGTATTTTGGCTATCTGGACTTCGTATCTTGTGATCGGCACGGAGATAAAAGACGTGATCGTACATGACCTGCACCTGCCTAGTTGGCTGGCATTGGTAATGGTTGTTTTTATCCCCATGCTTCTTTATTGGGGCGGCGCCCAAAACTTCACGACTCTCGTCAGTATCGGTGGTTCGCTTTTCCTGGCAACCGAATGTGTGCTGGTAGTTCTAATGAACGGCAAGTTGGAGGGTAAGCTTAGTCTCATCGACAAACTATTAATAACCGCCTTTGTCCTCGGCGGACTCTACGAAGTCTTGCACATCCTCTAGGGAAAACTTTATTTGGATAGCCAGACGTTGATGGCGATGCTCACAAGAACCAGAATGATCGTTACTGTTTGCAGAAATATCTGGCGGTATTTTAAATTTATCTGCTTCTCCCAATATTCGTGCTGTCTAAGCTTTCCGTTAACTTTTTTCATAGATGGGGTTGCGGATGCTCCGTCACAAGCAGGATGATGCCACGCTCTTCATGTTTTGGCAAGTTTTTGTTTGACACCCATTTCATAATATTGCAACCTTAGGCCAACAGTTCGCTGACAACTTGGAGGCACACAATGGACGGCCGAAATGTTGTTTACATAGACGTCGATGCCGTTATGGTCAATCCGACAGCTGGCTTTCTCGAGAGGCTGAATGCAGCCGTCGGAACCCGCTACAAGCTTGCGGATGTGACGACATTCAACTATCGGGACTGCCTTCCTCTAAAACACGCCATCATGCTCGAGGAGATGTGGACTAACCCCACACTCTACGACGACATGCAGCCCGACGCGGGGGTGGTAGAGGCTATCCAGGAGATGAGGGAATTCGCCCGGGTGGTAGCGCTTAGCACTCCCACTATCGGACACAGCGACAGCAAGCTGCGTTTCCTGGTCAGGCCACCCCTTTCCTTCCCTACGAAGGACATCGTCATGCTGTTCGACAAATCGCTGATGAGGGGTGTTGTACTCATTGACGACAACGTCGACAATCTGCTGAACTTCGGTGGGGCAAGGATCTGCTTCGCTCGGCACTGGAACGAGGGCTGGAGCAAGAAACTCGGACCGCGAACCAGACGATGGGACATCATTGTGGAAGAAGTGCGGAAAGCCATCTCCCTAATCCCTGAGGAAGAGGAGGAATGAGGTGCCGAAGAAAACACAAGTAGCACACTACTGGCTAAGAGTTCCGGGCGAGGAGTGGGAGGAAGTCACCGTCGGGCAGTACATCGACGCAGCCAACAAGGCTGGCACTTTGCCCCTCACTCACTTCGTCACCGATACGCTCACGGGGGTCGTCGTTTGCCACGAAGGCCCGCCGAGACTGAGGGACTTCGTCAGTACCATCCGATCCGTTTCCTGATCCCGTCTCCGACGGCAAACGACCCCGCGTCTGCCCTCGAAGCACGGGGTCGTTTTGTTTTTAGGGGGTGATGGCGCGTATAATTAGAAATACAGTTCTCTGACATCTGAGTGGAGGTATGAAGTGGTTGCTGAAAAACTCTCGATGAGGATCTGGATCGCATTCTGGGAGATCATCGCCTGGATCGTGTTCGTCGGCGGACCAATAACAGCCCTGGTCGTGGGGCTCTGGCGCGATTTCTGGTGGTTGCTGCTCGTTCTGGGAACATTTCTGGGGCTTGTGGCATCCGTGATCGTGCACGTCCGCTTCGGAGCCAAGCTGGACCAGCGTCTGGGTCTTGACATATGGGGCAGCGCCCGCTATGCAGCGCTGGCAACGGCTTTGTGGGCTGGCGTTCTGTTCACCTGCTGGCCATTCAGCCAGACTCGGCTGGTCACTTACGGCTGGATCTGCCTCGGCATCGCAGCTCTGAACGCCGTCTTCTTCTTCGCTACTTCTGAAGGAATGAAGCGGAGTCACTAGGAGGGCGGATGCTGATCACTCTCTACACATGAGAGAACGACAACGGAACCCAGCGTGGTTACCCTAACGCCCCGAGCGAAACTCCGCTCGGGGTTTCGCTTTTTTATATTCCTATTGGAGATACATCGTCCCCGACTCCATTTCCAAAATTAGTTCGCCGGCTTCGGTCAGGCGGTATGAAGGCGTTTCGTGCAAAAAAACCGAGAACTCATTCTCTTGAGAATTCTCGCAGTACATCATAGTAGAAATTATTTCATTGAATGTGATCTTATCACTCTCTGCCGTATAACCTCCGCCCATTGAATTACAGTCAGTTTTTAAGGACACCCGGCCGTCATCACTGAATGAAACTGTGAAAGCGCCCGCCTGCGCCGGCTTTATCATTTTCCCGGTGTCCGTCTGCGTTCCCATCCACGCCCATGTTTTGGAAGTCAGGTTCGGACTTTCTCCCTGAATAACTTCAACAAAGGTTTGATCCCCTGCCCGGCACTGGCGCGGGTAGCTCTCCATAACCGGGTAGCCGGCCGCTTCGCACTCTTCAAAATTAGTAATGCCCGTCACATCCGACTCCGCACCCTTGTCCTTGATAGAATCAAGCCAGAAGTAGCTCAATCCGCCCAGAAGCCCGATCGCAAGGGCTGAAACTAAGATGGAAAATACGGCCTTCTTCATATCATCAGTGCGATAATGACGCTAAAACTTTTTAGATCTCGTCCGAATATGGCCGGATAATATCCGTATCAATGGTTCTTTCAAAACAGGCGCGGCCGGCTTCGTGCTGCCACGACTCATTCGTACCGCCCGGCCACGGATAATAGGGATATGATGCAGCCATATCTTTTTCCACCGCCATCGGCATAGCGCCTTCGCCGTAACTTTCCACCCAGCCCTCGGGCAGCGGTTTAGCAAAAGTAGCGCAAAGCTCAAAGGACAGATCTCCGAGCACTTTGTACTCATAGACCTTGCCGTCCTCAAACTCCGGGTCTTTCGGGATGGAGTAGCCAAGCAGAGGATCTTTGAGATCTTCAAATGTAGCCGGCAGAACTTCCTTGCTCTGCCAATACGACACTATCTGCGACTGAATAGACTGCAGGTCTTCTATCCGTCTTTGATCAAGGCGCAGAACTCTCTGTTCAGCCGGCGAGCCGATTATCATGAACGCCGCCACTATGGCTGACAGCGCGAATACCACCGCCAGGGTCAGGCACGTGATGCGCATCGTTTTTCTTTTCTCTGTATCTTTCAGCTCATGCAGATAATAGAGGCCGATAAGCAAGGCGACCGCCAGTGTTGCGCCCACCTTCAGCAGAAAACGGGTTGTTATCTCGCCCTCCACGAAATAGCGAACCAAAGTAATAAGGTCTACTACCACCGTGATGCTCGCCAAGAAGACTATCAGATATAACAGCCACTTTTTGA
>JAQULQ010000016.1 GCA_028718505.1 Candidatus Colwelliibacteriota bacterium | reverse complement strand
ACGTCTACCAGCTCAGAGACTCGCGGCTTATGTGTGGTGATAGTACCGTTGAGGCCGACGTACTAAAGCTCGTGGGAGACGAGAGGGCAGATCTTTGCTTTACGGATCCGCCATATCTCTTGGACTATCTCCGCGGCAAGAAGAAAAGAGGTAAGGCAACGGAAGGCTTCGGTCTTAAAAGAGATAGGAGATACCTCGAAACAGAGTCTCTGCCGGATAACTTTACCGAGCTTTGGATGGGTGCGGTCGCCAAGGTTCAAAAGGAAGACTTCTCGATCATCGTTTTCGAGAACCCCAAGAATCTTCGCACTATCTGGAACGAACTCGAAAAACACTGGCGGTACCGCAACACCATCGTCTGGCATGTGCCGAACAGAGTGCAGGGGTTCGCGGCCAAGCACAAGTTCTTCAACAAACACGACATTGCACTTGTGGGAACCAAGGGAGGGGTAGAGCTCAATCTCGAACCCGAAGAAGCGCCTCTCTTTCAGGAAGAGTACGAAAACGCCGTGTTTGCCACTTCCGGTAAACCTCATTGGGAGGGATACGAAACGGGGAAGAGAATTTGCCCCACTGACTTCATCGAACACGTCGCAGCCGACGAGAAAAGCTCCGGACAGGGCATAATCTTCGGGACAAAACCTCTGGAGTTACTCATTCCCTACATCAAAGTCCTAACTCAAAGAGGCGACCTCGTTCTCGATCCCTTTGGTGGTAGTGGTTCTACTTTGATAGCAGCCCACAAACTTGGTCGGCGTTGCTTCATGATGGAGAAATCTCACGTTTACGCGCAGGTCATTAAGAAAAGGTGGGAGGTGCTGACCGGAGAGAAAGCGGTAAAGATCCATGATAACGCGCGATGAATGGAAAAAGTTTCTGGAAGTGCTTGAGGAGATGCCCAACGTCTCCATTGCCGCCAAGAGAACGGGGATCGGCAGGAATACCTACTATGCTCGCAGGAGAAAAAGCTGGGCGTTTGCTGAGATGGCCGATCGGGCTCTCGAGCTCGGACGTGAGGCTGGTAATGATTTAGCGGAGAGCGTGGTGTTCAGTCAGATGCGTAAGGGTAACCTGAGAGCGGCTGAATTCCAGCTCAAACATAATTGTCCTCGGTATAAGAAGCCTGTTCAGATCAGGATAGGAGACGCCGGCCGAAACACGAAGTTTACAGGAGGAGTCCCTATGGTTATCGTCGATCCGGACAAAGAAGGTGATGAAGAAAACCCCACCGCGTCGGTGGGCCGGTGATTATACTCGGCCGAGTTACCAACTCGGAGCGTCTGGACTCCCTGGCGGAAGTACGTCATCTCTTAGGGTATGAACGAGGATGCTCAAGGGGTTGCGGCAATAGCGGTGATTCAGGCGGTAGCCCCAGTGCGCTACTGCCTCTATGCCAGGAAGTCCTGTGAACAGGACGAGCTACAGGCCCTTTCCATCGATTCTCAGATAAAAGAGATGACGGAGGCGGCTCAGCGGGAGGGCCTGGAGATAGCGGAGGTTCGTCGGGAGTCTCACTCAGCCAAAGAGTCGGGGCAGAGGCCAGTCTTTCAATCGGTAGTTGATGATATCCGGGGAGGCAAGTTTAACGGGCTGATCGCCTGGGACCCTTCGAGGATTAGTCGTAATGCCGGGGATCTGGGTAGGATCGTGGATTTGATGGATCAGGGATTGTTGGCGGATATAAGGACTCACGGCCAACGGTTTACCAACTCTCCGAACGAGAAGTTTCTGTTGATGATTCTCTGCAGCCAAGCGAAGCTGGAGAACGATCATAAAGGAGAAAACGTGAAGCGGGGACTGCGGGCTAAGTGTGCTCAGGGTTGGCGGCCGGGGGTGTCGCCGGTAGGGTACGTTCACGACAAGTATGCAGATAAGGGGAGTAAAAGGGTTTTGCTTGATTCTGAGCGCGCACCGATTGTCAAAGAGATGTTTGAGAAAGTAGCTTACGAGGATTGGAGTGGCCGGAGAATTTATGATTGGCTGGTATGGGAGAAGGACTTCAGAACAAAGAACAACAAACGTCTGGCGCTCAGCCTAATCTATAAGATTCTTAAAGACACCTACTACTACGGAGCGTTTGAATATCCAGCAGGAGGCGGTGTTTGGTATGAGGGGCAACATGACCCCATCATCACTAAAGAACTCTATCTAAAAGCGCAGGCTAATCTGCAGGCTCCGCCGAGGAGACACCCCGGGACAAACGATTTTGCCTTCACCAGGCTGTTGTATTGCGGGTCGTGCGGATCGGGCATATGTGCCGAGGAGAAATTTAAAAAGCAGAAGAATGGGACTATTCATCGGTATGTCTATTACCACTGCAGTAGGGGAAAGGATAGAAACTGTAAGGAAGGGGCGATTCGTGAAGAAGAATTACTCAAACAGCTACTTCATCTTATAGACAAGATTGATATTGATGAGATTGGGGCGATGGAGAAAATTCAGAGAGAGGTGGCGCGATATAGGAAGTTCAGCTACGGAGTCTTAGGTCGGGAAACGGAGTTTGATAAGCGACCGATCGAGGCTGATATCAGAAGTTACGCGAAATACATATTGGCGGAAGGAACGAAGGAGGACAAAAGGGCGTTGCTGGACTGTCTGAAGAGCAAGATGGAGCTGCAGAATAGGACGGTTTTATGTGGGTAGTTTGTAGCCATAAGTCGTTGGGTGCATCTCGTTATCTGTCCTGTTATAATCCTATAAACGATAAAAAATGAGAGTATGGATATCACGATTATTATAACCCTTGTAATCTTCGTCCTCGCAGTGATAAGTGCATTAGTACTCGTCCATTCAATTAGTAAATCGGACGCAAAAGCCCGGGCAGAGAGACTGAAGAAAGTAAAACATATAAAATGCCCGAATTGTGGTTATGTAGGCGGGGCGAAGAATGGAAGGAGCCAACTCATTGAGCTTCTTCTATCCCTCATCGCCATCCTTTTACTTTCCGGAGGTCTTTGGCTAATTTGTTGGATTCCACTGGCTCTTTACTACGGCTTCGTGAAAGAGTGGATTTGCCCTAAATGCGAGTTTAAAAACGTGATTTTGGGATACGATAGCGAGGATAATCCCGCTAAACATCGTTAGCGTTTAAATCGGAAGCGGTAGCTAGTCTCTGTAAGCGAACAGATCAACATTCAGGATAGCCGCATGGAGGGCATAGAGTCCCCACGCGCCTACATACAAGCAGGCAGTATGCTATTTTCACAGGAGGCTTGACTTTTTATAAATATGGACTATATTTACGCTATATGGTTAATAACGAGAGTAAAAGAGAAAGATTCAAGCGACTTGCTACCACAAGGACCAACACTGTTCTGAAAAGACTAAAGGTTTTAGGTAATTGTGCTAATCGGAGCGTCTACGACTATACAGAAGAAGAAATTAATAAGATATTCTCCGAGATAGAAAAAGCTGTTAGAGAATCCAAGGCGAAGTTCCACTTCTCTAAGAGCAAGGAATTTAAGCTTTAAAAATGAGGGACCTAATTGAATCGGTAGAGAAAGCCGACATTACACCAGACCCGTCTCTATATCCGAAGTTGGGTAGAGCTGGATATAATCTGCCAGAAGCACTTGCTGAGTTGATAGATAACTCAATCGACGCCAGAGAGGAGGGCGTTGATATAAATATTAAAATCGATCGCGAGAGAGGCGTTATTTCAATTACCGATAATGGTCTCGGCATGGATAAGGAAGAGGCCATTAACAGCATTATTCTGGGTAAATCGAATAAAGAAGAGGGGGACTTGGGACAATTCGGATTGGGGCTTAAGACTGCCTGCATGAGTATGGGTAGTAAATTTATTGTTGAAACCAAAAAGAAGAACTCTGGCGAGAAATACATTGTTGAATTCGACGAGGTGGAGTTTCTCAAGAGAAAAGATTGGCGGGACTTCCCTATTAAAAAAATAGCTGGGTTAAATAGTAATCAGGGCAACGGCACCAGAGTAACGATAGAAAATCTTAAATTAAAACTATACCCGAGGGTCGCCGATATAGTGTCGAAGCACCTGAGCGAGAGGTTTTCTCCGTTTATCGATAACCATGAGGTGAGAATCTCTGTCAACGGTAAAGTTGTGAGGCCGGATAAGTTAGATATCGTTTCGGGATCTAGGGAAGATATAAATATTGATTTAAGTAATGGAGAAAGTGTGCGAGGGTGGGCTGGACTTCTCGAGAAAGGATCTATTGAAAAAAGTGGTTTTAACCTCTACCGATACAAGCGATTGATCAGGGCGCACGAAAAGCTCGGTTACATATACCACCCCTCTAAGATGTGGATTGCCGGTGAGCTACATATGAACGCCCTACCGGTGACGCATAACAAGCGTGAATTTATAGAGACCCACCCCCTATATGCTGAGTTTTTTGAAAAGTGGCAAAAAGTAATTGCCCCCCTTTTATCCAAGGCCCAGAAGAGGCATCGAGAAGAGAGCATGATTCAGGATCTCCCTAAAGAGGTGAAAGAGACATTGAAAGACAACATATTGAGGGCCCTAAATAAGACTAGGGATCTGGAAGAATTAGCCTTGCCCGGTCAGGGTAGTAAGAAGCGCTCCGATAATGGTTTCGAATCGGATCAAGAAGCTAGGCGGGAAAAAGAAATCGCAACAATAGAGACCACCGACGGTCCACTCGAATCTGATAAAGGTAGAGATCCTAAAAAAATCAAACCCAATAAGGTTAGATTTATAAATATAGCTGGCCACAGATTTCAATTCGACTTTGATTGGCAAGAGCTGGAGGAAGATGTCCCAAAACATGCATATTTAGATAAAGATCAGGGATTAATAATGGTTCTCCTAAACTCTCGCTACAGCATATTAGACACCGTGAAGCCAAATCTCTTTTACTACTTAGTGTATGTGATAGAGGGAATTATCGAGGTTTTCTTAAGGGAAAATAATCAACCCATGGATAGGGTTATTGAGCTGAGAGATTCAACAGTACAGAGTCTGGCTAAAGTTATGTCAGATGACACAGAAGAGCAATCCATTAACCTAAACAAACAGAAGTTAGAGGTGCAAAGCGAACTAATAAAGGGGGGAGATAGCGAATACATTAGAAGACTAAGCGAGAGGGAAAAACTTACCTTAGAAATGCTTTTGAAGAAGGGCATTACGGTAAAGGTGGTAGCTCAGAAGCTAGGTATAAGCAAGCAGAGGGTCTATCAAATACTTGGACAATCTCTCAAGAAGCTTGAGCCCAGCACATTGCCCGCCACGCATACACCCACCTCTTATAGGGGATCTGAGGACCAGGGAGTTGTTGCTATTATAACTAGAGTTACAAGGCAATACGGACTTACTAAGAGAGAGATCCTGGGGCAAAGCCGTCAAGGACGTTTGATAACACCCAGACACATGATCGCATATCTCTTGAGAAAGGAGTTGGGAATATCGTTCCCGAATATAGCCAAGATATTAAATAGGAGAGATCACACCACAGCCATTTATGCGTGTAATAAGATTGATAATCTAATCAAAGAAGGAAGGGTTAGTGTTTAGCACACCATGGATAAAATAGAGATTTGTGAGAAGATCAAGAAAACAATACGACGCCTCGTCTTGTTTGACGGCGACAAAATCGTCGGTGCTGGAACTGGGGTCGTTATTAAAGATACGGGGGAACTATTAACAGCTAATCATGTAATAAGAAGATACCCAACACTTTCTGATCCCAAAATCTCTGCTTATGGAATGGGAGATATCCCTAAGACGGGGTATAAACCCCTGCTAATGAACATTGCTCTTAATATTAATATCTCCGAATATGCTAAGCCGTTGGTAATTGACTTGGCTGTTTTGGGACCAACAGAAAAACAAAGTAATCTTCCTTTCATGGAGTTGGATGATAATAACGCCGTTGAAGGAGAAGAGGTGATTATGGCTGGTTTCCCAGACGAGATAAAGCCACCATTGAACTTTAACAAAATGTTAAATTTTAATAACCCCGAATTAGAGAAACAGAGAGATCAGATAGAGAACTTTTTTAAATATTTGATGCAACTAGTAATGATGAAGAGCGGTATGATTGGTAGTACGCAAGGGGTAAAACTTAACAGTAACAAGGTTAATATACCGGGATTTCCGGGAAAAACAATTGATGTGGAGGGGGCGGTGTATTGGATTGATAACGCTTCAACTCACGGAGCAAGTGGCGGTCCCGTAGTTAACTCTTTCGGTAAATTAATCGGAATTGTTTGCGAGAAAGGAACGACGGAAGATCCGAACTTTGATGTAGAGATTCCTTCTGGCTCGACAATGGCATTGTCGCACAGATTAGTGACCTGGTTTCTCGAATAAATCTGATTGTCTCAGGACGGGGACGGGTCGGATGCACAAGATTAGTCTGCTCCGCAGGCAGGACTCGAACCTGCAACCTTCTCCTTAACAGGGAGCCGCTCTGCCATTGAGCTACTGCGGAATATACAGCCACCATATTATCCCTTATTTTTATGAAAGCCAACACTCGGTGTGGGTGTGATATAATTATGTATGGTCCACTCAATGAAAAGCATTTTAGTTGTTACGCTTGCTTGTTCAATGATTTTATCTGTGGTGGCTGTCGTGTCAGCCCAGGAAGAGCCAACAGTTGACACAGCAACGATAACCGAAGAGGTAGCGAACGAAGATCCGGGGCTTCTGCCCGGTAACCCCTTTTACTTTCTTAAAGAATGGGGCAGGGGAGTCCAAAGGTTCTTTATCTCCGATCCGATCAAACAAGTTGAGTTTGAGCTGAAAATTACCACAGAGAAGGGCGAAGAACTGGAAAAAGTAGCCGAACTGAACCGCCAGGAGGCAATCGAGAAGGCCTTTAAAAATTATGAGAAGGCCATGACTGCATTGCAGGAAAAACTCGGAGAATTGGAAGGTTTGTCGAATAACCCAGGGGCGAACGAGCTTTTACAGAAAATAGCAGAGAATACAGAAAGACACGAAGAGCTCTTCCAGAACCTTACGATCCGATACGAGACCCTGAAGGGCTACATACAGCCCCTGCAGGAAGGGTGGGAAAACGTAGTCAGTCCGCTGTTTAAAAATAATAGCGGTGAGGAGCAACTGCAGAATAGAATAATGGAAATGACCCAAGGGGGCAGCCCGGGATATGGAGTACTAAACCAGATAATGGAAAGAGTTAGGCAGGAGATAATAGCTCAGCCGGAGAACCAAGCCGCCGATTCCAGCGACGAGACAGTCGGCATTGGCAATCAGATAAACGAGGCCACAGAAGAACGCATGCAGGAAAGTCAGTCCTATCCGATGCCCGGACTGGATGCCAATAAACTAGATTCAATAATGCTGAACATCAGAAAGACCCTTAATATAGGGCAAACTAAATATGCCGTCCAGCCGGAGGTTTGCGCTGATATTTATATCCCCGTTTGCGGTGCGGACGAGAAATCTTATTCTAACGAGTGCTATGCTACCCGAGCGGGGGTGAACGTCGCCCACGAGGGGGAATGTAGGGAGTAAGACAATGTTTAAGCTTTTCAGGGAACCGCAGACAGTTTATGCGCACTGTGATATCCCGTGCGGAATATATGACCCGCACGCCGCCCAACTAGCCGCTCTGACCATTATCCGAATGACGGACTTGATCGGCGCCGGCCAAAATCCGCACGATATAACCAGATATACGGTCGTTAAGGAAGAGCATACCGAGAAATGTAAGCACGAAGTTCGGGTGATCTGGGGAGATTATTTCAGGGAAGAGCATCTGCAAAAACACCCAGAGCTGCACGGCCTTGTTTATCAGATAATGCAGGCGGCCTCCAAAGCAAGGCAAACGAGCGACAGAACGGCGGCAGTAGAATTGCTGGAGTTGGTGAATAAATTCGCCGAGATTTTTTGGGAGACTAAGGGAGTCCAGACCAAGAGAGTTAAATCTCCTCAAAAAATCGAAGAAGAAATAGTCTATCCGATGCTGTAATGCGGTTCGTGGCTTCCGGTAATAGTATGCTGCCGGTCTATCCGGCAGGTTCTAAGCTGTTTGTCAGCAGGGCTGTTTGTATTTTTTATAGACCGAAGGTCGGGGATGCAGTTGTGCTGCGCGACCCTCGCAACGGCCGGTTAATTCTAAAAAGAATTAAGTCAGGAAATGGGGGTGAATATTGGGTAGAGGGGGACAATCCCGTTGAAAGCACCGACAGCCGGAGTTTTGGGCTGGTGAAGAGAGAGGATATTATTGGGAAGGTTATGTGCCGATATCCCCGTGATATAAAAACTTGGCTGACCATCTTTATTATCATCCTCGCTGTTATAGGTTTAGCAGACTCACTGTATTTAACTTATGCCCATTATCAGCAGAATAGCGGTATTGTGTGTAGTCTTGGTTTTGGAGTGTGCGATGAAGTGACCACCAGCAAGTATTCAGTGATTTTTGGTATTCCTTTGGCGGCATTCGGAATTATTTTCTATTTGTTGGTTCTGGTCCCAACCTTTTTATATAAAAGGAACGGGAGGCAAAAAACATTAAGAGTCCTTTGGGGATGGGTAACACTCGGGTTTGGGGTGAGCATATATCTCATCTATTTACAGGCTTTCGTTCTTCACGCCTATTGCCCACTCTGCCTCGCCTCGGCCACACTATCAGCGCTCATTTTTTTGGGCGTCTTTCTGCTGTCCAAAAAGAGTAACAACAGGGCTAGAGCTGGGGTATAATGGGGGTGTTATGACTTTCCCAGACATTCTCATTCTGATCGGTATTGGTGTTGTAGTCTGGCTTCTTTTGGCGCGCGAGAAGTTCCAGAAAGACGACAGTAAATCGGCTCTTTTATTGCAGAATCAGATGAACGAGCTGAACCGCACGCTACGAAGCCAATCGAGCGAAAGCGATAAGCTGATACGGGAAATTACCAAAGAACTTACGAGGGAACTTACGAGAGTTGGGGAAGGTCAGCGGCAGGTCGTTGACATAGCTAAACAGTTAGAAAGCTTACAGAACATTTTAAAGAATCCCAAACAGAGAGGTATGCTGGGCGAATATTCGCTGGAGGTCTTACTCAAAAACGCATTCAGCCCCAAGCAGTATGCTATGCAATATAGATTTCAGAACGGAGATACTGTAGATGCTGCTCTCTTCGTAGGTGACAAGATAATACCCGTAGACTCAAAGTACTCCCTCGAAAACTATAATCGTATAGTAAGCGAATCTGACCCGACCGAGCAGGAACGTCTAGAAAAAGTATTCAAGCAAGACTTAAAGAATAGAATTGACGAAACAGCTAAATATATAAGACCCGATGAAGGAACAGCCGAGTACGCCTTTATGTTTATCCCGGCAGAGGGTATTTATTATGACCTTCTCAACAATGAGGTCGGAGCCATAAAATCAAACACCCGTGATTTGGTGGATTACGCCGCCAATGACAAAAAAGTCCACATTGTTTCACCGACAACTTTTTATGCTGTACTTCAGTCTTTAGTCCAAAGCGCCCGTGATTACCAAATCCAGGAATCAACAAAAGAGGTTCTGAAAAATGTAGTTATGCTGAGCAAACACCTGAAGGCATACAACGAATATCACGGCAAATTGGGCGACCAGATAGGGACGGTGGTGAATACTTGGAACACCTCATCCCGGGAGTTCCGCAAGATCGATAAGGATGTGACTAAACTCACGGGTAAGTCTATAGATATTGATGTGGCGCTTTTGGAGAAGCCCAGCATTGATGAAGAGTAGTCTCTCTCAAGAGAAGTGGGCGAAATTCTTAAAGCGAGTTCGCCTTTTTCGTTTTGTGCCATTCACCGATTTTGTGATGGCCTCGGGCTCCTTAGCGACCGATACCCTACGCGAGTCTTCTGATTTCGATGTGTTAATCGGAGTAAGGCGGGGAAGGATTTTTACCAACCGCTTTTTTGCCGTGTTAGTTCTCGGACTAGCGGGCTATTTCAAGCACAACATGCATGAACAGGAGAAAGCTAAAGATATGATTTGTCCGAATCACTTTGTAGCGCCGGGGGCATATAGGCTCACTCCGCCGTACATAGATTATGAC
>JAQULQ010000015.1 GCA_028718505.1 Candidatus Colwelliibacteriota bacterium | reverse complement strand
GGCCAGAGCTATGCCATAGGGCCCCCCGAAGAAGTAGGCAGTTAAGATACCCGCCACGATAACGATAACGGGGAGAGCGGTGGACTCCATACCGACTGATAAACCCGTGATTACGTTTGTACCATGGCCGGTTTCAGACGCTTGGGCGATTGAACGAACCGGACGAAATCTAGTCGATGTGTAATATTCCGTGATTATAACGATGGCCATTGTCACTAAAATGCCTATCAGAAGAGAGGCAAAAATGCTGCCTCCGTTTAAACTAGTACCGAAGGATCCTCCGTAACGCCCGACCAGATAAGTAAATCCGATAAGTGCCAGGGCACCGGAGCCAAACAGCCCCTTATAGAGTGCTCCCATAATTGACGGCTTCTCTTTTTTACTAAGCCTCACCAGAAATGTGCCTAAAATCGATGCGATAATGGCAATACCCCCGATAAGAAGAGGCAGCAGAACAGCCATTTCCGTCGAAGGAAATGTAAGGTGCCCCAAGATCATAGCGGCGATGGCCGACACGGCATAGGTTTCGAAGAGGTCCGCAGCCATACCGGCGTCGTCTCCGACGTTATCGCCGACATTATCAGCGATGACGGCTGGATTCCGCGGATCGTCCTCGGGAATACCCGCCTCTACTTTACCCACGAGGTCGGCGCCTACATCCGCTCCTTTTGTAAATATCCCGCCGCCAAGTCTGGCAAAAACAGATATCAGACTGCCACCGAATCCGAGGCCGATAAGGGCCATTATATCCTGGGTGACGGCATAGAAACCGGCCACCGACAATAGAGCCAAACCGACTACCAACAGTCCGGTTACTGACCCTCCTTCGAAAGCCACCCTGAAAGCTTTGTGAATACCGTGGCGGGCGGCCTCAGCCGTGCGCACGTTCGCTCTAACCGCTACATTCATCCCGATATAGCCAGCCAACCCCGAAGCCAAAGCTCCTACAAAAAAAGCAGCTGTGGCCACAGGACCGACGAAGTAATAAATAAGCGCCGCTATCACAACAGCCACAATACCAACTGTTTTATATTGACGGTTAAGATAGGCTTTTGCCCCGACCTGAATGGCACGCGCGACCTCATGCATACTCTCGTTACCGGCAGGATAACGATTTATTCTATGGGCCAGCCAAAGCGCGTAAAGGATGGCTGCTAATCCTGTCTCAATTGAAAATGTTAAGGGCGACATTGGATTCTTGTCTTCTTATCTTTTAATCTCCGGCGTCTTTTTTGGACTTTTTGTTTTCTGTTTTTTCTAATACCTCCTCTTCATTTTCTGTCTTGGTCTTTACGATCACGTCTTCATCAGCGATTGCCTTCGATTGCGCCTCGTTTTCCACATCAGCGACGCCTCCTGCTAGTTTCTCGTCCGGCCGAGATTGACTTCTTACGTCTATCTTAAGATTAGTGAGTTTAGCGGCTAACCTCACGTTCTGCCCGCCCCGTCCGATAGCTAAGCTCAGCTGATCGTCCGCTACCAGCACTTTTGCTTCTTTGTTTCCCTTAATTTCAACAGACCGGACCTTCGCCGGACTAAGTGCATTGGCAATCAGCTCTTCCGGGTCATCGTTCCATTCAACTACATCAATCTTTTCCTGCCCCAGTTCGTTGGAAATAGCCATAATGCGGGTGCCCCTCTGTCCGACACAACTGCCAACCGGATCTATTTCTTCCACGTTCGAACTAACTGCTATTTTAGTTCTAGATCCCGGTTCTCTCACAATAGCTTTGATTTCAACTATGCCGTCTGCGATCTCCGGGATTTCCATCGCGAACAGCTCGCTCACAAAATTGGGATGCGATCTGGACAAAACAATGCCCGTCCCGGGGCCTTTTATCTCCCGCTGAACAGCTACAATATAAAAGCGCAGTCTTTCTCCAACCCGATAATGTTCTCCTGGGATAGACTCATTAGCGAACATAACACCTGTCGTCCGCCCAAGATCGACGTAAACGTTCCCACGCTCAAAGCGCTGCACAATACCGCTGACAACTTTACCCTCTTTGTCTTTAAATTCTTCTGAAATAGATTCCCTCTCGGCTTCCCTTAAGTTCTGAAGAATAACCTGCTTAGCATTCTGAGCGGCGATACGTCCGAAATCGGTTTGTGCGGGCAGAATAGTCTCGAGCTCATCGCCGACTTGAGCATCGTTTTTCTCTCTCTTGGCATCATCGATAAGAATATGACGTTCGGGATTAAAACGCGGCAGCTTTTCTTCGTCCTCTGCCGAACCCTCGGTTTCCCCCACTTCTTCATCTATGTCCATTCTGACAGTCGTATTGTCAACCACTTCTTTAACTCTAATGAATGCGACTTCGCCGGTTTTTTTGTTCAGGACAGCCCGGACATTAGCGCCCTTATCCAGATACTCACGCCTGTAGGCTGCTGCTAAGGAATTTTCAATAGCTTCAATAACCCGCTCGGGGTTTATCCCCTTTTCATCGGCTATCTGATCAATGGTTTGAATAATTGTTTTTAGATCCATATTTTCTTTTTAAAAGTCCGCTAGCAGCGGACTTTTAAATAACAAGTCAAGTCTAGGCGAGGGCACCCTAGAAATCAAGCCCTAGGGCGTCTCTTCAGCTTCAGTATCCGCAATACCTGAACCGCCAACTAAATTAGCTACGGCTTTGAGTCCGGCATAGGATGTGCTGATCACCAGTCTGTCCCCCTTCCATCCGTAGTTGAGAGAAGCACCGTCAGCCGTATAAGGCAGGTAACGAACGCCCGCAAGTTCCCCAAGCACGCTGCCGTTACTGAAAGCCGCAGCCGAAGGCGCGCCCGGGTCGTTCAGGAACAAATTTCCTAGCGCCCCCGATGCCTCTAAGTCTTCTCCCAAAATTTGCTTGATTAAATCCTTATCTTCGGCTGTTTGGTCCACAGCAAAAATATAACCCGACCAGACTTTTGTCCCGTCGCTATAGAGAAACCCCGTAAAATCATCTTCGAGCGGAGTCGCTAAAATGAGGTCTGGTAACATAGCCCCAAAGAATTCTTCGGACGTAGCCGGCTGCCCCATATCCCCGGTCACAATATTAAATTCTGTTAATGTGTTCCCTGCAACCAAAGCGCCAGCGGCTGCAGAAGTTAGGTTCCCTCGGATACTGACTAAGCTCATCTCATTGACTACGACTTCCATTTGCGCATCCGCGGGACCACTCAAGAAGCTTGCGTGGACAAAGACAGGGATCGTGGGTGAAACATCGGGTACAACTTCTTCTTCGGGCGTAACAACCTGCGCGTTCTCCCCAACAATATTTTCAGTATCGTTCAGAAAAAATGGCAGAACAAAAAAGTTAGCGACAACAGCAGCAGCACCAAGAAAAACTATGATTCCAAGGCCGATCAAAAGAGCTTTTTTATTGCCTGACGCTTTTCTTTTTGGAGCTCCGGCCGAATCAATCTTCTTGACACCCGCATCAATGCCCGCGGGCGTAATAGTCAGGGGTGTTGGCTCTAGTCCACCACCGATCTTAAAAGCCTCCTGATCGCCAGCCATGGTTCTAATGTCAACCTCTTTCGGCGGAGGCGGAGGCACAGATGCCGTCTCTTTCATAGGGACTCCGAGCACACCAGACGCGGGAGAAAACGAAGGCGGTGGCGGCGACGGTGCAGAAAATGCCGGATTGCTGCCTATAGGCGGATTACTCGGAGTAGCTGGAGGCGGCTGAAAACCACCACCGTTGGTGTTTATGAAAGTTGGCGACATGGGATTCGTTTTGCTTTGATCCTGAGCGCCTGGAGCAGAACCCCCACCGGCTCCAAATTGATTTGTAGAGTCGTTCATACACTTAATATTACCACAAGGCAGTAGGCCTCATCGGGCAGTGTGGATAATAGAATTAATTTTGAGGCGAATTAGGCTGTTTTAAAGAAAGGGCGGTGCGGCCATTCTCCATTCCTATTATTTTTACTTTAACCGCATCTCCGACCTTCACTACATCTTCAACTTTTTTCACAAACCCATCCTTCAGTTCAGAGATGTGGATCATGCCTGATTTGCCTCCAGGAAACTCTACGATTGCGCCGAATTCCAAGATCTTGGCCACTTTGCCTTCTGCTATTTCGCCCACTGTAAATTCCCGCATCATAGCCTTGATTTGAGAGAGTGCATTTTCTGCCTTGACGGCATCTTGAGAAGTAATGAAAACTGTGCCGTCTTCTTCAATATCAATCGATTCAACGCCTGTTGCTTCGATCATGCCGTTAATAACCTTACCCCCGGGTCCTATTAATTCGCCGATGCGGTCGGGGGGAATAGAAATTGTAAGGATGCGAGGTGCATAAACAGAAAGCTCTTCTCGCGGTTTGGTTAATATCTTATCCGTGAAATCCAGTATCTGCTCCCGCGCCTTTTTGGCTCCCGTAAGAGTTTGTCCGATCATCTCGGGAGTAAGACCGTCTATCTTTACATCCAGTTGGACAGCATTGATACCGTTTCTCGTGCCAGCCACCTTAAAGTCCATGTCCCCATAATGATCTTCCGGTCCTTGTATATCTGTCAGCACTTTGAACTTACCGTCTTCGCCCAGGATCAGCCCCATAGCGATACCGGCCGCCGGATTTTTAATGGGGACGCCTGCGTCCATTAGGCTAAGGCTTGTAGCAGAAACGGTAGCCATCGAGGATGAACCATTGGAGGAGAGGATCTCTGAAACTACCCGGATAGTATATGGAAATTGCTCTTTGGGGGGGATAAGGGGAGTAAGGGCCTTCTGGGCCAGAGAACCATGCCCGATATCTCTTCGGCCCGGACCGCGGAATGACCTTGCTTCTCCGACCGAAAAGGGTGGGAAGTTGTAGTGAAGCATAAATTTTTTCTTACCCGAGAACTCTATAGTCTCAACTAATTGTTCCGATCCAGGTGAACCCAGGGTGGTGACCGCTAAGGCCTGTGTGTCACCACGGACAAAGATGCTTGAGCCGTGCATTCTGGGCAAAAGTGCCACCTCGGCATAGAGAGGCCTGACTTCGTCCAAAGCCCGGCCATCCGGGCGTCTATTTTTTTCCAGGACATTCCGGTGAAGCGTTTTATCAACCTCTGCTTCCAAAATATAATCTGCATAATGAAGCTCTTCCTCATCAAAACCGGCTCCGACCAAGTGTTCTTCTAAATCTGCCCCGAGTTGGCTAAGTGCGGTATTTCTTGTTTGTTTATCGCCGGCATACAGTGCTTCCTCTAATTTATCTTTTAGAAAATCGGCGGCGATCCGAGCAAGTTTTTCGGGCGGAGTATCAAGCCCTATTTCTACCTTTTTCTTGCCGACCTGTGCCATTATCTCTTCCTGGAAAGAGACTAACTCTCCGAACTGCTTTAGGGCCGCTTCGCAAGCCTGCGAGACGTCCCTCTCGCTTGTCTCACTCCCACCTAACTCGATCATGTTTACCCGATCACGAGTACCGGCGATAAAAGCATCGAAGCCACCGGCTGCAACAGTAATTTTGCTGTTAATTGGATTTATAAACAGTTCTCCTCCCGCTTTAGCGACCCGCAAACCGGCTACCGGTCCCTTCCAGGGAATATCTGAAATGGAAAGCGCGGTGGACGCCGTCAGAAGAGCTACAAAATCCGGGTCGTTCTCACCATCATAAGAAAGCACCGTTATCACCACCTGAATACTGCGCCGAATGCGTTTATCAAAGAGGGGTCTTATTACCCTATCCACCAGACGGCCGGAGAGAATAGCCTCATCCGAAGGTTTGCCTTCGCGCCTGATAAATCGGCTGCCAAGTATTTTGCCGGCAGCATAAAACTTTTCTTCATAGTCAACGGACAAAGGCAGGTAATCAAGCGGCTGGTCCTTTTTGTCCATTACCGCCGTTACTAAGACGGTTGTATTGCCGTAGGTGCCGATGACAGACCCATTCGTTTGTCCGGCTAAATCAGAGATTTCTAAGATAAGTTCCCGACCCGCGATTTCCCGCGTAAATTTTTTCCTATTCAGATTCATTATCTCTTCCTCGCCAACCTGCTAGAGGGAGCCTTAAAAATCACTTTCGGCACTGCGTCCAGATCGATGAACGTGTCGGCTGCCTCTCTTAACATCGAGGAGGTTGTTTTACCGAACGCCGCTACTTCCACTCCCTTACCCAGACCCCACTGAAGGTATTTAACCAATGGTACAAAGTCACCATCGCCGGAAACCAGAACAATGACATCAAACATGTTGGCCATGCGGATGGCATCCACCGCCAGGCCGACATCCCAGTCTGCCTTTTTAGCGCCACCTGCGAAAATCTGGATATCCTTGCTCCGTAATTCGATACCGCTTTTCTCAAGTGCTCCGAAAAATGCGTCCTCTCCGGTAGAGGGATCGCTTTTAACTACATAGGCGAGTGCTCTAAATAGCCGTCTGTCCTTTATTAGATGTTTAAGCAGTTCCCCAAAATTTACCCTACTCCCATAGAGGTTCTTGGCGCTGTGATAGAGATTCTGGATGTCGATGAAAACCCCGACTCTGTGCTCTTTATTCAAAATAATTGCCATACATTTCCGGGCTTACTTCTTGAGGCCCAACTTTTTGATCAGTTTTTTATAATTTAGCGGAGACTTTTCCGAAAAATATTTTAGAAGCTTTCTTCTCCTGTTTACCATACCCAAAAGCCCTCGGCGTGAGTGTTTATCTTTCGGATGACTTTTAAGGTGAGTAGCTAGCTCGTCAATGCGTTTGGTGGTAATGGCGATCTGGACCTCGGGTGAACCCGTATCCTTCTCGTGAAGCTGATGCTCTTTGATAATATTCTGTTTCTTTCGCTGGGTAAGCATATTTAACTCAAAGCACCAGGATAATAGCCGAGATGGGACGTTCTGTAAAGACCTTCGGCTCTATAATGCTGTCCTAGCTTAACGTATAATTAGCAGGTTATACGACAGATATGAGTGAGATACAGGCGGCCATAAAAGATTATCTTGATTATCTGAATGTGGAGAAGAACCGTTCGCCGGCAACCAGAAGAAATTATCAAAGATGCTTGGAGCGCTTTATTAAACAGGCAAACATTAAAAGCGTTGATAATATCACTGAGCGTTCTATCCATGATTTTCGCGCTTCTCTGGCGAGCGCCTAAGCCAAGCTCAAAAAACGCACCCAAGCCTATCACGTTATCGTTCTCCGCAACTTTCTAAAATATCTGAATAGGCAGAAATACAGTACGGTTCTGCCAGACAGGGTGGAGTTGCCGAAAGTACCAATGCGGCAGATCAAAATCGTGGAATATGCTGATGTTGAACGGCTGCTGACCGCACCCGAGGGCAGTGGCCAGAAGGCTCTGCGCGACCGAGCTATTCTTGAAACCTTTTTTTCTACCGGATTAAGAGTATCTGAATTGTGCGCTCTCGACCGGTTTATCAATCTAGACAGAGGCGAGATCTCGATCCGAGGCAAAGGAGAGAAGCTGCGGGTAGTCTTCTTATCCGACCGAGCCAAGAATGCTATTAGAAACTATTTAAACAAGCGCCAGGACGCCGACCCAGCCCTTTTCGTAAGTTTGTCGCACGGGAAAAACCCTAAAGTATTAGGGGGTGTTATCCCCCGCACCGTTCAAAGGCTGGTTAATAAATATGCCCGCACGGCTGGTATCTCCCAAAGGGTAACTCCCCACCAGCTCCGCCACCAGTTCGCTACCGACTTGCTAATGAACGGGGCTGATCTGCGCAGCGTTCAGGAATTGTTGGGGCATAGCAGTATCTCAACTACCCAAATTTATACTCATGTTACTAATAGAGAGTTAAAAGAGGTGCACAAAGCTTTCCACGGCCGAAGACGGGGTTGATATCGCAGGTCTTCTTTAATAATGTAGCTATACACTTTAAAAGTGAGTTTACCCTGAGTGGTTCGACTGGCTCACCACGAGCTTCGTCGAGGGGTTTATCCTAGGTGAACACAACAAGTCAAAGGGCAGGTGGTGAAATTGGCATACACGCTAGGTTTAGGACCTAGTGCCGCAAGGCGTGGAGGTTCGAGTCCTCTCCTGCCCACCCGCATCCTTGAAAACAGAATAGTAGAAAGGCAGACAGAGATGGCCAAGTTCTTGAGCGGTATTGTGGAGGGTCTGAAGAAGGCCTTCCAGAACGACACCCTTTGGTCAGCAGCCGTCAGCTGGTTTGATCCGGAGATTCGCCGTTGGGCAGAAGAATGCGCTCTCGCCATCCGCGAACGAGCAGCTTCCCGCGGCATTGTGCTTTCAGAAACGGCTCAAAGACAACTTGCCGAACGCACGTTGGCGTCCTTGCGAGGAGTCTTTGAGCGTCTGGCAAACAACCATGTCCAGAGTAAACCGATGGTGGTTATTCTGGAGAAGGTCTTTAATGACATTCCCGACTTCATGGCAGCCGTTCTCTTCTCGGACGAACATGAGTTCCAGATGTGGCTCCAGCTTCGGGCTGAGCGGGGACTTGCGTTGGCCTCCAAGAGAGGTGTTCTTATTGAAGATATCGCCATCGGCGAGAAGGAGTTCGACATCTTCTATGCGGAGGTCCGCAAGATAGCGGAGGAGACCCTCGGCCAGGACGCCGTCATTCCCGAAGGACTAATCGAGCGGAGTGCCGAGCGTCTGCAGCAGGCTTTGCGGGGAGAGTTTGTTCCGAAAGAAAAGATCTTCGAGCCAATGAGCGCCGCCGCCGGCAGACTCAAGATCAAGATGGAAGCAACTCTCGGCAAACTACTGCAAGGTCTGGAGTGGCTATTCCACGTTGACCCAGAACAGGCTCGCCGAGAGCGGGAGATTGGACGCGCCATCCACGATGCTGAAACCGATATCGCCCACGCGAAGGTGCGCCGGCGGATGATGGCAAAACTCGCTGGCTTCGAAGAGCGCAGGAGACGTGCTCTCGCTAAAGAGGCGCGCGACTGGGAGCGACTGCGCCGCCGCTATGGTAATGCGGCGGTAACCGAGATAAGGCGTAAGCTCCAAAAGGGTGAAGTTCCGCCCCCATCTCCACCTCCGGAATAAGAAAGATTGGGCCTGAGAGCCCGTAGAAAGCCACTACGGGCTCTCCTTATTTTTGGCCCATGATTGTAAACCGAGAGGGTTCTTTCAGTTAAAAATCGTCTATGTTTCTTCTCAAGAAGGGTTGACAAGTGCGATATAATATGGTAGCGTGGCTTAGTATTTAACGGTCGGATTGCAAACGATTTTTATACTGTACCTCGACAACGGCGGCACCAACTCGAATAGAGTGGTGACCTCCTGTAAATTGAAAGAGAAAATGACAAGAAAAGGAGGTCGCCGTGCCAAACGGTAACCGCAATCGAGGAAAACAACAGGGATCTGAGCAGCCCGAAGGAGAGGCCTTTCGTACCTATATCCAGGAGCGTCTCCGTATCCGTTTGGCGGATGCGGTCGATGCCGTTCTGGAGCCGGGTCTCTCGACGGGCGAGCTCGTGCGCAGAGCACAGGCTCTGCGTGAGGTCGGAAGGCTCGGACAGGAAGCCGTTTCTCGAGCCGCTCTCCGCGAGGAAGCGGCCCGCGAAGCTATTCGGCGCACCCCCACCGAAGCGCAGACTGAGCGTCGGTTGCTCCTGGCCATCGCGTTCTTGAGGAGGATCTGACCATGAACGATCACCTCTTCCAAGAGCTCAGAACCGAAGTCGGTGCCAGGTGGCATCGCCTCGACTTTTGGTGGCAGATCACGGTTATCACTCCCCTCTGGTTCCCAATAACCCTGGGAATCGACTGTGCGGGGGTATCGACCACCGTCATGCTGAGCGTCGGTTCTGGTCTCTGGGTGATAACCTGGATTGTCGGGTTGTCGCTCGTGGGACTAGCCGCCGCTGGAGCAGGTGTCGCTGTCTGGGCCAGTGAGACCCTTCGTCGATCAGCGAGCTGGGCCTTCGGGCTCAGCACCCTGCTGACCCTCGGGTGGCTTCTCGTGTTGTCGGTTGTTCCGACACACAAAGAGCCGGGCGCTGCCTTCCTGGCGTTGATCATCATCGTGGTCCTTGTAGCCACCCTGATGATTCCGCGCCGGGCCAATGGGCGTCGGTACCGCTGGGTGCGACTACTCGCACTAGTGTTGCTGATCGCCTTTTTTGTCGCCATTCTGGCCATCTTCGGAGTGACACTCGAAGTGGTCGGACACGGCGTCTCGACGGCAGCGGTCGCGGT
>JAQULQ010000014.1 GCA_028718505.1 Candidatus Colwelliibacteriota bacterium | reverse complement strand
ACATCCACCCCGGTGATAAAAACCATAACGCTTTCATCGGGAGGAGGAAGGTATCCTATTCCCATGTCTTCGGTCGCCAAAAGCGTCCCCGCCTCACCGTTGAATCCGGCTATCAAGTTTCTCTTGGTGATAGCCCCTTTTTCGCTTAGGGCGTTTTCTTGCACAACTGCCTGAATAAGACTTCTAATCGGGATCTCCTGCTTCCTATTCGCTAGACCCGCGAAAACAAACACAACAACAAGAGCGCAGAAGATTATTACAAGTAGGATTACAATTATTGTTCTTGGGGAAATTTTCATTCGTGTTTGTAGCTTCATCAGAAGGATTGGGGCTGATTTGATGACGGAGTGGTACCGCCCGGTGAATCTTGGATCCCACATATTTCGGCAACGCCCTTCTTACGCCAATGCATCTCTCCGTTCTCATCGCGCTCGCGCACGGGTGGATTACATTTATCCGATTGCTGACACCAATTAGGTTCGGTTATCTGACATCGGCACAACCCCAACATCGAATCAAGTGCGAGCTGATGGGTCTCACCCCAACATTCCCAGTAATTTTCCGTTACTCTCATTAGATAATTAACAGCGTTCCTGACCTGATCATCCCATTGTACATTTCCCACATCATATTCTCCTGCCTGATCCGGATTACCCTCATAACCCATCTGAAACAAGCCCCAAGCGCCCGTACATTGATCGATTTCGTCTGGGTCATAATCGTAGTCTTGGGGTAATAGTATGTCGTTCGGATTATAGCCATGCGTTTCACAGCCAGCCACGGCCGTCATAGCTTGAACTAATGCCTGCACTTCACTATCACAGCAGAGTTCGCAAGTTACATCCGGTTTAAACTGCAACAGCTCGCTTCGCATAATTCTTTGTATACTACCTATAAAGTTTGTCATATATTGAATTCCTAGACATTCAGAGATCTTCTCCGGATTTGTATAGCCCGAACAGTAATTCGCCATCATAGATTGATCTCGCCTTAAATTACCCACCCTATTACAACTAGGATGGTCTCCAAAATTACCTGCACGGGCTAAGAGAGTCGCCTGTCTTACACCCCCCACCACTGTTTCTTCGGAAGAATAGCGTCCGTCACAATCAACATTGTTTCTCGTGGCTTGGATAGACTCTTGTAGTGCCTTTTGCCCCTTTCCTATGCACTCATCTGATGGCCCCCCTCCTCCCCATTCCATCCCTTGGGACTGCGGATTAACGTTCTGAGCGAGAAAGATCTCATCCAGTTTGGTAAGGTCAGGGTTAATGAAACCCAAGACAAGGTAGGCGCCGAGAAGCATGAAGAGTCCCAAGAGGGCGTGAGTGATCCAGGTTTTGGCTTCAGTGATGCGGCTGGGGTTGCCAGCTGAGGCGGCGTAGAGAACTCCGCCGAAGATAATTAAACCGAGGGCCACGAGGCCGGCTAAAGAGACTGCCCAGGTATAAAGATTCTGAATTTTCTGAGAGAGACCGATCTCGACTTCTACGGGTACTAAAGATTCGGTGGCTCCCGTCCCTGCTCCGAGGGGAGTGTCTGTACCCCCCACACCTGTTATTCTGAAACTGCTGGCTCTTTCACTCCAGTTATCTTCACAGCCCTCTCCGTCGCCGTTTTCATCCATCGCACACATTTTGCCGAGGTCAATCGCATATACCTTCTCTCCCTCCACTGTAAAGCTGGATATCGGATCACCCATTGGGCTATCTGTACAGTTAAGTGTTTTGATGTTGCCGCGGTCTGCATCAATTGTTCCCTCATCTCTGATAAAAAACTGGAACGCACACTGTAGACTATCAGCCTCCTCGTTGTATTTGATCTCCACGCTTGCTTCCTGATACCCGTCATCCCAGTAGATAAAGACGTCCGCAGTGGTGTTGAGGAAGATGGCATCCAAAGAGTCGTTCTGCAGTTGGTTGCTGTCGTAGGTGTCCCGGATACTCGATACGCTCAGGTCCTGGGCCGTAAAGACCCCGTTGCCGGTGGACTCGTCGTATATGAAGACTCCTTGACGGTCGACAAAGTAACTTGATAGAGCGTCTACGGAGAGGTCTGACCAAATGTTGGCGTGGACGGGGAATGAGAGAATAATCAGTGAGGCCACAAATATGGTGACCGCTAGGTTTTTTAAAAGAAACATTTGTCTCATAGCCGGTCTCATTCAATGCTTAGACTTTCAACGACTTCATTACAATCGCTGATAAAGCTAGCGTAGTCGGGGCCGCTAGTCTGGCAATGTATTATCAATGATCCATTCTGAAGGGAAGCTACCTGACCCCTTACATAACTGTTCTTCTGCGAACCCTGAGCCGCTGCTAGACCTTTGGCAGTCAGCTCGCCGTCTCCCAGCTGCAAAAGCGCTCCTATCGGAATCTGCCCAATATATTTCGCAACCTGCTTATCGTCTTCACCTTCATATATCAATGAATATTCTGGATTGTTTTTATATTTTTCAACGTTCTCCGCATATGGACGTTCATCATAATACAGATAGAGTTCTGCGGTTGCCCACGACGTACTATATCTCGAAGCAACTCCTGACCTTAGAACATCGTAGACATAGGTATCCCATCTCTGCGGGACGCGTACTGATACTCCGTCTGCCGGAAAGGTAATCTCATTCCAGGTGCCATCGATCGCTACTGCGAACGGCTTATCGCTCGTGGAAATACCTTCGGTGGCTTCATCTCTGCCGCTCCGTCCGCCCGCCAAAAAAATAACGAATAAGACCACGGCTAAAATAAAGACGACGGTGCCAATCAATATCAGCTTCTTATTCACTCTTTTATCATACCAAAAAAGTCTCCCCCAAACACAAAGAGCCGCCCGATGGGCGGCTCTTTCTCCAAATTTCCTTGGATCCAAGGAAAATTACCTGTGTTCTACTTGATTTCGGAATTTCTTTAGTAGGTGCTCTGCGTATTCCTTACCGCCCAAACCGAAAGCGATTCCGCCGGCTAGGGCAACCATAGCAAAGATTGCAGTCATCAACGCCTGGATCAGCGCCGTTGCAATATGAAGCTGCAACATAGCCGCTGATACGCCGAAGATGATCAACGCCCACCAAGCAAGAGCCCCCAGGAAGTTTGCGGTCTCCAAACCACCACTCTTAGCCGAAGCCATCACAACACCTCTCAAGAAGTTGGCCGCTAAAACGGTCACCAACAGAATCAAGATAGCTACGATAAGCTGCGGAACGAAGAGCAATACTGCCTGAAGGAAACTGGAAACTGTGTAGAAACCAAGAATGTCGGAAGCCGCCAGGAAGAAAGCTATCAGAATGAACCAATAGGTCAGTCTTCCCAAAAATCGGCCGACGTTCAGTCTCAGCCCAGCCCGTCTCATGGGATTCTCAAGTCCAGCTCTAGCTAAGAAACCATCGAGCTTGAGGGCACCAATTACTTTTTCAACTAGCTGACCAACAGCAGCCGCAACGATCAAACCAATGATGAAAACAATCAACGCAGAAAAGAAAGTCGGCAAAAAGCCGACGAAATCGATCCATAGCTGTTGGAATGATGCAACTAGTATGTCAGCTGTATTTCCTAATGACATTAAGCTTACGTTTTAAATGATTTTCCGACCTTTCATGTCGTCTTGATTAGAATTATAACAGAAAACCGCCTTTGATGGGTGGTTTTCTGTGAATGAATGTCTAAAAGTGTCAGCCGGCCAGCGCCTTGCCCGCTAGTCCCGAAACCAAGTTCCTAAAGAATTCAAAGATGTTAAAGCGAGCGGTGCCGGGGTTAATCTCCTCAATGAAGGGAGAGCCGGGGTGTGTAACCCAATACCAGATATCAGTACCGGGATCTCCACCGCCCGGAGGGAAACTCGGATTATCCTGCTCAATAGTTCCGGCATCACAGTTGCAAGCCAGGGCGTAGATGGAGTTAACTCCATCCGGAGTTATTAAATTGTATACCCACCCGCTATCTGAATCTGCATCATAATCTATATCTGCCGTCATGGCGTTCCAAAGGGCATTAAGCGGGTTCGAAGTGGCCGTACAAGAACTGACACCCATTACTTCCCATTCGATGTCCGTCTGCGTTGGGCTATCTGGATGTTTGGTAAGAGCCGCTCTGCACTCGTCGCCTTCAGACGATTCACTAAAAACATTTACATCTATGCTTTCTGTCCCAGTCAGACCGTCTATATCCGTGCAGGTGAGAGTATATGTCTCGCTATCTGAAAGAGCGCCGGTTGATTTGCTTCCCGATATGCCCGAGGCAAATGGGCCTCCAGATTCAATCACACTTCCCGAACTTAAATCCACGGCGCCCTCAATACACTCCCAACTGATAGTAGCTGAATCTCCTTCATTAATTGTGATATCAACATCGCTTCCGTTAGCTTCAATGTCGGCTGTGGGGATATCAGGGAGATCAGACGAAACACACTGGCACCTATTGCAGGTCTCACCCGCAGAACAAGTGGGGAGTCCAGACTCACCACATTCTTCCCCGCTGTCGATGGTTCCATTGCCGCAATTATCGTCTGGAAGGAGAGAATAACATTCCTCTCCCAAGCTACTCCGATCTACACACGACGATATTACTGAACAGTTCTTGCGTACTTTCACGTACGGCCTCGCGGTAACAGAGCATCCCCCCTCTCCGCACCATCCCGTATACCCTCCGTAGGGCGTGCAAGTTGTGGGAGGTGGTGCTGGCGGTTCTTGGGGTTCTTGGGGTTCTTCTGTCCCTGTTTTTTTACACATCGGCTTATCTTGACAGTCGATACACTCACAACCCTCATTCAATCCAGCATTACAAACACCGTTAGGACAACACACTCCGCAATCTTGCGGACAGCTGGCACAGTTCTCACCTAAGTCGCGGTTGCAGATTCCGTTAGGACAGGGCGAGGATGTTTCATCGGTTTCGCACCTACCGGTAGACTCATTACACTCGCCACTGGCGCATATTCCACACAATCCACCGCAACCATCAGGTCCGCATTCTTTTCCGGTACAGTCTGTAAAACAGGTATAACATGGCCCCGCCCCACCATCTACGTCTGGGGCATGACATCCGCTACTATCGATCCAGCATAGGTCCGAAAATGTCGGGGTGAGACCAACACAATATCCAACCGTATCCGCATAGTCACAAGGTTCAACGGCATAACCATCAAGAGTGACCCCCGGAACACAACGTGGGACAGATCCAACTCCACCACACTCCATCGGCGTATAGTGATAATGACTACCGGAGCCACACACTACATCCGCGTGCACATCAACTGACAATATGTTTACTAACGCAAAAACCGCCAGAGCGACCACACTCACGCCGTACACCAGCTTAAACCTCCCCACAAAGATAGACCTTATCTTCATCAAAATTAAATACTAATATCTACTTAGATGATTGATTAAATAATACCACATTTCGTTGTAAATATGTGGAAAAGGCAGCGGGAGGAAAGAGTTTTTTTGCTCTATTCTCCCCCGCTGCCAATTCCCACCGACTCACCTCCCCCCACGATTACCACAACCGGGAAGAACTCAACTTCCGGCTCAGACAGATTCACCGCTATCTCCTCACCTCTTAGGGCGGCGAGGATGGCATTTTCGAACGCGACAACTTTTACGAACATCTCCCTTAGCTCGTCTGAATCACTGGGGTTTTCGTAAACGGTCGTCAGCGCTATTGGGTAAACCCAACCAACTCGGAACTCTCTGTATTCAGCAAGATTCCTGGCGGTTGTAGTACGGTAATCGCTGGACAGAACATCGCTTTGGGAAACAGAGTAGCCGCTTGATCTTGCATTCACATAAAACGCAAGCGCGCCGGCGAAAGCCCTGTAATACGCGATTACCGGATCGCCGTTCGGGTTAATTCCGAAAAGGATTGGCTGTACCCAATCAGAATTTCCCGAAACTTGATACGGCTCGAGTTTCATGCCAGCGACGTACGTCCGCGTGAATTCAGAGCCGGGTCCCCAAAGATCGCTGGGGCCCACATTCTCAAAGAGGATCTCACCGGGGACAACCATGTGGGTGTTCCCATGCTCATCCTCCCAGAGGAATGAAACGGGGTTCTCCGGAATCACGACCGGAGGCAAAGTCGTTGTGGTGGTTGTTGCCTCGGTGGTCGTGGTCGGCACAGTGGTCGTCGTGGACACACTGGTCGTATTCGTGGTCGCTTCCGTTGTGGTCGCTTCGGTGGTAGTCGTTGCAGAGGTGGTGGAAGGGACGCTTCCATCATCTCCACAGGCGACTACACAGAGCGCCATGATGGTCAAGATGATGAGAAGCTTTCTCATTTCTTCCGTCACTCTCCTTTGTTCAGTTGTCGAGGTACTGCGACAACAGCCGCATCTCGACGGAGTTGCCTTATTAACGGCAATAATAGCACTTTTGTGCCATTTTGTCAAACACAAACATTAACCCCTTCTCTATTCCGCAGGAAGACTGGGGAAGATAATTAGTTCGTATATCTCCGGATCGGAGTAGATAATAATAAAGTTAGATTGACTTACCTCATCAAGATAGCGGTTAGTCTGGGCAGTGTAGCCGATGATCTCGCCCTTAGACACGCTCTCTCCATCCTGAATATCTGGACTCTGGAAGAGACCGTCGAAATACAGGAATGAATCGCTGTTAAGCGGTCGGAATTCTATTCTTGTCGGCAATAGAGTTAGTTCCTCGCCGCCTTCGTTTATTGTTTCTCCGGTATAGTTATCGGAATATATACCATCGGCCGGAGCAAAAATTGGCCTGCCACCGAGTGCGTTGAAGCCCAGGGCGTCTCTCCCCTGATAGACAATCAAGGACAATTCATCGCAGAGCTCATTTTCAAGAACCAAGCACTTGCCTGCCTTGCGAGCGGGAGTTTCTTTAATAATCAAGACCAACGTACAGCCAGAGGGGAGCATAGACTCCATTTCGTCCATAGTGAAACCCTCGACGCCATACATCTCCTCCAGCTCAGTTTCGAGCTCGGCCTTAGCTGTTACGTCTAAAGTCGATGGATCTTCGCAATTGACCTGAATGTCAGGATGAGATATGCCAAGTTCTTTCGGTTGATAAACGGTGGTGAGGTAATAAAGAACGGCTCCGACTACAATCAACGCTATTCCTATCAAAAGTATCCAGCACTTCTTATCACACCCCTTACAGCATTTAAGTTCCATAATACTTTTATTATACCAAATCTACTTCTTTTTGAACTCCCTAGTCTTAGGTGTCACCCAGAATTTGTCCAAACGATACTGGCCTCCCAGCATCAGGCGAGTTTGAGCATCAATGGCCGGCAAGGAACCAAGCAGGATCATAGTCACCGGCAAAAGTATCCACTGGGCAAGATAGAGAAAATAGTGGCGCGGGCGAAACCACTTCGGCTTGGGGGGTAGAAGCAAAACTCCTAAGATAGCAGAAATAGCAATACCCAAAGAGGCCCAGCTCATGATCTGTGTGGTCACCCTCGGCAAATTATAAGAAAGCAGAGTAGTGTTAAACTCTTGTCCGCCCAAAAACAGAGGTAGCCAGCCCAGAGCAAAAATTAGGACGGACGCCATCGCCCAAGAATAGGAAGCTTCCGTAGTATAGAGGGTCCAGTAGATCTTCTTGAACAGTTTCATCTTTTTGTCCTTGATAAAGCTAGTCACCATATAGGATAAGTTCTCACTCCCCCATGCCCACCGGCGCTGCTGGCGATAGACATTCATAACTGTCTGCCAAAAGCCGGGAGCAGCATTGGCGTCCATAGAAACGGGATAAATGAGCGGGACGACCCGCCAGTTGCCATGATAATGAACAAAGCACTGCCAAAAGATGCGCGAATCCTCGGATACCTTATCGGTGTGCCAATAGCCGATCTCCGCCAGCGCTTTGAAGGGCATTGAGTGTGAAGAAAAAGTCACCATATTTTCGGGACGAGCCGATTGCATCATCTGGTAGTAGGTGGCAGAGAGAGCGATCACTCGAGCAAAAGCCGGCGCTTGGTAGATGTTGTTATTAAAAAGCGGGATTGGCTGGTAGCTAGCCATCTGTGGATCTTCAACTGTCAGAAATCTATAAACTAATAGGCCAAAATATTCAGGATAAATTTGGGTGTCTACATCGAAAACGGATAGAATGATTTTTTCGTGGCTTAGCCCCTCCTTATCAATAAAGTCCTGTCTTACGTGCCGGGCAGCCCAAGCCTGATTGGAGCCCTTGCCGATAGTCTCATTAGGAAGGTTGTGGGGGTGAACTGTAATGATGAATTTGTGAAATAGATGCCCGTACTCTTCTTCTATCCGCCTGCCCGTTTCTGCATTTTCTCCGCTGGCCCTTTCCTCCTGCGCGAGCACCACGATAAATTTATCTTTAGGATAATGCGTGTTTTTAAGCTCTTCGAATGTTTCCTTAACCACGGCGTAGGGCTCATCCACCATCGGCAGGATAATCAGGTTGTATATTTCATCCCAGCCTTTTATTTTCTTCGTTTTCTCCAGCCAATCAGTCTGCATATTCTCTTTCATTTGGCGATAGGTGTGCATCAAGTATAAAGAAAGCAAGAACACGCGGAGGAACCAATAAATATCAAAAAGAATAATGAAGATGGCTACATAAACGGGCCAGAGGGCGGAAGCTACTACCATAAAAATCAATGTTAGCCATACCAAAGCCCCGGGGAGTATTTCTAGAAAGCGGTGCACGTGATTAGTTTCTGATTTATAGGTTTAGATTGGCTTGGGCAGTGATTCGATACCTTTTGCCCTTAAGGTGATCGACGTAAGCGGCGGCAGCGGCCATGGCGGCGTTGTCTGTAGAGTATTGAAGCCCAGCCACATAGAAGTTGAGTCCGTCTTTTTTAACTTTCTTTTTTAAAGCATCGCGGAGTGGTTTGTTGGCGGCCACACCGCCCGCCAACACAACCGATTTCGCTCCATATTGCCAAGCAGCTCGAAGCGTCTTCGTTATCAGTATATCAATAACTGTCTTTTGGAATGAGGCGGCTACATCGGCTCGCAGTTTAGGGGTCATTTTTTTGTCTCGCAAATAATAAAAAATGGCGGTCTTAAGACCGGAGAAACTGAAGTCAAGGTTTTTTTGATTGATCATCGGTTTTGGGAAAACAATGGCGTTGGGATTCCCTTTCTCGGCTGTCTTCTGGATTTCCGGACCGCCCGGATAGGGCAAGCCGACCAGCCGAGCTACTTTATCAAATGCCTCTCCGACAGCATCGTCCCGCGTTTCCCCGATCTTTTTCCATCTATCAATTTTCTCCAGAGCTAAGAGAATGGTGTGTCCTCCGCTCACTATCAGCCCAATGGCAGGCAACGGAATATTCCTGTCTCTCTCTTTGAGCGAGAGGAGCGGGCTGTAGAGGTGCGCTTCAAGATGATTAACGCCCAGTAGGGGTTTCTTGTGCTCTTTGGCTAGTTTTTTCGCATACTCAATACCTGTCCAAAGGGCTGGCTCCAAACCAGGGCCAATAATAACAGCCATCAGATCGACTTTCTCCCAATCAATATCAAGAGTTTTCTCTATCGGGGGGAGGTTTTTTAGATGCTCACGCTTCGCCAGCCCAGGCATAACTCCGCCAAAAGGACGATGCAATTCGATCTGTGAAGAAATTTCGCTTTTAAGAACCTTGAAGCGTGGGCTTCTTATTCCGCCCTTCGCCTCCACGACAGCCATAGCTGTCTCATCACAAGACGTTTCAATAGTAAGAACTCTCATGATTAGACGGTTGTCCTTTTCTTCTTCTCTAAGAAGGCCCTCTTCGAGCTTTTGGTGATGGCGAGGATGCCGACTACTACGATATATGTGGAAACGATCGCTTCCGGTATTGTATATGCACTTTCCACTAAAATATCTGCGATGAAAATAGAAACGACCATCAGCGTCCAAGCAATTACATAAAGCTCGCCCGGATGCCTGCCGCTATGAAGGCTGTACCAACGTCTAAATTCCTTCTCGGCGCTGTATATAGAAAGAATTCCCACATAAATAGCCATTAGGGGGCCCAGTAAATTAGTTAAGCCATTGTCGGTGTCAAAGTCCCAGATAATAGCCGCGAATACTACAAACGTCCAAAAAATAAGAAGCGCTCTCCAGAATGCTGGTTTTAAATATTTATCTCCCAAAGCAAGCTTATGATTGAGCGCTGTCATAACTGTGACCCCGAGGGGAATCGAACCCCTATTTCCAGCGTGAAAGGCTAGCGTCCTAACCGTTAGACGACAGGGCCGTCTTTCGCTAAAGCTACAGCGTGGCGGGTCGTTCTAAACTAGAACTGTTGGAACGGCGCAGCCACTAGCAGACGCAAGATTAATACAAGAATACTACATTTTCAACGCCTCGTTTAGATTAAGAATGAAAAGGCCCTACTCGTGCTGTCCATGACCCCGTGGTCATGGACAGCACTTTCAGGCTTATGAAGAGCGAGAGAGGTTAAGCACCTCTTCCATCGGCACTTCACTATCGGGCATTCTCAGGGCTTCTTCGACGATGGCCGCCGCGCGATCCAGAACCTCCCGAGGGATCCCAGCTTTATCAAGTTTGCCGAAGAGGTGCTCCTCGGCATCCACGCGCAAGGCGGATGTGAACCGAATAGCTGTCTGTCTACTGAAGATGTACTCAACCAGATTGCTTAGGCCGAGTGTCCCCATCGCGTAGTCCACAGCATCGCTATCAATCAGGCCCCCCGCAACACCGAAGGTGATACCGTAGGGAAACAGCTGTGGCAGCTGCTCGTCGGCTCGCTTGAATCCCAGGTTGAGCTTCGTTTTGTTGTAGGGATACTCCCGCCCAGATTCCAACCGAGCAAGGACAGCAGTCACGATATCCACCGTGCTGACTCGCGGCATACATCCTCCTTAGTCAATGTGCGCGGTTATAATACAAGAGGGCCCAGGGAAAAGCTAACGCCCATATCACATATAATGAGACTAGGAAATTAGATATGGATTCCCGCTTTGATCATCTGAAATTGGTGCCGGAGATATACGGGCAATGGGAGAAATCCGGCTTTTTTAACCCGGATGATTTGGTTA
>JAQULQ010000013.1 GCA_028718505.1 Candidatus Colwelliibacteriota bacterium | reverse complement strand
GCCGATTTCACCGGGCGTGGGACCCTTAGTGTACCAGCCAACTTCTTCGTATCCCGCTGGGATCTCAATTTCACCGTTCGATTTAAGACCCAATCCGATAAAGGGGGCATCCACGTTAATAGCCGGAATGCGTAAGCGGATCGGGGCAGATTCAGGCAAAGTGTAGCCCACCTTGGTGGGCGTGAGAATATCGTCCGAAGTCTCAAGGCTTTGAAGAGAAGTATCATCTATCTGAAAAGCATTATGGAATAGCAGTCCCACCCCGAATAAGACACAGAAAATGCAGATCGCAATAATCTCTCGCCTATTTTCTTCCAAAATGCGTTTGGGCATAGTCTGATATTCTCTTATTTTAGCAAAAGCTGCCGACTATTAGAAAAGCCCCGACTCGGGGCTTTTCTAATTTGTCTTTCAGATCTGCTGTCTAGTGCTTGCGAGTTGCGAAAGAAAGTCCGGTTAATCCGAGCAAGGTAAAAAGCAAACCAACTCCTGCCATTGTTTGAGTCGCAGCTCCACCAAAACCGGTAGCCGGAGCGCCAGCCGGAATCACTTCCGTCTGTTCACCCAAGACTTCTCCTTCGGTAGATTCACCGGCAACTTCACCTCCTCTGCCAGCATAATGAGTGGTTCCCCCTCCGCCACCAGAACTACTCAAAGCAAAGTTCAAAGCAAAGTGAGCATCTACACTCTTGTCGTCATCCATAATGATGACGCATACCGGATCGTCTCCACTGCACGCTCCGGACCAGGAACCGTCGAAGTTCGATCCATCAGCAGGAACAGCTGTAAGGGTTATTTCACTGCCTTCTTCATAGGTCTCCTCACAGTCACTTTCCGGCAATTCACTGTCGCAGCTTATGTCTTCAAGTTCACCGATCACTTCTCCTTCTCCATCACCGCTTGTAGTGACGGTAAGAGTGTGGCGTCCACCGCCGTTTTCATCTGATTCGTCGTTATCTGTTGCATCTACACAACCCTGATCTCCCTGTCCGTCTGCCCAATCGGTCCATCCATCATCATCGTTATCCTCACCATCAGCACATTGGGGAATGTAGTTTCCGAAGTCTGTGTGCTGATAATTATTACCATTAACGGGCATAACATATTCGTAGCCATTACCGCCAACACCCGGCATAGTCTGCGTCCATCCAGCCTGTAGAGTTTCGCGGATGGTGTAGGTACCGGGGAGTAGGTTGTCAAAAAGGTACTCACCATTACTGTTGGTCAGAACCGACCTCTCGCCAGCATCCCATTGGTCGTTGTTGTTTTCGTCAATGTAAATCCTCCAATCTTGAAGAAGTGGATCTTGCGTGTCCCCTTCGTACGGACCGAGCACATCGCTCTCTAGGTCTCTGAACTTAATGCCAGAGATAGAGCCACGTTCTCCACCATCACCGTTTTCCTCCTGCGCCTCGTCATCATCAGTAGGCGAAGAGCAATCAGGATCAGCCATGTCCACCGAAACATCTCCATCGTTGTCCACCCCGTCAGAACACTGAGTGGTATAACAACCACGACCAGTCACGTCCAAACGGTAGAGGAGACCAGCCGGATTAATTTCGGGGTTGCTTGTATCGTATTCAAGGTTGGTAACTCTGATCTCAAGCGTATTAAGTCCTACCTGGACACCGCTAGTAACGTCGTAGACGTCCTGTTCACCCGGACGGAAATTATCTTCTCCCGCATCTCCGCCGACTAGAACGCCGTTGAGCCACACCTCATTTGCATTATCGCTGGCAACAGTCAGCTCAGCGTCATCTGTGGCACCGAGCCACAGGAATTCCTTTGTAAAAGCAACCATCTCTTCAACAGAGGGGTTGGCTACATAGTAAGAATTCCAGATCCAGGTTGCGCCATCAAAAATGGGCTCCGTCAGCGGATTTATCCATGCCGAATGCTGCCAAGTGGCTACAGCGTTACTGCCACCATTCGCAACGTCGTTAGTATCGCTCACAACGGTGGTGCCACAGATCTCCGGATCTGTCACACACTCGTAGACATCCAGGCTCAATTCACCGTTGTTGTCATCCATCCCCCCTTGATCGTTCCAGGGAGTGCTGAACCAGTTGTCGTAGCGATCACTAATTACAAAGACGGGGCTGTCTGTGGTCAGTGTTTTCACGGCAGAATAGATGTGATCTTCGTTGTAGGCCCCCCAATCAAGCACGCCGACTCCGTCTCCTAAGTCTGCTAATAGGGCGTGGGCACCATAAGCTTCGCCACCCTCGCCGATTCCGTAAATCCCGTAATCCTCGGGAATCGGTAAAATACCGCTGTACGTTGTGTGCCCGGCATCAGAAGCATACCCTGCTGTGCTAGTCGGGCTGAAAGTGCCGCTGGCTTCAAAGAGGTATGTTTTACCATTCTCCAAAGAAAGGGTCTTACCCACACAGGCATCGCCATCACATTCCGGAGTTTCAGGGTTGCTATCGGCAGCAGGGATACTTATTGGGAATCCATCAAGGTGAGCTGCGATCGTACCCTTAGGACACGCTCTGTCTGCCGAATACCTCGGTATCCACTTACAATCCTGGCTACAGTATTCGGCGCCATCACACTCCTCGCTATCTTCTACTGTCTGATTGCCACAAACCGGACTAATCTGTTCTAGCTGACAAGTCGCGGAACAGCCGTCGCCATCATTAACGTTGCCGTCATCACACTGTTCCTCTCCTTCCTGAATACCATCCCCGCAGAGCGGAACATTGAAAGCGACACAGTAGTAGGTCTGTTCGGCAATGGGAGCCTCGTCTGTACCAATCCACTCTAAGTTATCGTAGTTTAGTACATCGTCATTACAGTAAAACTCGGCAGATATCTCAGGCCCGATTGGGCTTATCGTTCCGCTGAATGGCAGAAAGTCTCCTCCAAATACCTCACGGAGCCAGATGCGGTCTTCGTTAAGGTTATTGAGGTTAATTGTTGTCTGTGCTAAACCCGAGCCATCGGTTGGACCAAAAGAAGTCCATGAACCACCGGCTGCTCCGGTATTGTCGCCGGGATTTGTCGGCTGACTCAATCCAGGAATCCACTCAAAATTCCAGTCACTAGCGAAACTACAGCTGTTATGTTCACTAACCCAGGTGGCCGCAGTATTCTCGTCAATACTTTCATCGCTACCTATCCATCCATTAGGAAGTTCACTCTCATCAGTACAGATAATTTTGTGTGCGATAACGATGGCAATAGGATCTGACACCAATTCACACGCATCACCCGTTCCATCATGATCCGAATCCCACTGCCAAGGATTTGTGACTGTCGGACAATTATCACAGGCATCGCCTATTACATCTCCATCTCCATTTGCCTGGTCCGCATTTGAAACTTGGGAACAATTATCACAGGCATTACCCACACCATCACCATCCGCGTCCATTTGGAAAGGGTTAGGTGTATTCGGGCAATTGTCTATACTGTCGCAAGCACCATCGCTATCCGTATCGGTGCAGCCACCATCTCCTGTCATACAACCCGATATATCGAACTGACAAGTCGTCGAATCACACGCTAAAGTGCCTCCTGTAAAGTTACCGAAATCAGAATCTGTACAAGCAGCGCCATTGAGGTCCGTGCCATCACACTGCTCGCCCGAGTCGATAGCACCATTACCGCAGCAGGGAATTATTGTTGCATCGCTACAGGAAACAGTCTGCGTTTGTGTCGTGTATGTACACTCCTTTGTTGCATCTAACTGCTCGGCGTAGGCGGCCTTAAACTGATTACGAACAGCGTGGCTAGTAGTACCGGCATCCATACCGTAGATGTTCTTCAGGTCACTGTCCGATGGCCGATGACACTGGTCAGCAGACTTCTCGTATACCACATCGGCTGCGTGGTTTTCATCTACCATCAACGCATAATCAGAAGGCCAATCTGGACTCCATCCCTTGTAACAATAACCCGGGTGTCTAGTCGATTCATTGGGATAACCAGAGGGACACACACTGACAGTCCACTCAAAATGAATGACGGGACAAGTGTACGTACAAATATCCTCACACTGTCGGCTCTGTTCCTTCGTCCCCTCAGTAGTGCCGCATGTACTGGCAACACACGAGGTAGTATCTTGCCATGCGGAGCATGACCCATCGGATACCACAGCCCCCGCATCAGTCAGGTACATCCCCGGCATTACGACCAAAGAAAGTAGGGTCATTAACCCCACAAAGACGGGCAAAGATGCCCTCACTCCCCCTTTAACTGATTTATTCATTTTTATTAATTTTTAAACCCCCAAGGGGGCTTTGGCCTTTGTATTTGTGTTACTACGTTTTTCCCCAAGTTGTCAAGGGGATGTATGTATACCCACTCATTCTCCTCCTCTCCCTCTATATGTCAATAAGCCGTCTGTCCCCATAAATAATTAGCAGCCGCCCATTCGGGCGGCTGCTAACCTACTTTACTATTTAGTGGTCAGTCTTAGGCGAAATACCACCAGACGAGGGCTATCACTACGACAACCCCGACTATCCACCAGATTAATGCGTTCTTTTTCATGTTATAGAAACTGGAACGACCTTTTGTAGTGGTTGTGACCTTTTACTACAAATTAACTTCCTACTCCCCTATTCTACCACAACTTCGGGAAAACCACTCTATTTATCCGCAACTGTACCTTTACCGCATAATTGGGGAGTTGTCGTTTAGATAGTTAAGGGGCCCTACGGGGGAGGGTGAGAGTCCCCCCATAAGGAAAGAGATTCATCTAGATACCAAAAGCCCCCTTGCGGGGGCTCTTGGGTGTAGTGCTTTTTTCTGAGCAAAGAATACTCAGCTTCAAGTAGAAATGAGTAAAAACCTTGAGGCCTTGAAGAACCTCAAAGAAAAGCACTACGACAGGGCTTCAAGTCCAATGAATGGCTTAAAGCTTCTGCGCCTCACTAGGCCATTTAAGCATACAGACCCCGAACAGAAAAAGTCAAGTGGTTATAAGCTACGGCGGGAAGGGGATTCGAACCCCTGAAGCACCTAGTGAAGCGCTTAGTCGTTTAGGAAACGACCGCCTTAAACCACTCAGCCATCCCGCCACAATCCTTACAGGACTAAATCTAAACAAGACGGATAGACTTGGCAAGAAAGTTTAAAACATTGCTTTAAACTTTCAGGGGTATTAAAATTTAGATAGCTATGGACATAAATGTTAGTTTAAGTTTAGAGGAGCTCTCAAAGTTGGGGGGGGAATTCTACGGCAAAGAGTTGAAAGAGAGGCTAGAGAAAGAGTATATGGGTCAATATGCTGTTATTGATGTTATTAGTAAAGACTACATAGTCAGAGAAGACCGATTGGAGGCTTTAAAGGAGGCAAGAAAGAAATTTGGAGAGAAACTGTTTTACATTGTACAGATAGGCGATACTAGCGTTGGCAACGTTAATCTACGCACTCGCAAGTATGCTTGGGACTTTTGATGCCAACGACCTGCCGTTTGTGCAAATAGAGGTTTGGGGAGTTAATGGCACGCCAAAAACGCTTAATGCGTTGGTAGATTCTGGCTACAATAGCTACTTGCAAATTACCTTCGTTGATGCTGTCCCGCTAGGGCTAGTATTGGAGGGTGTACAGCCTAAGACACTTGCTGACGGGTCATCAAAATCCAACTTGGTCTGTAGGGGTATGGTTAAGCTTGACAACAAAGAGGTCGCTACGACTATAGATATAACGTTCGGTGGCAAGACCTTAATTGGGACGAGGCTCTTAAAAGAACTAAATAAAATTTTTATCCTAGATTGCACAAGTGGCAAGGTTGAAATCAAAGACAACAAGCTTCCTCAGAATGGAGACAAAGAATAGCTTTGTATCTACTTTGAGACGGGTAATAAAGCACCGACTAGGTGTGAAAACCGCTCCCTGTCGTTGTGCCGGTTGTTGTAGTGGAAAACGAACCCGTCCAAGTAAGTCTGTAAGTATTTCTTCGAAATAACTTTGTGTGTGCCTTTGGTGCTCCTTTTAACGTGAGACCAAAACGATTCTAGGGTATTCACGTGTACGTCTCCTTTTACAAACTCTTTAAGATTGTGCTGAACTGTATGGCGATTATATCCCACCGCCACCTTGTCATAGCGGTTGCTCTCATCTGTTATCAAGCGTCTGCTGGTAATTGGGTTTACATTCCTGTCCAAGAAGCTACCGATAGTTTTGGCTCTGTCATTCTTAGATACTTCTGCCCTCAATTCACCGCCTCGCTCTACCGCTCCAATCACCACAGACTTATTTTCCATAGCTTGCTTGCGGTTGATGTTATAAGTCCCCGCTCTTTTTCTCCCGCCCATATAGGTCTCGTCCATTTCAACGTCTCCGGTGAGATAGTCCTCACTCTTCTTAGCTAGAGACTTGCGGATAAGGTAGAGCATACGCCACGCCGTCTTATAGGTTGTGCCTAATTGTCGCTCCACCTCTTTAGCTGAAACTCCGCTCTTAGCGTTGGAGAATATGAATATAGTGTAGAACCACAGATTAAGAGGCGTAGGGCTCTTGTGGAAGATTGTGCCCGCTGTAGGGGCTATCTGAAACCTACACTTGGAGCACTGAAACTGCCGTCTGCCCTTAATAAGAACATACGCCCCGCCACAGGAGCATTTACGGGAATGTAGGGTATCAAATATAAACTCCAAGCACCTAGCTTCTGTCCCAAAGTCCCGCTTTAAGTCCCTAATAGTGTATTTGTCTGCTCTAGCCACCCCCTAATACTAGCAGATAGAATTATGTTGTCAAGGGATAGCTGTGTATTTATCCACTCAGACCAATCATCTCCCGCAGTTGAGGCAGTATTTTCCGAGTCTCTTCTTCGCCGGTAATGATCTTATCGTAGCCGTTATCAAACCGATACCAGGAGTCTTTCCCCACATTAATGTTAATAACCACATCGGCCCCGGAAACATCATAGAGCGCCAGGTGATGATGCAAGATGCTCAAAGAGCTGTTAGAAATATCATACCAGTTCGGCGCCAGTTTTTTCGCGTATTGGTATTCGTAAAGATTAGCTGCAATGACAAAGTCAGCTCCCATATCCTTAACAGCTCTGACCGGAACGGGCATGGACAATCCTCCATCTATCAAAGTTCTGCCTCCCATTGCCACCGGCTGAAAGACTAAGGGTAAAGAGATGCTGGCTCTGATAGATTGTGTCATCTCGCCCTCTTTCAGAATTACAGCCTCTCCCGTCTTCAGATCTGTGGCTATGGCCGCAAACGGTATCTTGCAGTCCTCAAATCTCTTTCCGCCCACATAAGTTTCGATAAAGGCCCGTATTTTTTTCCCACCCAACAATCCTTGTTTCAAACGCGGATCGATAAGGACGAATAAACTGCGCCAATTAACCGCCAGCGTTATCTCTTCCATCTTTTGCACGCTCAAGCCGGTTGCATAACAACCCCCGATAATGGCCCCAATACTTGTGCCGGCAATGCAATGGATGGGGATGTTGTTCTCTTCTAAGATCTTGATAACACCGATGTGTGCCAATCCCCTCGAAGCTCCGCCCCCCAGTGCCAAACCAATTTTAGGTTGTCTTTTCTCTGCCATAATTATTTTACTGACGGCTTTCCCGCATACAGCTGGGAGGGAAGGAATCGGACCTTCATTGACGGCTTCAAAGGCCGCTGTCCTGCCGTTAGACGACCTCCCAATTAGATCTATCTTATATCTTACTTGTTAAATACTAGATTGAAAATTGAGTATCCGTAAATTAAAAAGCCCGCCTCGCCGCGAGCACACACCTTGCGGCATGTGCTCACGGTTCAGCGGACCCATGGGATTCCTAAACCAGAATAGATCTTCCGGCAAGGATCCCCTCAGTGGTGGGCTCCCACCGCATGGGAGTCCATTCGCTCCGACGAGCCGCCCGGATGAGACCGGCGTCCTGCATCTCACACAGATCGCGGTTGACCACCGCGGACGGGACATCTACCAGGTGCCCGGTGAGCTCACCGAGCGTTGCTCCACACCGCCGGCAGATCTCCCCCAAGAGCTCTTGCTGGCGTTCACTCATCTTCATCACATTCCTCCTTTGGGTAGATCCGTAGATTCTCCGAAGAACCCAGGTGCCCGAGAGCTTCCCGAGCTTCCGCGGCTTCTCTGTGACGCATTGAACGGAACAGCTCCTGCGCCTCATCGAGTGATGGCGGAAAAGAAGCGACTATCGCCGAGATGGAGATTCGAATGAGCTCCAACTTCGCCTCAGCAAGTTCGGCTCGTTCCCGCTGCTTCTCCACTTCTCGTTTCCGATCTTCCAGCTCACCCATCTTCCCCCTCCGTTTTGACAAGCTTGATCTCCATAGGGAACTTTTCCGGCTCCCCCACCGCGGCGCATATCGCCGATCGCAAAGCCCTCCTAAAGGTCATCTTGCTTGGCAAGCCACCACCACAGATCGGGTCTCCGACACGAGAGTACGTGTCCGAAGTGACTTCGATGTCGTAGCGCGGGAAGAGACCGATTGTCCTCTTCTCTATCCGAATCCGACTCATATCGTCCTCCTTTACCTCAAGGAACTTATGTAGGCTTCATAATACCAAGCCCTCTGTCTGTCAAGAAAAAACCCGCCTCTTGGGCGGGCTTTTTCCTCTTTTTTAGAACAACTTGCTTACTCGGCGAAGGCCTTATCAAAGAAGGCCCAAAAAGCTTCTCCGCCCCCCAATTCCGCGGCACATTCACTGCCCTCTGATAACATTCTGGTGGTTGGATGAAGAGCATCTAGGGGAAAATGCCTATAAACAAGAGCCATCTGCCCACTGTACGCGTCCAGCGCCTGCAGGGCCGTAGCGTGGAACTGTGCACAGAACGGACACTGCATATCCGTGTAGACGACGAGCTTCACCTTGGCATTCAGATCGCCCCTGATGTGATCATCGGCATTCACCGCCCTCATTTCATCGCTGATCGAGAGACCCGACTGCTCTTCTAGAGATGCAAGCTGTGCTTGGTCATTAGCCAGTGCACCGTCGATAAACCCCTTCAGCTGTTCAAGCGGATAAGCACCGTATACTGGATACTTTGTCCCCTCACTATTGATTAAGACAGAGAACGGGGTACCAGCCCCCCCGATGGCTATAGCATTTTGATTATCTGCTTCAACCGTTGCGGCGTAACGCCCTTCCTCTAAGCACTTTGAGAAGTCCTTAGTGTTCAGGCCGATAGCTTTGGCTATATCAGCTGGCGTAGCGGCCTCGGCTGCGGCTCCGGTATCTGCCGTATCACCCGTCCCGCCATTCAACAGACCATCCCCCGACATAAAGAGGGCCATCGCGATAAAAAGACCCGCCACGACCACCGCGCCGGGCATTAAGTATGGATTTTGTTTATCTTCTGACATTTTTTATGTTTTTGGTTTACAAATCTTTATACCATATACTATGGATATGGAAAAGCCGATTATTTACACCACACCTACCTGTGTTTATTGCAGAATGGTCAAGGCATTCTTGATCAAGAAAGGCATTGGTTATGAAGAAAAAGATGTGGCCACCGATGAGACAGCCCGCAAAGAACTCATTGAAATATCCGGACAATTAGGCGTGCCCGTTACCGTTATCGGTGAGCATGTAGTAGTGGGTTTTGATAAAGGTGCGCTTGAGCACCTTCTTGAACACCAGAAATAAAATGATTCGCTCGTGCGACACAAAAGAAACGCCCCACATCGGGGCGTTTCTTTTCTAGAATTCCAGAATTTAACTCTTTCCAGCTCTAGACACCGCACTCGGCGTTTACAGCCGCTCTAGTCATAGGACCGAAATACCCTGCTACAGGAGAGATCCCCTTCGCAGATTGGTATGCCTTGACTGCTGACAACGTTAATCCGTAAAACCTTCCGGTGTTGTAGCCAGCGCCTAGGTGCCCTTTGCCTATCAGAAACTCTTGTAGTCTCTTCACATCTGGGCTATCCGTCATCCCGTAGCTGAGATCCATTGTAAACGGCCCGGAACATACCAGTGTTCCCGGAGCTGCCGGTGTTTCGCCGGCCGCCGCCTGCATTTGAGCGAGCAACGCCGTCAACCTAGCAAGCTCCGCCTGCAACTGCGGAATTGTCATCTGGCTTATAGGTATGGTCGGTGCAGTTGGTGTGGTTGGCGTAGTCTCTTCCTCTTCCACTTCCTCATCATCACCGCCGCCGCCTCCTCCACCGCCGCCTCCGCCGCCGCCTTCGTCGGCATCACAAACGAGACCAGTATTGTTGATGGTGATGGTTTCTCCTCCATCACCACCCAAAACGGCCACACGTGCCGTACTTTCTGCGTCACATGAATAATTGACCGTAGCGGTAGTATTGCCTGTGGTCTGCAGACCGTAGGTCGCGGACGTTAGCGTGAAGGTGTCTCCGTCCCCCACTATCACCTGAAGGCTTCCTGTCCCGACAATTAGACTATTTGCCGCAGACCCAGATACGATCGTCCAGTTTATATCGGGGTTTGAGAGATCAATTGTGTGGCCGGCAGTCCACGTAAGATTAGCGGCGCTTGCGACACCGCCCATCCCCACGCTCAGAACCAATCCAACGACGACTAAGCAATTTCTTAATTTATTTCTCATCATCTGTTATTACTCCATCCGAGTTCGACCTTTCTTAAGAAAAGCAACTCGGATTAGTGAAGTTTAGTTAACGGTTAACTGTGTCCATGTACCGGTCTGCAAAATCCAGACCTTGCCGTCAGTTGCAAGATATAGACCATTAACCGCCGCGTCGTCTACTTGTGCTGTAATAGTGGCGTCGTCTGTGCCAGCACCACCGGCAATAATCGCTCCGTTCTGAAGTTGAATGTCAGTGAAGTATCCCGTACCACCTGATCCTTTCGTAAACTTCAAACCAAGAGCGTTGGCTACCGCCGTTGTTCCATCGTTCTGAACTTGGATTTCTTGTCCAATTAAGTTGGTTACAGTACCGAACTCTTCAGATTGGACCTCTAGCTTCATTCCCTTAAGCGTACCTACTACTCCGGTCGTGCTTCCTTCATTTTTGGCTTTGATGTAAGCACCCTGAAGACCATAAGCTGCATTGTTGGCCACTTCATTCGTGACCCTTAGATCAAGACCGGTGTCTACTCCGTCAAAAGTTGCTGTTGCAGCCTCTGACTCTCGAGTAAATCCCGCTACTATACCATAGGTATAGAACTCCGTTGCTTCAAAATTTGAGCCAATGTACACTAGTTTATTTCGCTGAGTATCTCCTTCTGAAGCTACGGGCGCAATCGCCATTCCATAAAGAGTTGTGCCATCAACGACACCCGTCTGGATGGTTGTGCCGTCTGCTAACACCATGTCTGGAAGCGTAAACGTCCCGACTGTTCCGACGGTTAAATCTCCGTCAGCGGTAATAGTCGTAGCTCCTAGGGTTAAGGCGGCAGAAGCTGCCGGCACACTTGGAACAAGAAGCATCAGGGCGAGTACACCCAACCCAACCTTTAACCTCATTAATTTATTCATTTGTATTATTTATTTTTTATCGATTTGAGCAGTGCAGGCAATTTAGGATCGACCTATTATCTTTTTCCTATTGCCTGTCTGTTTTTCACCATTAATTTTTGTCGCTCGTTTATCACAATCCCTCCCGCTTGTGCGCGGAAACGACCTTTAAAATACCTACGTGTTTTTTCTAATCACGCTCGCTTTCTATTATAGCAAATAATTTATCAAGGAGTGGTGTGACGGCTGTGAATAACGGGGTGTACGAGCAATAACAGTTTCCTTTGCCTACAGCGGTAATCAGAATATACTTAAAGTAATCCATGAAACAAAAAACATTTATCAAAACGCACAAGAACATCGTCGCGGCAGTAGTGGGTGCCGCAATTCTTCTTGCGGCGCTCGGTTACCTCTTAATACCGAGGCCGGTTTCAGACGGTTACACAGCCGTTTTCACGACCGCAAATCAATTCCTTGTCGGTCGGGTTTATCGCGCTCCCCTCTCCCGTTTTATTGAGTTGCGCGAACCGTACATAATGCAGGATATTCCAGACACAGAAACCGGAGCCGTAACCCCCCAGCTTTTTGACCTTTCTGTAGAATCGTACTGGCTGCCCGAATCAATTTATATAAAAGTCAGCAACATCGTCACAATGGGGGCAGTAGGTGCTAATAGTGCGATTGCCACCAAGATAGAAGAATACAAAAACGGACCTACCTCCCCGACCGTTGCGAAC
>JAQULQ010000012.1 GCA_028718505.1 Candidatus Colwelliibacteriota bacterium | reverse complement strand
TAAAGAAAAATCTGAAGTAGTAGTAATGTTCCTAGCCCTTTTACATCTTTTAAAAGATAATCGAATAAGCGTTATGCAAGAAGAGATATTCGGGGACATAACCATTCTGAACATCGATGGAAAAACCTAAGAGAACTTTGGGGGCAAAAGTAGAAGCTATTCTTTTCATGCATGGCGAACCGGTAACCATGAAGCGGCTGGCGAGTCTATTGAAAACCGATGGGGATAAAATTAAAACCGCCCTGGAAGCCCTTCGGCATGAATTATCCAATGAGGGGAGGGGATTAGATCTGGTCATTCATGACGAACGAGTCCAGTTAGTAACTTCTCCCGATCTGTCCTCTTTGATCAGTCAGCTGATCAAAGAGGAAGTAGATAACAAACTAACACCAGCTAGCCTGGAAACTCTAGCCATTATTGCTTACTTAGGGCCGTGCAGCCGTGCGCTTATCGAGCACGTGCGGGGAGTAAATTCCTCATTTATTTTAAGAAGCTTAATGGTTAGGGGGCTGATCGAGCGCAAACCAGATCCAAAAAGGTCCAGTAGTTTTCTTTACCAGCCCACTTTTGAGTTTTTAAATCACATGGGCATTGTTACTCAGGACAAAATGCCCGAGTTTGAAAAATACCGCGAATTAGTGAGATCGTATTTCGAGGAGGGTGAAAAAAGCGAGGATGATCGTTAACATTCCCATTGACATAAGCACAGATGAGGCGGGAAAATAGATGTTACTAATGCTTTTTCTGTCATTATGATACTAGAGGGAGTCAGAATTATCGCTATTCTTATTATTGCTTTTATAGCGGCTCTGACCCTGACTCCGTTTGTCACTAATTTTCTGAAAAAAGTACACGCCGGCAAGCAAATAAGGGTGTCCAAGGACGCTCCTATTTTTTCTAGCCTGCACAAAAAGAAAGAGGGAACCCTAACTATGGGGGGGACTATCGTTTGGCTGACTGTTTTTATTCTCATGATAGGTTTTTTTGTTCTAGACAAGCTTTTCGATGGTTTTTGGGGGTATTTCAACTTCGTGGACAGAGCTCAAACATACTTGCCGCTGGCGGCTTTTTTCATCGCCGCTGCCCTGGGGTTTTTTGATGACATCATGGGTGTTTTAAGAATAGGGGATAAGGGCGGAGGGATGCGAGTATCCCACAAGATGCTTATCTACTTTTGTCTGGCTATCGTAGGAGCTTGGTGGTTCTATTCCAAATTGGAGTGGCGTGAAATTAGTATCCCGTTCCTGGGCAATTTTGAAATCGGTTTCTGGTATGTACCCATCTTCATTTTTATAATTTTAGCCAGCGCTTTTTCAGCCAATGAGACAGACGGCCTAGACGGCCTCTGGGGCGGGGTGTCTCTCTTTATTTTTGCAGCCTTGCTGATCATCTCTTTTGCTATGCAAAGATTCGATCTGGCAGCTATGATCGGGGCCATACTCGGTGCGCTCTTGGCCTTTCTCTGGTTTAATATCTATCCGGCCAGATTCTTCATGGGGGATACGGGAGCAATGGCTCTTGGCATTACCATGGGTGTTATCGCTATGCTTACCAACACTGTTCTGCTCCTACCGATATTCGCAGCCGTACCGCTGATGGAATCCGGTTCAGTTATTATTCAGACATTCTATAAGAGATACCTCAAGAGAAAGTTCTTTCTATCCACGCCTATTCATCATCACTTTGAGGCCTGCGGCTGGCCGGAAAGCCAGGTGACTATGCGATTTTGGATAATTTCCGTCATCGGTATGGGATTCGGATTGGCCATTTTCTTCTTAGACAGACTTTTTCTCTAAGCCGTTGGGGCTCTGGATACTTTAGGTTTATAATTTCCACTAATGAGTCTGCTGATTAAAGGCGTTCAGGTTATTGATGGCACCGGTAAAGAGGCTTATCGGGCTGACGTTCTTGTCCAGAAAGATATCATCTCATCGATCGGCAATTTGAAGGAAAGGGGGGCGAAGAAAGTGATCGAAGGCCTCGGCAATTATCTGGTGCCTGGATTTATCGATGTGCACGCCCGCTCCGATCATTATTTCAGTCTCTTTTCCGATCCCCAGCAGACGACTTTCATCGAACAAGGGATTACCTCCGTTCTTGGGGGGACTAACGGCGTCTCTCTAGCCCCCCTTCTTTATGGAACACCTAGTTCGATAGAAGTTTGGTCTGACACGGCCGACATCAATATCAATTGGCACACCCTCGAAGAGTTCTTGACCCAACTGGACAAGCGAGGATTAGGTATTAATTTCGGAACCCTAGTCGGTCACTCCACCCTGCGCCGCGATCTAGCTGGTGACAGAAAGACCCTAGACAGTAGAGAGCTGACCGTTTTAAAACGACTGATAGAAGAGTCGCTGGGAGGGGGGGCTTATGGAGTGTCATCGGACTTAAGTTCAGCTTACGGAAGCGGCATCACGAGTTATGAGTTAAATGAAATCGCAAAAATCGTCCGCGAATTTGATGCTGTCTACATGGTCAGCCTAAGGGATGCGAAGAGGGGATTGAAAAAATCCGTCCAAGAGATTATTAGGCTTGCCCAAACATCCAGAGCAAAAATAGTGATCGAGGGATTAAGACCAACGGTGGGATATACCAAGGAGTTCAGAGAAGCCATTAACGTGCTGAGGGAATCTCCTGTAAAATATGATCTCCATTTTCTGCTGGAACCATTCGAAACGCGAGAGGTCCCGATCCATTTTTTCCTGCCGAAAGCGATGCAATCTCCCAGTCTCGGAGCCATGTTGGCCAGAGTCCGGGATGTTAAGAATAAAAATGCCATCCGCAGGGAAATCCAAAATTACGACCTAAGAAGCATACGGATAGCCAGCGCCCCCAGACACCATTTTCTGATAGGTAAAAGTATTAAACAGGTAGCCGAAAATTGGGATATAGACTACATCGACGCTATTCGCAAGATCGCTGATATGAGCGACCTCACAGCCACCGTTTTTTATGACGACATCAGCGCCTCTACCCTCAGGAGTTTTCTCGGAGAGGAGAAGAGCCTTATAACCGCAGACTCATCAGGCATCCGCCTCAACCCAGGCCGTGCTCCTCGCACAAATGCCGATCAGGTATTCGTGAACTTCCTGCGAGGCACAGCCCGCGAAGGTCTTTTATCTCTTGAAGAGGCAATTAAAAGGATTACCAGTGTCCCCGCTAAACTCTTTGGTATTCGGAATAGGGGACTGATCGATGAGGGAATGTCGGCTGACTTAGCCATTTTAAGCAAGGATAATTATGAAGTTAAAACCGTCGTTCTGGGAGGCAAGGTCTTCGGAGAAGATAAACTAAGGGGGGAGGTTTTAGACCATTACCGATAAAAGTGTGAAAAGAAAATTTCACAAGCTTGATTATCTTATTATTTTCAGCTTTCTCGTTCTGCTCTTGGGAGTTGGATTAACGGCATTAGCCTCTGCTTCGTCTGACCTCGGTAAAATTGAGCGGGGTGATCCGTTCTATTTTTTAAAGGACCAGATTATCATTGGTTTCGGCATCGGCAGCCTAGGTTTCCTAGCGGGTTATATGCTTGATTATCATTTCTACAAGAAATTCGCATCGCTTATCTTTATGGGCAGTATGGGTCTTCTGCTTCTGCTTTTTACCCCTCTCGGCACGACAGCTGGGATCGCCAAAAGGTGGATAGAGGTGGGCGGATTAACTCTTCAGCCGTCCGAACTGCTGAAGCTGACTATTGTTATCTACTTAGCTGCATGGCTGACAAGTCAAAAATCGATCCGAGAGAAAAGCTTCTCCGAGGGGTTGGTTCCCTTTCTTTCGATCATCGGCTTCGTGGCGCTCATTCTTCTTTTCCAAAGCTCGACTAGCGCTGCTGTTATTATTTGTGCAACGGCCTGTGCAATGTATATGGCCTCTGGAGCAAGATGGAGCTTTCTGCTGATCATCTTCCTAACCGGCACCCTGCTTTTAGCCGGTTTTATTATGGCCACCGATTACAGGGTTGACCGTATTAAATCGTTTCTGAACCCGTCAGAGGATGCCCAGGGTATATCCTATCAAGTGAACCAAGCATTAACCGTTATCGGGTCGGGCGGATGGACGGGAGTCGGCTACGGCCAATCCCAGGCCAAACAGTTCCTGCCCGAAAGAATGACCGATTCAATCTTCGCCATTATTGCTGAGGAAATGGGATTTATAGGGGCGATGTTCGTCATTTTCCTTTTCTTTGCCCTGGTTGTGGGAGGAATGATGGTTTCAAGAAGAACACGAGATAAGTTCGGGGGGCTGATGGCTCTCGGTTTTTCCACCGTCATCGGCATTCAGGCATTCGTTCATATGGCTTCGGCTTCAGCTCTTATCCCCACCACTGGTGTTCCTCTGCCCTTCATCAGTTACGGGAATTTCTCAATAGTGGTCTTTATGACGATGGTCGGTATAATACTGAATATCCGCAAGAACAGCTGATCTATGAGCGCAAGACAAAAGAAGTTCAGAGTTTTAATAACCGGCGGAGGCACGGGAGGGCATATCTACCCCCTCACGGCAGTGGTGGTAGAACTCCAAACCTTGGCTGCTCAGCATGCCATTAATCTGGATATTCGCTATTTCGGCGCTTACGGAGCTTTTAGGCCGTACCTCGAAGAGAACGATGTCCGTGTTTCAAAAATAGCTGACAGTAAATTCAGGCGGTACTTTTCTCCGATGAATTTAATTGATATCCCAAAGTTCATCTGGAGTCTGCTCCAGGCTTTTTGGAAAATATATTGGTATATGCCGAATGTTGTTTTCTCAAAGGGGGGAGGAGGCTCTCTGCCAGTCGTCTTGGCGGCCCGTTTTTACCGGATCCCGGTTCTCATTCATGAGTCAGATGCTATCCCGGGACTCAATAACAGATTAGCGGCTAAGTCTGCTAGCCTGGTAGCGACCTCTTTTGAGGGAGCTGCCCAGTATTTCACGAATTCGAATATCTTTTATACCGGCAATCCGGTCCGCAAATACTTACTTTCTGACGACACCACACAGGAACGAGCAAAAGGATTTTTCGAATTCAACCCCCAAGAACCGCTTATTTTAGTCTTGGGAGGCTCACAAGGAGCTGCCCAGATCAATGACATGGTTCTGGATACACTCACGGAGATACTTCCTTTCGCGCAAATTTTACATCAGACCGGCGTCAAGAATTACAAAAACGTCTTAGCTGAATTTCGGGTAGTTTCCAAAGACCTGCCCGAGAACTTAAGAAGCCGGTATAGAGCAATGGACTATTTTAAAAAAGACCTGCGGTTGGCTCTGCGGGCGGCCGATTTGGTCATCTCACGAGCAGGTGCCGGCTCTATTTTTGAAATGGCTGCTTTTGCAAAGCCCTCGATACTCATTCCCTTACCTGGTTCAGCTAATGCCCACCAGGAAGCCAATGCCGTGGCTTATCAGACCACAGGCGCTGCGATCATTATGACGCCTGACAATCTTCTGCCCAATCTGTTCGTTGAGAATATTCGTAATCTGCTTGAAAGTCCCCTCAGGCTTGAGAAAATGTCCCAGGCAGCAATTAATTTTTACAAGCCGGAGGCGGCTTCAAATTTAGCTCAGGTCATCCTAAAATATAGGTAATGACGAGCGAAAAAAAGGTGAGGGTGAGGATCGCTCCCTCTCCAACCGGCTCATTTCATATCGGTAATGCCAGAACCGCTCTTTTCAACTGGCTTTTTGCCCAGGCTCACGGCGGTGAGTTTATCTTGCGCATTGAGGATACGGACAAGGAGCGTTCTCAAAAGAAATTCGAAGAAGACATTATCTATGGACTCAAGTGGCTTGGATTAGAGTGGGACGAGTTTTACAGGCAAAGTGACCGCACCGAGATATACAAAGACTATTTAGGCCAGCTCCTGCAGTCGGGAAAAGCCTACTACTGCTTCTGCAGCAAAGAAGAGCTCGAAGAGCAAAGGCAGGCCATGCTGGTTCAGGGCTTGGCTCCTAAATACTCAGGCAAATGCCGGACACTAAATCCTGATGATGCCCTGCAAAAAGTAAAAAACGAAGAAGCTTATGTGGTTCGGCTTAAAATCCCTGATGTTAAAGTTAGTTTTCAAGACATTATTAGGGGCCATATTGAGTTCGATGGTGCACTGATGGGGGATATTGTGATAGCGAAGGAGGGCGGCGAGCCACTCTACAATTTTGCAGTAACCGTAGACGATACTCTTTCAGGCATTACACACATCATCCGTGGGGAAGACCATATTTCAAACACTCCCCGCCAGATCTTCATTATGCAGGCGCTGGGTTTTGAACCTCCGCAATTTGCTCATCTGCCGATGATCCTTAACCCCGACCGAAGCAAAATATCCAAACGTTACAACAGCGTAGCCCTCACCGACTACATTAAGCAGGGCTACGTCAAAGAGGCTCTGGTTAATTTTCTGGCTCTTATAGGGTGGCATCCAAAGGGAGATGAAGAAGTTATGGGTGTACAGGAGCTAATTAAGCAATTCGATCTGAAAAAGGCGCAGAAGGGGGGCGCGGTTTTCAGTCAAGAAAAACTTGATTGGTTCAATAACCATTACATCAAGGCAATGGGGGATGAGGAATTGCTGACTCTTGCCCAAAGTTTCGTTCCTAAAGTCTGGAAGCTAAACACGGCCATGGTCAATACCGTTAGGGGGCGGGTTAATCGCCTTGATGAACTTGAAGATCTGTTAAGATTTTACTTTGAAATCCCCGATTATCCGGTTACTCTTTTAAGGTGGAAAGATATGAATTTGGGGGTGGTGGAGCTGAATTTGAATAAGATGAAAGATGCTATCGGCAATCTGGACACCCACAGCTCGGGGGATGCTATCGAAAAAGAATTATTGGGGGCGATCGGCAATGGCAAGAGGGGAGAGATGCTTTGGCCGTTAAGGGTGGCGCTTTCCGGACAAGAAAATTCTCCTGGGCCTTTTGAGATAATCGAAGCCTTAGGTAAGCAGGAGTCGTTGCGGAGAATTAATCTTGCCCTGCAGAGATTAGATATACCAGAAACTCACTAATAATGAGGTCTTATACTAAAATCTTTCTTTTAGCTCTTTTGGTCACTTGCTCCGGCTTTTTGGTTGGTGCGCAAGATCTTTATGCCGACTCTGAAGAAGACCTTCAAAGGGCTATCGAAGAGAAGCGCCTGGAGATGGAAGATCTAACCAAACAGATAGATCAAACTCAGTCAAAGATCACGACCCTGCAGGGGCAGGGGAGAACTCTCGGAGAAGCCATCGGCCAGCTCGACAGCGGTATTCGGCAGGCTGACCTTAATATCCAGGCCACAGAGACCAATATTGAAAAATTAAGTCTGGAAATAGAATCGCTGACGGGCGAGGCCCAAGAAGTGGGCAGTAAACTGACCTTCAGACAGTCAGCTGTCAGCGAACTTTTAAGACAGCTGCAGCGCAAGGACGAGTGGACGCTCTTGGAATCACTGCTGACTAGTCAGACTATTTCTGAGGGTGTGGCGGAAATCAATGCTATCACTGACCTGCAGGGTAATTTGGCCAATGAGGTGGCAGAGCTTACACAGCTGCACGAGCACCTCAACACCACTATCGTAGTCAGCGATGACAAACGCGATGAACTAGCCGTTGAAACCATTAACTTAGAGAATAGAAAAGTCATTTTAGATGAACAAAAATCACAGAAACAAGATCTTCTGGTCGTAACCAAAAGCCAAGAAGGGGAGTACCAAAAGCTGCTAAGCACCCTGGAGGAAGAACAGCAGGCTTTATTGAGTGAAATATCTGATATCGAAACCCAGCTTGGCAAAGACTTTGATCGTTCCACTGTTCCCAGCCGTCAAAAAGGGTTTTTGGCCTGGCCAGTTACGTCGAGTGGGGGAGTGGCAGCCGGGGTGATTACCCAAAACTATGGGGAAACGGCTTATTCGACAAGGTATTACCGCGGCCGGCCGCATAACGGTTTGGATATCGGCGCTCCAACCGGCACGGAGGTCAGGGCCGCAGCAGACGGGGTGATAATACGGTCCGACTATAATGGGCTTTATTACCAGTACGGACGTTATGTTCTGATCGACCACCAAAACGGTCTCTCAACCCTTTACGCTCACTTATCGAAAAGCTCTGTCTCTTCCGGACAAAAAATTGAGAAAGGGGATTTGATCGGATATGTCGGGAGCACTGGATTCTCAACCGGCCCGCACCTGCACTTCGGACTCTATGCAACCCCGGTTAGCGGATGGACCGTTGGAGGAAGCAGAGAGGTGGGGGGATTGGTATCTGTCCCGCCAGCCAGTGGATTGGTACCGATCGGCGTTACTCTTAATCCTACACAGTACCTGTAGTATAATCGGGTTCACGGTAAGGAATTGAAAATTATCAATATAATTTTCTAGTGCATCGAGAAAAAGGGGCTCTCTCCTTACCAGAGAGGAGAAGGGTATCCAGCCCTTAGAGTACTGTCGTATAACCATCGTTTTGCGTCATATTGTGGCGGGGCTATAGCTTAGGCCACTCCCCTCGTGGAAAAGCCGTAAATTTGGTCTAAAATTGACCTGTAGAGCGTTTTTATAAGAAATATGTGGGATAACACCAACCCAATAAAATTCAAGGAAAAACACGGTTATGAGATCAAAGGATTCTGGTATCCCCGGGTCACCAGCATTTTAAGCATTAAGTCGAAGCCAGCTCTTTATCGATACTATGCTGAACTGGAGAACTATCAGGAAGCAGAACGTATTATGAATCTCTCGGCAGATGAGGGCACTCGGGTTCACGAAGCCATTGAGGCCATTCTGACAGGCGAGTCCCCTACTGTCACGAATGACATCCAACCCTCGATCACTGCTTTCAAGAAATTCTTAGATACTCACGATATCTCTGTTGACCCCGAATGGGTTGAGCATCGGGTCGTTAATCTCAACGACCGGTATGCGGGCACTTTGGATGCCCTCGCTCTAATAGACGGCAGGTTCGGCATCATGGATATCAAAACCTCTCAGGGGATATACCGCGACTACAATCTGCAGACAGCCGCCTACTACCCTCCCCTACTGGAACAATTTCGCAATCTGCAGACTCGCTGGATCCTGCGCGTAGACCAGGATCAAAGATGCATGCTCTGCGGGGCCAACCGCCGGCTCAAAGGCGGCCGTGAAAAAATACGAGCTCCCTACCCTAGCAACGGCATCAATCATAAGACCTGCGACCACGAGTGGGGTGATCTCGAGGGTATTGTCCAGCTGAAAGAGTTCCCCTACTGGCAGGATGATTTCCAGGCGTTTCTTGGGGCCAAAAAGCTTTGGGAATGGGAGCACTCTCCCCTGCTCAGGAAGATAGGATATCTCTAGCTTTTTGAACCTAAAGATATACAATTAATTGACTATACTATGCTAAATAAGATCAAGGCATACGGACGCCGTTTTATCAGTTTTGTTAAGACTCCCAAGGGAGCTGTTCTGACCGGCGCGGGTCTTCTTATACTCTTCATTCTGTTTTCAAAAATGGGAGGTGATCCCCTAGCCTCCTATGATATCGGTGAAGTTATCAGAAAAGATATTATCAGCATCGTAGATGTCACAGGCAGAGTTAAGCCAAGCGAAAGAGTGGATATTGCTCTTGAGCGCAGCGGGAAGGTGGCCCGTATTAATGTGGCCGTCGGAGAAAGTGTCCAAAAAGGTACCCTCATCTTAAGCGCCGCCGGCGCCGATCTTTACGCCAGTCTGGCTGAAGCCCAAGCGAATTTGGAGATCGAGCAATTAGAGCTGGAAGAGGCTAGCCGCACTGGCTCAGTCGATTGGAGCAATGCCCAAGATCAGTTGATGGACAGCATTGAAGACGGCTTTGTCAAAACCGATGATGCTATCAGAGACAAGGCGGATCAATTTTTCCATAACGACGGCGATTTTAAACGATTCGGGGCGGAGCTCAGCGCCGACGGCAGTATCTTCGACTTTGACGCCAGTCTGTACGAGAAACTCGACCTTAGTTCGGCTCGCAATAAGCTTACTGATATTTTAGAGGACTGGCGTACTAGCAACGAGAACCTGGATGATACCGCCCTTGAAACGGCCGCCAGCCAGGCCGAGCAGAACCTGGTAACCGCTCAAACGTTCCTGAATGACCTGGCTAACGTAGTAAATAGTTATAACAGCGCCACTTCGGATTATGCCGTTACGATCTCCAGCTATAGAACCGACCTATCCTCTGCTAGGACGAGCGTGAACACAGCCCTTAGCAGTTTGCGCAGTGCGGAGCAAAGTTATCTAAGCACCAAGGCCATGACCATCAGTGAAGGCAGCGATCTGCAGGAGGTCCTTCTGCAGGAGCAAAGAGTTAAGAACGCAGAGGCACAAGTAAATGCGGTCTACGCCGAAATAGAAAAATCGAGCGTACGCGCGCCTTTTGACGGGATTGTGACTAAGATTGACGCCGAAATGGGTGAAACACTCTCAGCTGGCAGTCCCGTAGTCTCTATGATGTCTATTTCCCAATTTGAAATAGAAACTTTTGTGCCCGAAGCCGACATAGCCGGCGTAGCGCTGGGCAATAAGGCAGAAGTCACTTTGGATGCCTACGACAGCGATACCGTCTTCGGCGCTTACGCCAGCTTCATCGATCCGGCTGAAACTATGGTTGAGGGAGTAGCGACCTATAAAGTTCTCTTAAGTTTCGACGAAGAAGACGAGCGTATCCTTTCGGGTATGACTGCCAATGTAGATATCATCACCGACACTCGGCTGAATGCTCTTTCTATTCCGCAAAGAGCTGTTATCGAGAAAGATGGCCAACGCTACGTCCGGGTAATAAGCGGAGAGGAAACAAAAGAGGTAGGGGTCCGAACGGGACTGAAAGGATTTGACGGAGATATTGAAATTCTTGAGGGTCTGAATGAGGGCGACCAAATAGTCGTATTTACAAGGGGCTAATCCCCTACTCTGATCGTGAGCAAACTGATCGAAGCTAAACACCTGCGTAGAATTTATGATGACAGCGGTGTTCAAACCGTTGCTCTTGACGATGTCTCTCTTGAAATAGACAGAGGCGAATTTGTGGCTATTATGGGCCCCTCCGGCTCCGGTAAGTCTACCCTCCTTCACATACTCGCTATGCTGGATAAGCAAACCAGCGGTTCTTATAAATTTGACGGTAAGGCGGTTGATACCTACTCAGAAGATGAGATAGCTAAGGTCAGGAATAAAAAAGCGGGTTTTGTTTTTCAGGCCTTCAATCTTCTGCCCCGCACAACCGTCCTCGACAACGTTGAACTCCCTTTGCTTTATTCCAATATTCCTGAAAACAAATGGAGGGATATGGCTTTGGAGGCTGTCAAAATAGTCCATCTGGAGCACCGCTTAGATCACGAATCGAATCAGCTTTCCGGCGGTGAAAAACAAAGAGTAGCCATCGCCCGGGCTTTGATCAATGAGCCGGAGATAATTTTTGCTGATGAGCCGACAGGTAATCTGGATACTAAAGCTAGCCACGGGCTGATGGAAATTATCAAAGAACTCAATGAGGAGGGACGCACCATCATCGTTATCACTCACGAGGAAGAGATCGCCCGTTATGCCAAACGCATCATTCGGTTACGGGATGGAAAATTAGAAGAGGACCGGGTGATAAAGAAATAAATGCACCTCAGGCATAGTTTTAAAATTGCCTATCGGGCTATCAAGATCAATAAGTCCCGCTCCTTCCTGACAATTCTGGGCATTCTCATCGGCATCGCCGCCATCATGATGATGGTCTCTCTTGGCAGCGGCGCTGAAGAGCTTATTCTGGGCGAGATCAGCGGTTTCGGCGGAGAAACGATCGCCGTCAATGCGGGGCAAGAACCGTCCGGACCTACAGACTTTGCCAGCGCTCTCTATAGTGATTCTCTTAAAGAAAAAGATGTCGAACTCCTAAGGCGCAGGAGTAATGTCCCGTATGCGAAGGAAGTAGAACCGCTCGTAATGGTGTCGGGAAATGTTTCATATGAAGGTGAAACGTACACGCCTATGATCTTGGGCGGCTCAGCCGAGTTTTTAACCCGCACATTTAATACCCCCATCAGGGAAGGCGGTGTTTTCACGGAAAGCGAGATCCAACAGCGGGCGAAAGTAGCTGTCATCGGTGATAAGGTCAGGCAGGAACTCTTCGGAGAATCGGATGTTCTCGGCAAGAATGTCCAGATCGGGGATTTTAAATTCAGGATCGTAGGTATTCTAGCTAAGAAAGGCATGGTTTCTTTTTTTAATATGGATGAACTGGTCATTATCCCCCACACCACTGCTCAAACTTATATTCTGGGCATAGATTATTATCACGAAATAGACGTAGTAGCTGAAAGCATTGATGTTGTAGATCAAACAGCCGCTGATATTGAAATGACATTAAGAGAAGCGCACGGCATTGATGACCCGGATAAAGATGACTTTTATGTAACCACTACGCAGGGTGCGATTGAACAGATCCAAACCGTTATCTCCACCCTGACGGCCTTTCTCTCGTCGGTAGTGGCTATCGCTTTGGTAGTGGGCGGAGTGGGGGTAATGAACATCATGCTTGTCTCTGTAACAGAGCGGACTCATGAGATAGGGCTGCGCAAAGCGATCGGTGCCACCGAAAAGGAAATTCTTCAGCAATTCCTGCTGGAAGCTGTTCTGCTCACCTCCATTGGAGGTTTGATCGGTATTATTTTAGGCGGGACGCTGTCGTTTCTCATATCTTTGGTTATGGCGCAATTTGTAGCCCCGAATTGGAGCTTCTCATTCCCTTTCTCCGCTATTCTGCTCGGTATGGGCGTCACCAGCTTAGTGGGCTTGGTCTTTGGGCTTTACCCCGCCCGCAAGGCGGCGCGCAAGAGCCCAATTGAAGCCCTCAGTTACGAATAGAATGCACCTCAGGCATAGTTTTAAAATTGCCTATCGGGCTATCAAGATCAATAAGTCCCGCTCCTTCCTGACAATTCTGGGCATTCTCATCGGCATCGCCGCCATCATGATGATGGTCTCTCTTGGCAGCGGCGCTGAAGAGCTTATTCTGGGCGAGATCAGCGGTTTCGGCGGAGAAACGATCGTTATCAGGCCGGGTGATCAGCCAACCGGCTTCACCAGCGTCGGCAACACTCTCGTCAACAATTCTCTCAAAGAAAGAGATATCGAACTTCTAAGGCGCAAAGGTAATGTCCCTTATCTCAAGGAAATAGTACCGTTCGTGGTCGTCCCGGGAAGTGCTTCTTATGAAGGCGAGACTTACAGGCCTTTTATGCTCGGCGGAGATATTAATTTCTTTGTGGATTTCTATGATGCGCCCTTGTCGGAGGGCAACACCTTTACGGAAAACGACACCAAACAATTAGAAAAAGCGGCTGTTATCGGATACAAAGTGAGGCAGGAGCTTTTTGGCGCATCTGACGCCGTGGGAAAATATATCCAAATTAAAGATCAGAAATTCAAAGTAGTCGGGGTTTTAGCCAAAAGAGGTCAAGTAGCGGTTTTTGATATAGATGAGCTGGTGGTTATACCGCACACGACTGCCCAAAAGTATATTCTGGGTATCGATTACTACCACGAATTTATTGCTATGGCCGATGATGCCGGCCATGTTGATCGGACTATCGCCGATATCGAAAAAACTTTGCGGGAATCTCACAAAATAGACGGCTCTGAAGAAGACGATTTCTTCGTCGTTTCTTTGCAGGGAGCGGCGGAAATGATCCAAACCGTTATCTCCACCCTGACGGCCTTTCTCTCGTCGGTGGTGGCTATTGCTTTGGTGGTGGGCGGAGTGGGAGTAATGAACATCATGCTCGTCTCCATCACCGAAAGAACCCGAGAAATTGGATTAAAAAAAGCGGTCGGAGCCACTGAAAAAGAGATTCTTCAGCAATTCCTGTTCGAGGCAATTCTGCTCACCTTCTTCGGCGGTTTAATAGGCATTATTCTTGGGGGGATATTCTCGTTCCTGATATCTGTTGCCCTGGCGCAATTTGTAGCCCCGAATTGGAGCTTCTCATTCCCTTTCTCCGCTATTCTGCTCGGTATGGGCGTAACAACTCTTGTCGGTCTAGTCTTCGGCCTTTATCCCGCCCGCAAAGCTGCCCGGAAAGATCCGATTGAAGCCCTTCGGTACGAATAATCTTCTGCCTCGAAAACGCAAAACCGAGGCCCCGGAAACGCGCACTGGCCGTGCGTGTCCCGAGAACCTCGGTTGTTAGTGGTCGATACGAACTAGGGGGTGTTACCAGCCATCTTGGCGAATTGGGCCGAGGCGATGATGTTATCGGCACACCGATACATCTCCCGGATCTCCTCCCCTTCCCCATAGAAGGAGAGAACATACTGAGGAGAACCATCAGCCGCCGGCTTCTCGCTCTTGTGTACGTGGAACTCGCTCCGAATTGAGACTTGCCTGTCCCACTTGTTGGGATGCCCCCAAGTGCGTATTCCGAAGGCCTTGAGAATCCTCTGATAGACGGCTTTACTAACCGTTATGGTTCTGAGCACAATCTCCTCCTCTTTTCCTTGCTGTTGTCAAGGCGCGTAGAGTTCTATTTATAGGAACTTTCTGCTATTAAATCAAGCCCGCCAGGTAATAGAGGCCCAGAGCAAAGAGAAATACGCTCTCGATAAATGTCGCCCAGATAGTGAAATTTGGAGACGTCAGAACTACCTTCATCTGCCAAGCGGCGATGCCGAATATCAGCAATTCATCCAATAAATAAAAAAGGAGGTAAAGAGAAAGGAGAAAGAATTGTCCCCCGCCCGAAACACCCGCATCTGCCATTATGCCCGCAAAAGCCACCGGCACTGCCGCTGAGCATGGAAACTCCACTACTACAACCACGGCCGCAAAAAGCGCTACTGCTAACGCCAAATAAAATATCTGATTGGGTTTGGAAAACGCCGCCTCGGCCATCTTCATCGCTTTGTCTACAAAAGATGCCCCGGTGGTTTTGCAGATCAAACCCACCTTACGCATACGTAAGAATTCCTTGAAAAAGAAAAGGCCGCCGACGATACCTAAAACTCCTATGAGAAGCCCTAATATTCCCAGATAGTTCTGGAGCACACTAAAAAGCTGACTCCAAAGATTAATTAACATTCCATAGACAATAGCCGTCGTCAGCAGGAATAAAATTCCGTAGAATAATATTCTTTTTCTGGATTTAAGTTCGAGGGTTAGCCCCAAAATCAGCACCAACGCGCCGAGAGAACAAACATTCATTCCATCCAAAACTCCTAAGAACACGGCCAGAGCCGGCAGAGAATAATGAGATGGAACTATTTTCCCCAAAAAGGGAACCTGAATTGCGTTCTCTTCTCCGGGTTGAACTGGCTCCGGATCGGGTCCAGGTACCGATTCCGCTGGCACTAATTGAGCCAGCATGGATCCGGTAATTTTTCTGCCTATGCCGTCAGCCGAATCAAATCCGACATAATAATCCTTTCCCACAAAGGTAACCGGCACGCGGCCGAACACATCCGTAGCTTCATATTCCTCGGCTAAATTCTTTAATATACCCGCCGTTCCTATTTTATTGATAGAATACCGATTAATTCTTAACCGGTCCCCATACAGCTCCTCTAGGCCGTCCAGAAAAATACTCTCGTCGTGGCAGTGAGGGCAGGTCTCACTGTAGAAAAAATTAATAGTGGCCCGTGGCTCTGCGGCCCGGGCTAAGTCCAAATTTAAAAAGCCGCCCAGCAGAAAAGCCGGAAGGGCAAGGGCTAATAATGGGCGTAGTTTATGCATGCTTTGCCTATTCTACCCAAAATCGGGCTATGGGGAAGCCTTTTCGATAATTATCGGAGCATGATCAAAGTTCGAACCAGCCAAATAGCCCAAACCGAAAGCCAGCAGTGTCACTAGAAAAACAAAGATGGGCATTATTAGAACCTCTTTTTTGGCTAATTTTCTGATTGACATAATACCTGTTTATGAATATTCTACCTCAGTAGCTAATCACTACCAACTATTCACTAACAACTAAACGATGGCACATACAAAGGCGGGGGGGTCAACAAAAAACTTAAGAGAATCTCACTCTAAACGTTTAGGCGTTAAGAAACACGATGGGCAGTCTATTCAGGCCGGCGAGATCGTGATTCGTCAGCGAGGCACTAAATTTATGCCCGGCAAAGGCATTAAGCGGGGTTCGGACGATACCCTTTATGCAGTCATCCCTGGAGTAGTAAGGTTTCTTTCGAAAAGCAAGATAAACTATGACGGCAACAAGCGCAAAGTTAAAGTGGTTGAGGTCCGCTCGGCTTAGCGTTTTACTCCCCACCTTCTACCCTCTGGTTTTTGCTGCCTACTTCTATTTTAAACGTATTTCTCACTCCCCTGCCGGCGTTGATGCTGATCTCATAGATACCCAGCTCCTTAATGTGTTCCCCCAGTTCTATCTTAAACTTTAGCGTGCCGAATTGGGGTTTGGCGGCGATCAGCGCCTCCTGAACTTCGGCCTCTTTCACAGAGCTGAATACCTCTCCTTTATCTCCGGTTTTAATAAACACTTTTATCGGCGCTGTCTGGGTTTCGCGGTTCAGTTCCGTCAATATCTCCCCCACCCTGACATTTGCTTCCGCTAAATCGTGCTTCGCAGCATCTATTTTTCTTATATCTTTGCCCGTAGCCGGTTTTGCTATTCCGCGCGATATCAAAAAATTTCGGGCATAGCCATCCGATACATTACGTACGTCATCCTTTCGCCCCAATCCTCTTAGGTCCTGTAATAAAACGACCTTCATGATCCAAGTTGGGCTTCCAATAATTCGACGGCTTTATCAAGCTGGGGATCTCTGCCCGCTAAAATATCCTCATCCGTCAGCTCCACTACATAATTAGGAATTAAGCCGTTGCCCTCAATTAGCGTCTCGTCGGGCAGCAGCCAGTTAGCTACTGTCACTTTCAAGGAAGAGTCATCGCTCAAATCTTCCAATTGCTGAACCGTTCCTTTGCCGAAAGTCGTTTCACCCACCAATTGTATGCCCCGGTTCACCCGCAGAGCTCCGGCTACTATCTCAGAAGCTGAAGCGGAACCGCCGTTCACTAAAATAACCATTGGTACATTTCTCAGACTGCCGTTCCCATCCGCACTGAAAGTCTTGTCCTGCCCTGAAGAGAACTCTTCTATCACGACTGTTTTGCCTTTCTCTAGGAACCAGCCGGCCAAATCCACCGCCTCATCCAAGAACCCTCCCGGATTATTGCGCAGATCCAAAATTATCCCCTCATGATCGCTTAGTTTGAATCCGAAAACAGTTTTATAAAAAAGCGCCGAAAGATTGCTATTAAAGTTGTATACCTGGATATGCAGAATATTTTCATTTTTGCCGATGGTACTTGCATCAATAGTGGGGATTTGGATATTATCCCTGACTATCGAAATATCCATTCCCTCCGGCAGGCTTTCCCGGCTTATTCTCAAAACTATGGTCGTGCCTGCATCTCCCCTCATCTTCTTGGCTGCCTCTTCTGTCGAAATGCCGACTGTCGATATGCCGTCAATAGCCAGCACTTTATCCCCTACCTGCACACCGGCTTTTTCAGCCGGGCTGTCTTTAAGAGGGGCAATGATGATCAGCTGTTCGTCGCGGATACCTATCTCCGCACCAATACCGCTAAAGCTTCCGTTAATATCATCGCTGAACTTCTGGGCATCTTCGGGTGTAAAAAAGACGGTATTCGGGTCCATAATAGCGTCTGTCATGCCCCTGATAGCCCCGTAAACAAGGTTCTGCTTATCTATAGTCCCGATATCGGGATGCTTGGCCTGGAGCATATCCCATACTTCCCAGAATATGGAAAAGTCCACGTCCTCGGCTTCCGAATCCTCGGGCGCTTCCATATTGGCAACGTTCTGAATAACAATATTTCTAGTCTGTCCTAATCCCTCATCGAAACCCAAACTGAACCCTGCTGAATAGGATCCGTAAGCGACAAGAGCAAGGCTCATTAAGACCGCTGTCGTGAATATCAGCCCCCTAGAGAGCTCCCGCGATTTAGAGCCGTTTTTTTCCTTCTGAACAAACATATACTCCAGTAATGAAATTCTACTCGATGTTGATATATTATTAAAATAATGGCCGACACCGACGACAGCCGTACCTATTTTGAAGAGTTAAAGAAGCGCGCCCGCGAATCGCATGTTTATTCTGAACATCAGCTGGTAGGATTAATGCTGGCTGAAATTCTAGGAGATGAAGAGCACAAGTCACTCTATATAAAGTTGGCTAAGGAATATGATTCTGATATGCTCTTGCGGCTGGCAAAAGACATTGCTGACAGGCCTAGGGTGGAAAACCGCGGAGCCTATTTCATGAAATTGCTTTACGATGGCAAAAATATGGACCGTAAATAATAAGAGCGAGGCAAAGCTGCTGGGACGAAAGCTCAAGAAGTTTGATTTTGCCCGCTACAGCCCCGCCCAGATCAATGAGCTCATCCGGGAGATGGATATCTCTATGCAGAAAGCTAACGGTGTCGGCCTTTCTGCCAATCAGATCGGGCTGGATATGCAAGTTTTTGTGGCTCGATGGAATAACAAACTTTACGCCGTTTTCAATCCTAGAATACAAAAGACATCAAAAGAAAGAATAATTGTAGAAGAGGGGTGTCTGAGTGTCCCCGGTTTCTACGGCGAGGTGGGACGAGCTGAAAAAGTGGTTTTGACTGGACAGAACAAGCAGGGCAAGAAAGTGAAGATCAATGCTTATAACATGCTGGCCCGCATCTTCCAGCACGAGACGGACCACCTTAACGGCAGGCTTTTTACTCACCGCATGACAAGGGGCGCAAAACTAAAGCCGGTAGAATAATGCGCTACGTTTTTTTCGGAAGTCCGGCTTTCGCCGCCACGGTCTTAGAAAGATTAATTGATGCCGGCTTGCCTCCAATGGCTTTAGTCTGCAACCCAGACAGACCCGCCGGGAGAAAAAAAATTCTTACCCCTCCGGACACTAAAAAACTGGTGTTGACTAATCAATTACCCATAGGAATTTACCAGCCGGAAAATAAGGGTGAGTTGTCGGCTCTTGGCGACAAACTTTCAGATGGGGCTGATTTCGGGATAGTGGCGGCTTATGCCCTTATTATCCCGGATGCGTTTATTAAGTCTTTCCGACTGGGAATCATTGGGGTTCACCCATCTCTCCTGCCAAAGTACCGCGGCGCCTCCCCTATCCAATCAGCTATATTAGCGGGCGAGAAAAGAACCGGCACTACTTTATTTATGTTAGACAGCGAAGTAGATCACGGACCCATCATCGCCAGCAAAGAATTAGAAATAAGAGATGCATATTACGGGGAGCTCGCCAATGAGCTGGCTGAAGTCTCGGGAGAGCTTTTGGCAGAGATGTTGCCCGACTTCTCTAAAGGTAAATTGATTCCTCGGGAGCAAGACCATACCCTAGCGACAGCCACCCAGAAATTCGGGACGGAAGATGCCTACATCAACCCGGATGATCTAGAACAGGCACAAGCCGGGAACTTATCAAAAGCCCAAGAAGCGCTCCGGAAGATAAGGGCCTTCAATCCGGAGCCTGGAGCATTTACATTCATTAATGAAAGGCGCACCAAATTGCTTCGCGCCCGGATTGAGAAGTCAAAAATCGTTCTCGAGCAAATTCAGGAAGAGGGATCTAACCCAAAGTTTATCTAATCTTATCCCAGTGGCTAAGGATGTATTTGTGCGCCTCGCTGATAGTCAGGGGTTGAGTTGAGGCAGAAGACCCTACAAAGAGCTCCTCGCTTATTCCTCGTACATCGCGGTGTCGCGTGTATTATAATACCGCAGCTGCGTGAATTTAGTTATAATTAGGGCTATGAAAAAATACATAGACAATATCGAGAAGATCGCTCTCGAGAATAATAATTTCAGGCAGGTGCTCTTCACCGGTGAGCATTGTCAGTTAGTCGTCATGAGTCTGCGCCCGGGTGAAGAGATCGGGACGGAGGTTCACCCTAATGTTGACCAGTTCTTTCGGTTTGAGGCTGGAGAAGGCAAGGTAGTTATCAACGGTGAGGAGAGCCCCGTCACTGACGGCAGCGCCGTGGTCATCACGGCCGGCAGCGAACACAACATCATTAATACCTCACCCGATAAAGACCTTAAACTCTACACTATTTACTCACCGCCCAATCATCCGGATGGGACGATACATAAAACCAAGGCGGAGGCTGTCGCCTACGAAGCGGCCGAGCACCACTAATTAAAACCCCCGCGAGTGCGGGGGTTTTAATAAATATGATCCTTGTAATTACCACCCTGACGTACAGGCAGCGTCAACTACGCTCTGCAGTCCCCTCTCGTTCCCGAACATTTGATCAAGAGTATTTGTGTTCAACGTTCCTTTCGGGAAAAGACAATCGAGGTCTTTAACACCGTTAATTTCCCTCTGGAAATGGCACTTGTTGTCTTCTATCCCCAAAATTGTCAACTTAATATTCGTTGAGCCATCCGACCCGACCATTCTGACGGTTACGGGCAAACATGCATTCATTCTGTTTATAAAACAGGATGGGTTATCCGAGATGCCGCAGTCAACCATTTCTTCTTTATTGGAGGAACCATCATCGGCGGTCGTTGGCGATGTATCAGTCGGCGAACCCGTCTCAACCTCTTCTTGCGCGCCCCTATTGTTTAAAACGAGAAATAGCCCCATGCCAATAACGGCCAGGATTAAAATGGCAACGACGATATAAAGAGTTTTTTTGTTTTCCATGTCTTTAATAATAGCATGCGTGATCTATAAATCTGGGGATAATGAACCCTCCTGAATATAAGAAGCCAACGCCGATTAAAGGCCTAGACAACGGCTACGTTGGTTAAGCTTAGATACTGGTTGAACCAAATAGCGGAAGCCACTATCAGGAGCATTAGCACCCCGTTCACTATCAGGGGCGGGTGCTGAATGCGGATAGCCACGAAAATCTTAAGCAAAAGAGCCAGAAGAATGATGGTTGCGAGGGTGGCTAAGAACAAATTAGAAATAAATCTGGGATGGGTTCTGAACTCTTCCCAAAAACCTGCTTGTTCCTGAGCAACAGCAGTCCCCCGCCCCGCCAGCGGAATAGCTTCGGACATTTGGGTCTCTATATATAACTCTTCATGAGCTTCATCTACTTCTGCTCCGGCAACACTTGTGTCGGAGACTTCGTTCCCTGTGGCGTCTTCACCAGCCGGTTCGGTCGGAACTGCTGAGGATGGCCGTTGAATCCCCGTTGTCCCAGCCGCCGCTGATCGAACCATCGGCCGGCCGAAAAACTGGACTACGAAAGTGGTTTCCCTGCCTTTATAGACTCCTTTAGCGGTGGCGATGCCTATTTCCGTGAATCCCCTGCCGAGAATATTATCTTTGTGTTTAGGTGAATTCATCCAAGCCTCTGTCACATCTTCTGAATCCACGAAGTTTACTGCAAGATTTTCTCCGGCAGCCGCAAAGACATAACCGGCCTCTTCCAGCCAATACCACGGAGTCTTGCCGTCCGGAGTGGTGTGGGCAAAATATCCTCTCTCGGCCATATCTTCGGCCTTCATCCGTGCTGCTTCCTGCAGCAATTCATTCACCTGCAGGCCGTAAAGCCCGGCTTCCTGCCTCTCTACATTGGTCTGGTCAATCAGCACGCTTTCCAGAACATCAGCTAGCCAGGTTGTATTTTTGATTATGAAAACCTGCCCGAGAAAGAGCAGTTCTATTCCCAAAACAATGCTCACCAGAACCAACAAAACCTCCCACCTGAGAAGATGGGGTTTGTATTCATTGCCTTCGTGCGGAATAAAGTATTTCTTAAGAATAATTTTCATTCGTTCCATTACTCGTCTATTTGATACCATAAAATGCCTATTTAGTCAATGGATATCCCCCTTCCTGACGGTTCTTCGACATCAGTCAGAGAAGCATAGACTACTAAGTTTAGATTATACTCGTTTGTCTCCCGGTCATATATGCCAGAACAGGTTATCAGCCGCAGGCCAGCATAATCCAAATCACCGTATACCAATGCTGTCGGAAATTCGCTCTGCGGATATCTTTCGAGATAATCCACGTGAAAAACAGCTGTTTTACCATCCTGTCTTTCTATCTCTATAGAATCCCCCGGTTTGAGCTGGCCAAGCGAGAAGAAAACCGCCGGGCCCTGGTACGAGTCCACATGCCCCAGCACCACTGCCGGGCCGATTTCACCGGGCGTGGGACCCTTAGTGTACCAGCCAACTTCTTCGTATCCCGCTGGGATCTCAATTTCACCGTTCGATTTAAGACCCAATCCGATAAAGGGGGCATCCACGTTAATAGCCGGGATGCGTAAGCGGATCGGGGCAGATTCAGGCAAAGTGTAGCCCACCTTGGTGGGCGTGAGAATATCGTCCGAAGTCTCAAGGCTTTGAAGAGAAGTATCATC
>JAQULQ010000011.1 GCA_028718505.1 Candidatus Colwelliibacteriota bacterium | reverse complement strand
TTTCTCCAGAGATAAGGGTGATAAACTCGAGCCCGGCGTTATTTCGCGGATTCACGTGGAAGTCGCAACTATCAAAAACATTCAGGCCGGGGATAAAATGGCCGGCAGGCACGGTAATAAAGGAGTTGTCTCCCAGATCCGCCCCATCGAGGACATGCCCTATTTGGAAGATGGTACTCCGGTTGATGTAATTCTTAATCCCTTAGGCGTAGCGTCGCGTATGAATGTCGGACAAATTCTCGAGACTCACCTCGGATGGGCCGCTAAAAAGCTGGGTTACCGCGCCGAAACACCGGTTTTTTCAGGAGCAGAGGAATATCAGATCAAACAAGAGCTTAAACAAGCCGGTATTCCGGAAAGCGGCCAGGTTACGGTTTATGACGGAAGAACCGGGAAGCCCTTCGATCGAAAAGTGACTGTCGGCGTGATGTATCTCATGAAACTTAACCATCTGGTGACAGACAAAATACACATGCGTTCCATCGGGCCTTATTCTTTGATCACGCAGCAGCCCCTGGGAGGGAAGGCGCAGCTTGGAGGACAGCGTTTTGGTGAGATGGAGGTCTGGGCTTTGGAGGGGCATGGCGCCGCTCACACCCTTCAAGAGATGTCCACGGTCAAATCAGACGACGTAGTCGGCCGGTCGTCTGTCTATGAATCGATCATTCGGGGAGAGAAGATCAAGAAACCGAACATCCCTGCCGCTTTCAACGTGATGGTAAATGAGATCAAAGCGTTAGGCCTTTCGGTCGAGAAAATAAGAAGAAGAGATGACAATGCAAGGTAGAAGCAGACAAGATTTTGATGCACTCAAGCTTAAAATTGCCTCTCCGGACGATGTTTTGAGCTGGAGCTATGGTGAAGTTACTAAGCCAGAGACGATCAACTACCGGACCCAGCGTCCGGAGAAAGACGGCCTTTTTTCTGAACGGATCTTCGGACCGACCAAGGACTGGGAGTGTTATTGCGGTAAGTATAGAAAGATCCGCTTCAAGGGTGTGGTCTGCGATAAATGTGGTGTTGAAGTTACGCGTTCCATTGTACGGCGTGAGCGCATGGGGCACATTTCTTTGGCTGCACCCATTGTCCACACTTGGTTTCTAAGGAGTACCCCCTCAAGGATCGGCCTGCTTTTGGACGAATCTCTGCAGAAAATAGAAAAGGTTGTTTATTACGCAGCGTACATAGTGACCAGTGTGGATGAAGATAAAAGGAAAACAGCCTTAAGCGAAATAGACAAGGAATTTAAGAGTAAGTCTGATAGCAAGAACGATAAAAAATCCGAACTTAAATCAGCCGCTAGTGAAGCTAGAGAATTTCTAAATTCACTCCGGCCGGGCCGTGTGGTCGGAGAGAGAGAGTTTATTAATTTTGGCAGACGCTTTAGTAACGTCTTCACCGTTGGCGCTGGCGGAGAGGGGATACGAACCGTCTTGGCCAGCATCGATCTTGCTAAAGAGGCCAAAAGGATAGACAGAGAAATATCGGAGACAAAAGATATCACCCGTGCCAAGAAATTGTTGAGACGTTTAAGGCTGGTGCGATCTATGAACAACAACGACATTCGTCCGGAATGGATGGTTATGACCCAGTTGCCTATTATCCCCCCGGACTTACGGCCGATGGTAGCTTTGGACGGAGGAAGGTATGCGACTTCCGATCTCAATGACCTATATAGACGGGTGATTAATCGCAATAACCGGCTCAAGAAGCTAATGGACCTGAATGCGCCGGATGTGATCATGATAAATGAGAAAAGAATGCTGCAAGAGGCAGTTGATGCCCTGATAGATAATTCTCGCTCTACTACCCGTCAGACAGCGGGCGCCAAACGTCCGTTGCGCTCCCTTTCGGATATGTTAAAGGGTAAGCAGGGCAGATTTAGACAAAACCTGTTGGGGAAAAGAGTTGACTACTCCGGCCGCAGTGTTATCGTGGTCGGCCCTCACTTAGCTCTGGATGAGTGCGGTATTCCTAAGGTTATGGCGCTCGAATTATTCAGGCCGTTCGTGATACAGAAAATCATAGAAAGAGGGTTGGCCCACAATATCAAGATGTCAAATAGGCTGATCGAGCAGGCTCCTCCGGAAGTTTGGGAAATACTCGAGGAAGTTATCGCCAACCGGAAAGTTCTCCTGAACCGTGCGCCCACTCTTCATCGTTTGAGCATTCAGGCCTTCAAGCCAGTTCTGATAGACGACCTCTCTATTCGTATTCCGCCAATGGTCTGTTCGGCTTACAATGCAGATTTTGACGGAGATCAAATGGCAGTTCATCTGCCTCTTTCTGATGAGGCCCAAGTCGAATCTTCCATCCTGATGCTGTCCAGCCTTAATCTGCTCAAGCCCGCTTCGGGCGATGCAATCACGGTTCCGAGCCAGGATATTGTGATCGGTTGTTTCTATCTAACCAAGCCAGTAAAGGGTACGAAAGGAGAGGGTAAGGTATTTTCCGATGAGGCCGAACTGAAACTTGCTTATGACAACGATGAACTCGCGATCAATGCACTGATTACCCTCAGGAAAGACGGCAAATTGATCCAGACTACCTGTGGGCGAGCAATATTTAACGAACATTTGCCGGAAGATTTTCCGTTCATCAATGACACCCTTGATAAAAAGATTTTAGGAGAGTTGGTGGGCAAACTGATCGATAAATATGGATCCCAAAAGACAACTAGTATTTTGGATAAGATTAAAGATCTAGGTTTTGACTTTGCTACTCGGTCGGGTGTGACTTGGGGGATGGATGATTTGATAATACCTAAGCAGAAAACAGAAATTCTTAAAGAAGCAGAGGAGAAAATAGCAGAGATAAATAAACATTATCGGGAGGGTTTGCTCTCAGAGGAAGAACGGAGGACACGCGCCATCGATGTCTGGACCGATGTCTTTGTAAAGATTAAAGAGTTGGTTCCCAAGACGCTGCCGGAAAACGGTTCGGTACGGACCATTGTTGACTCCGGGGCTCGCGGCACTTGGAATCCAATTAATCAGATGTCCGGCATTAAAGGCGTGGTTAGAAACCCAAGAGGGGAAGATATTGAGCTGCCCATCCGCTCTTCTCTTAAAGAAGGACACAATTCTCTTGAATACTTTATCTCGACTCATGGCTCAAGAAAGGGTTTAGCTGACACCGCCCTGAAAACCGCCGAAGCCGGCTACTTAACGCGTCGGCTGATCGATGTTGCGCAAGACGTTGTGGTGAGGGAAGAGGACTGTAAAACTACTAAGGGCATAGTGATAAAACGTACAGATGGAGAGAACTTTGGATATAAGATTTTTTCCAGGACAGCTTTGCACGACATCAAGGATGGCCGAAAAGTTCTGGCTAAAGCGGAAGAAATCATTACCAGAGAGCAGGCCGAGGCTATAGAAAAGTCCGCCGTTGAAGAAGTCGAAGTACGAAGCCCCATGACTTGCAATACCCTCTATGGCATTTGTTCTAAATGCTATGGTCTGGATCTTGGAAATGGAGAACCAATTAGGATAGGTGAAGCGGTTGGGATCGTTGCCGCCCAGTCTATAGGTGAGTTGGGGACGCAGTTGACCATTAGAACGTTTCACTCCGGAGGAGTCGCCGGTGAGGATATTACGACTGGTCTGCCCCGAGTTGATGAACTCTTCGAATCCAGGAGTCCTAAATGGAAGGCGGTTATATCAAAAGTAGATGGTTGGGTAGAGAGAATAGACAAAGCGAGCAGTGCCGTGACCGTTATCCGCGTCAGAAAGAAGCTTTCCAGCGGTAAAAAAGGCAAAGAGATAGAATATCCCATTATTGGATCAAGAAAAATATTAGTTGAAGAGGGCCAACAGATAAAACCGGGAGATCCGCTTTGCGAGGGCAACCTAGACCCGAAAGATATTTTGGCTTACGGCGTTAAAGAAGAGGCCTATAGGTATATTCTCAAAGAGGTTCAAGGCGTGTATATATCGAATGGCTCTAAAGTACACGACAAACATATGGACGTCATTATCAAGCAGATGTTCAGCCGGGTTCGGGTAACGGATCCGGGTGATACTGATTTTGTCGTGGGAGAAATAGTAGACAGGTCGCGTTTCAGAGAAGTTAATAGGGAATTAAGAGGAACGGAAAAAGAGACAGCTAAAGGCGAGGAAATTCTCCTAGGCATAACCAGGTCTGCTCTGGCTGCTGATGGCTTTCTGGCCCCGGCCTCATTCCAAGAAACGGCGCGGGTGCTTATTAAGGCTGCAAGTGAGGGTCGGGTAGATAACCTGCGCGGACTCAAAGAGAATGTTATAATCGGGCGCTTAGTGCCAGTGGGTACAGCTATCCGAGGCGATGTTGGGGCCGAAGAAGAGGAAGAGGGATCCATTAGTGAGGAAGATCAAAAATAACCAAAATGAAGTGCTCGAACTTGAAAATAAATCTCTGATACATATTATTTAGTGGCTTCTAACATGGAAGTAAAAGAACAAAAGAAATACGAGATAGCATTTCTTGCCCAAGGCGAAGAAGGTGTCGGGGTCGTCGTCAAGAACCTACATCGTTTGGGAGCAGAGATCTTGAGCGAAGAAAGTGCGAAGCCGATTAGCTTGGCTTATCCAATTAAAAAACATGAAACAGCCCACTTTGGCTGCATTCACTTTGGAGCCGGCACAGAGACCATTCAACTGCTGAAAGATACCCTTAAGTTCGAGGATAATATTTTACGGTATTTAATTATTACTCCGCCCTTTCAAAAGGAGAGTTCTGCTGTTCCAGAAATGAAAGGTGGGACCGGAGTTGCTGAAAAGCGAAGGTCCGGAGAGCAATCAACGGGCGGCAGCGGGCTTTCGAATGAGGATCTAGAGGTTAAACTGCAGGAGATCAGAGAATCGCTTCCTGAACAGGAATAGTTTGCACCTCTTCGCGATAGGATCTATAAAATATAGGTAAAACCAAATTAATCCGAGACAATGAATCTAAATAAAGTGTACGTAATAGGCAGGTTAACAGCCGATCCTGAACTAAGAACTACCCCGACTGGAGAAAGCGTTGCTTCATTTTCTGTGGCTACGAATCGGTTTTGGAAGAGCAAAGAGGGAGAAAAAAGAGAAAATACCGAATTTCACAATGTAGTAGCCTGGGGTAGGCAGGCTGAGATTATCCATCAGTTCTCCAAGAGGGGAAGTATCATTATGATAGAAGGCAGGCTGCAGACGCGGACGTGGGAGGGTAAGGATGGACAAACTAGGAAGACCACCGAAATTGTAGCTGAGAACATACAGTTGGGACCCAGAAGCGGCGGACCAGCGAGAGATCTTGACAGCCATGACCTTCCTCCAAAAGAGGAGAAAACAGTTCACCAAAACGTCCCCACGATAGACATAGAAGAAGGGCCGGGAGATGATGAGATCAAACCAGAGGATCTCCCCTTTTAACCCGATTATGAAAAAAGGTAAGAAACAATGTTTTTTCTGTTCCCAAAACGTTGGTGACATTGACTATAAAGAGAAGGACCTTCTTAATCGCTTCGTGTCCGGTCAGCTTAAGATCATTGATCCAATTCATACCGGTACCTGTGCTAAGCACCAACGGCGATTGGCACAGGCGATCAAACGAGCGCGCTACCTGGGTCTACTGCCCTATATCAGGAAGTGATGACGTCTTTTGACGAGGGGATTTTTTATGCTGTCTACTCTATCACTCACCGCTCGGTGCTGGTGGATGGGGTAATCGTTTTTTTTGCCAAATACTTGGCGTGGATATTAATAGCAGTCATTGTCTTTAAGCTTTTCCAGAAAAAAGATTGGGGAGAGAAAATGTCGGTCTGGAAGAACCGCTTTCAGACACTTGCCCTCGGCTTATTAGCGGTTATTCTTTCGAGGGGGATAGTAGCTAATTTTCTACAGAGCTTTATTACCAGCCCCCGTCCCTTTGCAGCCCTCAATATAGAACCGCTATTTAACCATCTCGCTGTTAATTCTCTTCCATCAGGGCACATGGCTCTTTTGATACCCATAGCCCTAACCGGCTTTATTTTGAGCCGAAAGACAGGCTGGTGGGGAGTGCTGCTAACGCTATTGATTGGATTAGCGCGGGTGATGGCAGGTATCCATTGGCCCAGCGATATCGTGGCGGGTATTTTAATCGGCGCGGTGAGTTTCGGGTGCGTCTACTTTCTTTTTAAAAAAAGAGGTCTTCTACAGCTCTAATAGCTTCCCCTTACAAAGTCGATGAGAGATATGGCGTCAGCGGCGCTGTTCTCTGAACCCAGAATAATAATTACGACAGGTCTTCGGTACCCCCCCCTCTCTATTTCGAATATCGAGAGACTGGTTTCGCCAGCTGCGCTTGTTTTACCCACTTTGCCTCCGACAAAATCAGGATCTTCTGGAAAAATATTGAAGTTCTCTAAATCATCCCAGGGCGGAGGGTTATAGGCAGATCTTTCAATATCACCTCGGCTAATAGTCAACACGAAGGTCCGGTTGTTATAAAGATATTTTGCGAGCTGGAACAGGTCCTGGGCAGTTGAGATGTTCTCGGGGCTGGAGCCGGTAACATCGGTAAAACGCGTGCTTTTCATACCGATGGCTTGCGCCTTTTCATTCATAAGGGTCACGAACTTTTCTGTCCCTAAAAGTTTTGCGATTGCGACAGCCGCCTCATTGGAAGATTCAGTTAGAAGGGGATAGAGCAGGTCTAGGACAGTTACTTTTTGTCCTGCCCAAAGGCGAGGCTTACTTGTTGCCACCAGCATACCCGAGGTAATAATCGTAGCCTTTTCTATGTTGATATATTCCGTAGCGACAATAGCTGTCATCAGCTTTGTCAGAGAAGCTATAGGGACTTGCTCTGTAGAACTTTTTTCTGCAAAAATAAAATTGTTCTTTAGATCTGCTCCCAAAAAGTTATCGGTATTCATCTGATTACCTAAGATCTCATATGTAAAACCGTCTCTTTCAAAGCCGCTTTCGAAAACTAGTACCGGCATTTCTGCTCTTGCGAGATTGTAGATGGATTTAGCATCCTCTGTTGAAAGCCGGATGCATCCACCTGAATAGCCAGCCGCGACTGGTTCTCCGCTTGGATAATATGGCCAGCCGTGTATGTAAAAATTACCCTGGAAAGCCATGCTCCAAGGCATATAAACTTGACCGAAGGATGAAAGGTGGTTCTGCTCCCTGCTTTCTATCTTATATAAACCGGCTGGCGTCTCCCACCATGAACCCTCGCGCCCTTTTGATAAAATGGAGACCTCTTTTTCAAGACGGCCGCTCAAATACACACGGAGCTTCATACCGGATAGGTCACCCTCTATAAAATCTGTATTGCTCTCGACGAATTGCGCCTTTACTTTCTGGAAAAAATCGGCATTTTCTAGCGCCGGCCAACTTCCGAACTGGAAGGACGGGTTGTTCTGATCGTTGGTCGGTAGAGTGATCTCATAAGGCGGTTGCGAATAGTATAGAAAAACCCAAAGGGCCACCCCCAGGAGAAGAGCTATTGATAGCGTTCCGGCAAATATTTTCAGCCGCCCCTTAATTTCACGGCTATTTTTACTTTTAGGAAGAACAATGGGTGTCTCTCCTGTCTTGGAAATAAAATCAACCCGCGCTTGCGGCGGCCACGCCATCTCAGAGTCTAGGGCATCATCCACCTCGCCCTTGTTCCAGCCGGCTTCCAGCAGGGCTTGGCGGATAAAATACTCCTGCACATGAGCACTGCGGGCAGCCTTGATATAGTCGATCAATGTTTTGTTCAGCATATATATTGTGCCCGAGGCGGGAGTCGAACCCGCACGAGGTTGCCCTCACAGGATTTTGAGTCCTGCGCGTCTGCCAGTTCCGCCACCCGGGCCTAGCCATTTCAATTATCTTGAGCTAACTATAAAATACAGGATAAGAGCCCTCAAATCTATACCGTATGGCCAGAGTCATAGCAATATGCAATCAGAAGGGAGGGGTTGGTAAAACAACCACTGCCGTTAATCTCGGCGCCTATCTGGCTGCTCTTGGAAAAAGAGTGTTGTTGGTAGATTTCGATCCACAAGCTAATGCAACTTCTGCTCTCACTCCCGCTAAATTCGAGAAAAATATTTATCATGGGATTTTAGGAGATGTGCACTACGAAGAGCTTATTAAACCGACGCAGATTCTGAATTATCAAGTTATCCCATCATCCAATGACCTTTCCGGAGCACTGGTGGAGTTGGTAGATCTACCGGAAAGAGAGTATTTCCTACGGAAATTTATTAATAATCTAAGGCATAAATATGATTATGTCTTAATAGACTTACCGCCATCGCTTAGTCTCCTGACTATCAACGGATTGGTTGCTGCCGATGAAATTCTTATACCGGTCCAGGCTGAATATTATGGGATGGAAGGTCTGGGCCAGCTTCTGAGAACGATCGACTTAATTAAAGAGAATCTGAAACACCCGCTCAAAATTACAGGAGCCCTGATAACTCTCTATGATAAAAGGGAGCGGCTGCCGAGGCAGGTTGCCCGCAGCCTCCGCAGAAATTTTCCCTATCGGGTTTTCAACGTAGAGGTCCCTCGTTCCATTCACCTAGCGGAAGCGCCAAGCTTTAGTCAGCCTATTCTGATCTATAACCCGTCTTCCCCCGGAGCGCTGGCTTATAAACGGTTGGCTCAGGAGTTGATCGAATTAGAGAGAGAGCTATATGCACCCGATCGATTCAGTGAGCCCAGTGTATTATGATATAACCTATGCTTGGAGACGGACTACAATCCTTAATTCCACCCAGAAAGAACGACTCCCTTGCTAGCCGAGCCGGAGGAGAAGAAGAAATAGAATTTCCGCTCCCGGATATTACCAATGGAGGAAAAGGAACACCCACGTCGGCTGGAGACATCTTAGTCGCGCCTACGCCCAGGTTAATGACGGTTGCTCATGAAAGTGAAGCTGATGGGCGGCAGATCGGACCGGCGCGAGTTTTCCAGATCGAGACAGATAAAATAAAGCCGAATCCTCATCAGCCTAGACGGGATTTTAACGAGGGAGCCTTACGGGAATTAGCTGAATCTATTAGAGAATTTGGAATACTTCAGCCCCTCGTCGTTTCTAAGGTTGAGAAGGAAGTAGAGACAGGAAGCGCGGTCGAATATGAGCTTATTGCCGGAGAGCGTAGATTAATGGCGGCCAAGATGTTGGGTCTGCCAACCGTCCCGGTTATTATCAGACAAACAAGTGCGGACGCCGAGAAATTGGAACTGGCTGTTACCGAAAATATCCAAAGGGAGGATCTTAATCCGATAGAATCAGCGCGTGCAATATCAAAATTGCAAGATAAGTTCGGTATGACACAGCGTGAGATAGCGGTCCGCCTTGGGAAAAGCCGGGAATCGATATCAAATACTGTGCGCCTGCTGAGTCTGCCCTCTGTTATGCAGACGGCAATTTCGGAAGGAAAAATCAGCGAGAGTCAGGGTAGGTTATTGCTATCCGTGGACGACCCCAAAATAAGAGAAGTTCTCTTTAGGGAAGCCGTTAATCAGAGGTTAAGCGTCCGCGACTTGGAGACACGCATAAGAAGGATCAGTGGGCAGAGACATGAGGCGCGGAGCGGCGTAAAAAAGATTCTGGATCCAGAGACACTTGCTCTCAAAGAACAGCTAGAAGAACTTCTGGGGACAAGGGTGGATATGAAAAATGACGGCAAGAGCGGGAAGATCATTATTAATTTTTACTCTCAGGAGGAATTCGATGCACTCGTTGAGAAACTTCTCAGACAAAACGATAATCAACCGACCGCACCCCCTTCAAGCCTTTGATCTTTAGGATCAATTTCATGATTTTATTTCGGTCGTCCGTATTACAGACGATCTTGATTAAGTGAAAACCTCTCCGCGGTTCAGAAATTGCTTTAGAGATATTAACGTGTGAGCGCGAGATAATACCTGTAATATCTCTAAGAACACCAAGCCTCTCATCTGCTCTTATTCTAAACTCGACTTGCTGGTCTTTTTCGATACCCAGCCCGTACTTTGTGTTTTTGAGAGCGTTCCGAATGTGTCCCTTCGCAGTTGCGGTGGTAGCGAATTCTAGCAAGCGCGGGGATGGTTTTTTGCCCTTCTGTGTAAAGATCTCTACCACATCCCCGGATTGCAGCTCGTGGTCTAAAGACACCATATTTTCATTGACTTTTGCTCCCACACACTGGTTCCCGACTGCTGAATGAATATGATAAGCGAAGTCAACTGGTGTTGCTCCTTGGGGTAGGTCAATAACATCACCGTGGGGGGTAACCACGAAAATGCGGTCCCTAAGAAAATCTATTTTTAACGAATCGATAAGTTCTTGGGGGTTGGTAAAGTCTTTTTGCCATGCGCGCAATTGGTCGATCCACTTAATTTCCTGCTCTCCGGCCTTAACCGACCGGCGCTTTTTATATGACTTGTGGCCCTTAGTTGCCTCGTAAGCCCAATGGGCAGCGATTCCATTCTCTGCTTCGTTATGCATTTCTTCGGTGCGTATCTGGAACTCAACTATCTTGTTATCAGAGGCGATAACGGTTGTGTGCAGACTTCTATACCCGTTCGGTTTAGGCATTGCGATATAGTCCTTGATCCTGCCGGGCAGGGGTGTCCAAGTATTATGAATAGCCCCCAGGGCGGTGTAGCAGTCTTCGATATTTTTAACGACGACCCTAAAGGCGACTAGATCATAGATCTTGTCTATGTTCATTTCGTAGCGGAGAAGCTTCTTATATAAACTGCTATATCGTTTCGCCCTAAAATCAAGCGAGATAATGCTGACACCAGCGCGTCTCAGGGCGTGCTCAACAAGGGGCTGGATTTTTTTGAGGTATTGCTCTCTTTCTTCGTATTTCTCTTTAAGGTTTCTTATGAGCCAGCGATACTCGCTTGGGTAAACGTAAGGGAAAGCTAAGTCCTCAAGTTCACCGCTGAGTTTTTGCATACCCAGCCTGTAGGCCAGAGGAGCATATATTTCGATGGTTTCCAGGGCTATGCGCCGGCGCTTGCTAAGCGGTAGGGCGTCAAGAGTGCACATGTTGTGATAGCGGTCAGCCAATTTGATCAGAATAACCCTTAGGTCTTCTGCCATTGCCAGTATCATCTTCCGCAGATTTTCAACCTGTTTTTCGTGCCCTCGGTATTTAACCCCGCTTATCTTAGTGACGCCCCGCACCAGGAACGCTATTTCTTCTCCGAACTCCTGCTGTAGTTCTTCTTCCGTTACGGGCGTGTCTTCAACAACGTCGTGTAACAGCCCAGCTGCTACGGTAGTCTCATCTAACCCCCATTCGTCAAGAATTTCGCCCGTAGTTAGAGCATGATTAAAATACGGCTCACCGCTCCGGCGTGACTGGTTAAGGTGAGCCCTTTGAGCGAATGCGTAGGCGTGCCCCACTAGGCCAGCCCTCTCCTTGAGAGAGCTGTTTTTGCGCCGATCTTTAATTTTGGTGGGCACCGGATGGTTATATCCAATTAGGCTCCACCGCCCTCCATTGATGGGTTGAGTTTTTTATAGCCCTCGAGGTTGTACCTTAAACCCTCCTCATCATTATGAACAGGAGAAAAGCTCTGAAAGATCTGTCCACTCAGAAAGACAATGGTGGCGATAGCAATTATCAGAAGTCCTGCCACTAACATCCCCGAAATAATAAAGAGCCATCTGTCTATACTGTTGTTCTGACCCTCTTTTTTCTTAATCATAGAAGAAGACTAATCCGCCGATGGTAGCATTAAACTGCCCCTCGAGTTTAGTTATATCAATCGACTCAAGACTCACGAGAAATTCTCTCCGTTCTTCCATCGCCTCTATAAAGCTTAGGGTACTGTCAAAACTGCCCTTACTTGTAATGGTAAACATATTGTTGCCGGCCGTATCGCCGGTGGCAGGAACTTCTTTACCGGCAAAATTAACATTAGCCGCGAGGCCTAAGTCTGAACCCAATTGTTCGACATTCTGGGGAAAAGAAAAGAGCCGTTCGCGGGGAGGGATAGTGGTTTGTAAGTCAATCATTGCGGACTTAACTTCAGCAGATGCCTCTCTGAATTCAGTTAGTTCTGATATCATGCGTGTATGGATATCGATCTGCTCCCGTTGGGCTCTGATGGAAGCTGCTCTTTGCGCGACTTCTCCCCCGAGAAAAAGAAGGGTAGGTATAACAAATAAGAGAAAACCCAAGATAACAGATAAATTAATTATCGTTTTCGGGGTCAAATACTTTAAAAAGTCCGGTTTAGCCACTTCCTAGTATAGTATATTAGAAGATAATCCTATGTCGCAAACATCGGTCGTCTTAAAAAGCCGAGATTTCCCCCGATTGCTTAAAGAAATCCAGGATCCGCCCGAGCAATTATATATACACGGCTCTTTACCCCAGAACACTCCCTCCCTAGCCATTGTAGGTACCCGCAAAGCATCTCGGGAAGGTATAAGGATAGCCGAAGAATTCGCAGAATATTTTGCAGCAATGGGAATAGCTATAATCAGTGGCTTAGCCATGGGTATTGATACGGCTGCCCATAAGGGGTCGCTTAATCAGGGAGGTGTGACGGTAGCGGTGCTTGGAACTAATTTGGAAGTGATATACCCGGCCGCTAATACGAAATTAGCGGAAAAAATTGTGCGGGGGGGAGGTGCTTTAATCTCTGAATATTTCTCGAGTGAACTGCCCCACAAAAGCAACTTCTTGAGAAGGAACCGCATCATTAGCGGATTGTCTTCGGCGGTCTTGATCGTCGAGGCGCCGCAAAGGTCCGGTTCTTTGGCGACAGCTCGGTTCGCCGCCGAACAAGGGAGGGAGGTATTCGTCGTACCGGGTCCGATTAGGGACGTAAATTATGCGGGCTCTCATGATCTGATCAGAGACGGCGCTGTCCTTGTCTCGTCTCCGGAACAGTTAGCCGAAGACATGGGCTGGCGAGAACTCAGACGCAGCTTGCGGTCGGCCGATTTGCAGGAAGATCTGGGCATTGATGAAGAGCTTATCATAGACGCCCTGAAGAAAGAGGGTATGCCTCTGAGGGTTGACAATATAATCGAGTTGGCTAAACTTGAGCCCCGTGTGGCGAGCGTTGCCCTCACTGCCCTTGTGATTAAGGGATTAATCGTTGAAGATACAGCGGGTTATAAACTGAAATAATTATGAAACTTGTTATTGTTGAGTCGCCCACTAAGGCGAATACGATCAGAGGGTTTCTGGGTAAAGACTTTGTCGTAGAGTCATCTTATGGACACATTCGCGACCTGCCTAAAGGTAAACTGGGCGTTGATGAAACCACCCTTGAACCTCAGTATGTTATCCCGACTAAGTCGAGAAAGACTATCAATAATTTAAAAAAGGCAGCCGCTGGCTCCGATGAAGTTATCCTAGCTACAGATGAGGATAGAGAGGGAGAAGCGATTGCTTGGCATCTTGCACAAGCCCTCAAGCTGGGTAGCGGAATAAAAACGAAGCGGATCGTATTTCATGAGATAACGAGATCTGCCATAGAGGAGGCAATTAAGAAACCGAGAACCATCAACAAAGATCTTGTTGATGCTCAGCAGGCGAGAAGGGTGATCGATCGGCTGGTTGGGTATAAACTTTCCCCGTTTCTCTGGAAGAAGGTTCGGGGAGGATTATCTGCCGGCAGGGTACAATCGGCCGCGCTCAAACTCATCGTTGACCGCGAGCAGGAGATCAAAAGTTTTACACCCCAAGAATACTGGACGGTTAAGGGACTGTTCGGATCTGCTCACGGCCAGCTAGAGGCTGAATTAGTTGGGATCGGGCACAAAAAACTGAACAAGTTCGATATAGCCTCCGCTCGTGACGCTCAATTACTCGCTAATGATATCCAGAAATCAAGTGCTCAGGTCGCCGATATCAGCAAAAAAGAGGTCATTAAAAAACCTCTTCCCCCCTTCATTACCAGCACCCTCCAGCAAGACGCCTCTAGAAAGTTAGGTTTCTCTGCTAAAAAGACAATGCTCTTGTCGCAGCGGCTTTACGAGGGTGGATTTATTACCTATATGAGGACCGACTCCGTCCATCTGTCACGTGAGTCAAGCCTCGCCGCCAAAGTTTGGTTAGAGAAAGACTTGGGGAGTGAATATGGGAAATCGGCCCCCAGAGCATATCGTTCAAAATCAAAACTTGCCCAAGAGGCACATGAGGCAATACGGCCCACCAAACCGGATGTTACGCCAGAGCGAATTACAGCTCAGGAGGATGAAAAAAAGCTGTACGGTCTCATATGGAAACGCTTCATGGCTTCACAAATGCCGGATGCAAGATCCGAGCTAACAACGGTTAACATCAAAGCTAACGGTGCCCGCGATCAATATCAGTTGAGGACCAGCAGCACTATTTTGAAATTCGATGGTTTTCAAAGGATTTGGCCGTCTCAAAGCGGAAATAGTAGTTTGCCCGAGCTGAAGAAGAACGAGCCCCTGAAAGTATTAAAGACTACGCCGGAACAGCATTTTACTGAGGCGCCCCCTAGGTATAATGAAGCCTCGTTGATCAAATCACTGGAGGAGTTCGGTATTGGGCGCCCCTCAACCTATGCTCCTATTATCTCTGTTATTCAGGACCGCGGTTATGTAGCCAAAGACCAAAATCGCCGTTTTCTGCCCGAGGAAATAGGTGTAGTGGTCAATCAAATTTTAGCCCAGCATTTTCCCAACATCGTTAATATTGATTTTACGGCTAAGATGGAAGAGAAATTTGATGAAGTAGCCAATGGTTTTGAGGAGTGGAGAGGAGTAGTGGCCGAGTTTTACGGACCCTTTCTGAAAAATCTGACCAGTAAATACGATGAGGTAAAGAAGACAGAGTTAATTCAGGAAAAAACTGACGTAAAGTGCGAACAGTGCGGTCGTCAGATGATCATTAAATTTGGTCGGTTCGGGAAGTTCATGGCGTGCCCCGGATACCCGGACTGTAAAAACACCAAGAATTTAAAAGAACCGGCCGAGAAACTGGGTTTAGCATGTCCTAAGTGTCCGGACGGTGAGATCGTTACCAGGAGAACAAAAAGAGGAAGACTTTTCTATGGCTGTAACAGATATCCAGCCTGTGATTATGCAAGCTGGAAAGATCCACGCGGGAACAAGGAAACTAAATCTTAAAGTGGGTGATGCAGGGATCGAACCTGCGGCCTCTGCCGTGTGAAGGCAGCGCTCTACCACTGAGCCAATCACCCCTTCGGTTCACCGTGCCCACTCAAGGTAAACCTGATGGTGGGTGATACTGGACTCGAACCAGTGACCTCTTCCATGTCGAGGAAGCGCTCTAACCAGCTGAGCTAATCACCCAGTGCCTTCTTCTAGCGCTCTTGGAGCTAAAAGAAGGTGTGGGGTGGGCGTGCCTGGTCTCGAACCAGGGACCTCAGTCTTATCAGGACTGCGCTCTAACCAACTGAGCTACACGCCCGAGTGAGGAGGGGAATGTGCAATCTGGTCTTGTACATTCTCTCCGAATGACAGGCGTGGCTCGGAGAGCACACGCCCCGACAGCGGGTACGCTGGTTGTTGGCTACGCCCCGCAGTCTATAGCTTAGCTAAACAGCTTATCGCGGGCAAGGGGTGCAAGAAGATACAATAATACTGAGAGAAAAGTTTTTCGGCGGCGAGGCATAGTATAATTATGGCAACGATATGCCCAAAGTAGATCTGGTAGTTGTCTTTTCTGCAGCGATAGCCGGTTTATGTTTAGGTATCTTCTGGTATTCGCGCGTACTTTTTGGCCGGTGGCTGGCAGGATCGATCAGCTTCGGGGGAGCGTCCGCCGGTAAAAATAAAAAATATAAAATCGTCTTTTTCCAAACCATAGCCGAGTTGGCGGCAGCCTATGTGCTCGCCGCCCTCATTGCCCTGACCGGCTCATATTCATTGGCTAGCCTATCAGAGTTAATTCTTTGGCTGTGGTTAGGACTCGCAGCCGCTATTCTTTTAGAAACAACCCTGCGTGAAGAACGGTCTTGGCCGGCTTGTTTTATACATATTGGATTCTATTTAGCAGATTGGAGTTTAATGGGGCTGATCATTATTAATTTGGCTGGGCTTAAATAACCTTATTGTCGATGAAGCCATGACCGAGCGTGACGATCTAGAGAGAGCGATCATATATGAGGATGAGAATCTGTTGGCGATTAACAAGCCAGCCGGACTATTGGTCCATCGTGGTCAGAATACAGGAGAGGAGACGCTCGTCGATCAGCTTTTGATCGAATTCCCGGAGTTAGCCGGAGTGGGGGATTCCCCGTCTAGTAAGTTAGAGCGCCCAGGCATCGTTCACCGTTTGGATAAAGATACCTCGGGCGTTATTTTAATTGCCAGGAACCAGAGTTATTTTGATTATTTAAAAAACTTGTTCCGTGATCGGCGGATCAAGAAAACATATCGCGCTGTGGTTCTCGGGCTTTTTAAAGAAAAAGTGGGGGTGATTAATGCTCCCATCGGCATCAAAGCTGGTTCCACCAAAAGAACAACTCACGCAGGCAAGAATATTAAAGCGGCCGTTACTCGGTACCGCATTCTGAAAGAGCTGGGCGGATTCAGCTACATTGAGGCCTATCCTGAAACTGGCAGGACCCATCAGATCCGGGTGCACTTTAATGCCATTGGTCATCCGATCGCCGGCGATAAGCTTTATGGAGGAAAACTTGCGGTTCGGGCAGCCGAGAGGCAGATGCTTCATGCCTATTCCCTCGAATTCCCGATTGCACCCGGGAAAAATATGGTGATTACAGCCGATCTGCCGGAGGATTTCGTCAGTCTTCTTAATAGTCTTGAAAAATAACCCCGTCTCCCTTAAAGTGCATACGCGATGATAAACCAAGAGACATTAGCTAGGATTAAACCCGGCGTGAGGATCCGAGTGCACGATAATACCGGCCAGCTTGAAGGTATTGTTCTCGCTCGCAAACACGGCCAGGAAGCCGGCGGAACCTTTACCATAATGGGTGAGGTGGCTGGTGTGGGAGTGGAAAAAACCTACCCGATATATTCTCCCGTGATCAAGAAGGTTTATATTCTCAAGGAGCCGACCAAAGTAAGACGCTCGAAGCTGTACTTCCTCCGCAACCTGTCGGTTAGAGGAATTCGGCAGAAGTTGGGAGTATAGGGCGCGCCCTACATATTTTTGAGAGAACAGAATAACCCGGCTCCAGGACTTCGACCGAGCTCAGTCGAGGGCCGGCCGGGTTTTCTTCGCCCTCGGCACTGGGCGGAACCGAGCCCCGGTGCCTGCGGGATGTCTCTCAAAGATAATAGGACTTCGTTGTGGATTTACGGTTATAAAATAGCTATTATGAACGCGTTAGCCCTCATTCCTCACTTGCCCAGGTGGTGGAATTGGCATACACACTAGGTTGAGGGCCTAGGCTGCTTCGGCGGCGTGCGGGTTCGAGTCCCGCCCTGGGCACATTTCGACTCGCTGCACTCGCTCAATGCAAGTGTAGCGGGATGAGATTTTTGCAGGGAGCGGGACGTCTTGTCCCGAGCTTGTCGAAGGAAGTCCCGCCCTGGGCACCAGTTGCAATTTATACTAAAAACTCCGATTTAAATCGGAGTTTTTAGTATTTGCTTCTTGATTAACTAACCGATGTGTCTGCTACAGAACTTCAATTTGGGTCTCGCGGACACCAAATTGAACTGCTTCAGCACGAGTGGGGAACCAGATATCTATTTTATCGTCATGACGGTTATGCATTCTATCCTCCACGACGAACTCCCGCTCACCAAAGATCTCGGGGATACGTATCTTAGTTCCAATGGGCAGCCAATTGGCCGCTACTACTCCGGAGCGGACGCCCGTACCGGCAGCCGTTATAAAAGGCGTGCTGTCGGTCTGTCTAGCCTCACTGGAGTAGGCGGTCACAATAGCCGTAACCACCCTTCTAGCGTCAGGGCTGATGCTGGTCTCTGATGTAGCAACCGGACTTTGGTTAAGCAGTGCACCGCTGTTATCAGCGAGCACCACATCGACGGTTTCCGGTGCGGGAGCAGCATCACTGACGAAACTTGAACTCAAGGTTCCTAGAACAAGCAGAAGCGTAGCCGAAATGATGTATTTGCTCATTTTGGGCGCTCCCTCCCTACTTTTTTCGGGTAGAGAGCATTTAAAAATCCCCGCTCTGGGGATTCGCAGAATCCTAGCATACTGGGGCGGGAAAGTCAAACCCCGTTTTGGGGTGTCATTTTAGCTTGTCAACCCCTATCCGCGGAGCCCCGCCTACGTCATTCTGGCTAGATGTTAATATATGATGGCAATCATGGCAGAGAGATATACCCCAATTCTTGTGTTGCGAAGAGAGAATAAAGGCAACCAAGACCTTCTTTTTACTCTTTACACTAAAGATCTTGGGAAAATTAAAGCTATTGCCAAGAGTGCTCGAAAAATAACATCGAAGCTGGCCGGCCACTTGACGCAGGGGAGAATTATTAAGGCTAGGATCATTGATAAGGGTTCATTTCAGTTGTTGGATGTTCTGTCGGGCGGCGGGAAATGCACCAACTTAGAGGTTATTAAATTCCTGCATTTCCTCGATAGCATGACGCCTTATAACCAACCCGACCCTCATCTTTGGCACATAGCCAAGGAGGTTGTCGGGCGTTGCCAGGTCGGCCCCGTAGTCTATAGGGAATTGCTGAGCATAATGGGTTTTGTTTCTCCATTCCCATCCGTTCTGCCAGCCTGTGCCTGGTGTAAAAGGAGAGAACGGTCACCAGCTACTTTGTTCTACACACCCGACCTTGTTTTCTTGTGCTCAAATTGCGGAGCAGGTGTTAAAATTGATGAAGATGAACTATTTCCGATTACCTGATCTATTAAGAGACAGCCATTCCGGACGTATGAAATGGAGAGCTATGTTTGTGGGCGCTCTGGCCGTTGTTTTGGCCGGAGTCCTTTTGTATTTTAATCTGCCAAGCAAAGGGATAGGTTTGGAGATCAATCCACCGGAGGGGACGGTTTCGATAGGTATACCCTTCGAACTCGAAGTGCGTCTTTTAAATAATTCACAGTCAGATCTTGACGATACAAGGATAACTCTGGGTCTGCCTAAGGGATTAGCTCTTTTTGAAGACAGCCAAAAAGTGAATGTGATCAAGGGTTTGGGTGAGATCGCTCCCGGCGGAGTTGCTAAAGCGGTTTTTACTGTTATCGCTTTGCCATCAGAGGGCGAAGATGACTACGTGGTCTCCGCGTCCGCAACTTATATGCTCGGGTCTTTATCGGCGGAATTCACAAAGAAAGTAGAAAAGAAGCTAAGTATTGGGGCCAGAGATGTCGATTTTGAATTGAGTATTCCGGACACGATCGCAGTCGGCCAGGAATTTCAGATCAACGTTCGGTATAGGAATTTGATAGATGAGATCCATAAAAACAAAGAATTTCCAAGTATAGCGCTGACATTTGGGGAGTCACAAGACTTTTCGGTCGTGAACTCAGACCCTATGGCCATCGATCAAAAATGGATTTTAGAAGAGGGAGAGGATAAACAAATATCTATACTTGGCAGGGTGAGCAATAAAAATGAGGATGTTTTTGTTTTGAAGGGTAAAGTTATTTTGGAATTTGGAGGCAAAGAATATCCGCTTAGGGAAAAAGAAGCCGAGGTGTTCCTGGCGCCATCGCCGCTGTCCTTCGATCTTTATTTGGATGATGCCGGGGGCACCGTTTTACCGGGAGATTTACTCACCTACAACATACGCTATTGGAATAATACTGATGCTGATCTGAAAGATGTCATCATTCGAGCACAATTGATGGGTACGATGTTCGATTTCGAAACACTTAGAACTGACGGTAGTTTCAATGGATTAAGCCAGACAATCAGCTGGACATCCAGCAAATTTAACAAGTTAGCTGAGTTAAAAAGAGGAGACGAGGGTACATTGTCGTTCAGCATTCGGACTAAGGCGAATTTTTCGACCGAGGGCACGAACAGCAATATTCTCAAAGCAAAAGGCACAATTGAATCGCCAACTCTTACGCAGGGGTCTGCAGCAGACAGAACATCCGGTTCTGACACCGAAGAAACTAAGATCGCCGGTGCAGTCCGAGTGAATGCTAGAGCCTATTTTAGGGATGCCGACGAAGGCGTTCTTAATCAAGGGCCGTTTCCCCCGAGGGTTGGCCAAATGACAAATTACTCAGTTCACATCGAGGTCGCTGGTTATGGGAACAGCCTGGAAGAAGTTAGGGTTAAAACCCGGCTGGAGAACAATGTCAGCCTGGTAGATTTTGTAGAGGGTGGCGCTGGGCCTGCGCCTGAGTATAATGAATCCACTAGGGAGATCATTTGGACGCCCGGTGCCATTGCTGTTTCTAATGGGGCATCGACTGGGAAACTCGAGATGGTTTTCCAGATAGAAGCCACACCTGACGCGTCCTTGATCGGCCAGTATATGCCGCTTCTGGATATTACAACCGCTTCGGCTAGAGACGTTTTCGCCGACGTGGATTTAGCAGCAACCGATGAGGCATTAAGTACTCTGCTCCCAGACGATAAGTCGATTGGGAGTGGGGAGGGAAAGGTAATTTATTGATTATGTCAGATAAAATGGCTGGCAGTCCGGCCTTAATGGATAAAATAATTAGACTAGCCCGCAATCGGGGTTTTATATTTCCTGGTTCAGAAATATACGGAGGTCTTCAAAATTCGTGGGATTACGGTCCGTTGGGGGTTGAACTAAAGAAGAACATCAAGGATCTATGGTGGAGAACATTTGTCTGGGGCCGGCCCGACATAGTTGGTCTGGATGCCAACATTATTATGGGAACGCGTGTCTGGGAAGCGTCCGGACATTTAGCTGGATTTAATGATGTATTGGTTGAATGTAAGAAGTGTCATGCCCGCTTTAGAACCGATGAGCTTATACCCGGATTTGCGGGTAAAAAAGCGAGCAGTAGAGGTCTAGATGGAATTGCCTGCCAAGCCTGTGGTACAAAGGGTCAATTCACTGCTCCAACACCTTTTAATACGATGTTCAAAACTAACTTGGGCCCGGCTGAATCTAAGGACAGCGTGGTTTATCTGCGTCCGGAGACTGCCCAGGCTATGTTCACCGACTTCACAGAAATCATGAGGGTGAGCCGCCGCCGCTTGCCGTTCGGTATCGCTCAGATGGGGAAAGCTTTCCGCAACGAGATTACCACAGGGAATTTCATATTCCGCCTGCGGGAGTTCGAACAGATGGAGATCGAGTATTTTATCGAGCCCCCCAAAACTCGCAAGGACTGGGAAAAATACTTTAATCACTGGCTTAAAGAGATCAGAAAATGGCTCAAGCTAGTCGGAGTAGATAGCCGGAGAATAAAGGAGGTCGAAGTGCCCGCCGGCGAAAGGGCACATTATTCCGAAAGAACAGTAGATATTGAATTTCAATATCCGTTCGGACAGAAAGAATTGTATGGCTTAGCTTACCGTACAGACTACGATCTTAGAGCTCATGAAAAGCACTCCGGAGAAAATCTGAAATATCGAGACCCCAAAACAGGCAAAGAGTTTACTCCCCACGTTATCGAACCTTCGCTCGGAGTCGAGAGGACTATCTTAGCCGTCCTTCTTTCTGCCTATACCGAAGAGCAGGTTAAAACAGCGAAGGGGACAGCCGAGGTCAGGGTCGTGCTCAAATTGCCTATGGCCATAGCTCCATACAAGGCGGCTATTTTGCCCCTAGCGGATAAACCGGAATTAGTGAAAGTGGGTGAAAGTATCAGGCAGAGTCTGGGCGCACTTATGGCCACGGATTTTGACATTACACAAAGCATCGGCAAACGTTACCGCCGGCAAGATGAGATCGGCACTCCATACTGTATTACCGTCGACTTCGATTCATTAAAAGACAAGAAGGTTACCGTACGCGACAGAGATTCTATGAAACAGATAAGAATAAAAATTGAGGAGGTCGCCGATTATTTAAAAGAAAGACTAACCTAATGCAGAAATTCCAAAAAACCGTTCTAGATAACGGCTTGAGGATCGTTATCGCTCCTCAGAAAGATAATCCTGCAGTTACTGTGGCAGTTCTGGTCGAGGTGGGCTCGAAGTATGAAGACAAAGATACCAATGGAATATCCCATTTTCTTGAGCATATGTGTTTTAAGGGTACGGAGAGCAGGCCCAAAGCTATTCAGATCAGTACTGAATTGGACCGCTTAGGGGCAAACTATAATGCCTTTACATCCAATGAATACACAGGCTACTACGCAAAAGTAGATAAGGGGCACTTCGCCAAAGCCCTAGATGTTGTGTCCGACATTTATTTGCACCAAGTCTTTGCGGCAGAGGAGATAGAGAAAGAGAAAGGAGTCATTATTGAAGAACTGAACATGTATGAAGATATACCCCAGAAGAAAGTGACGGATAAATTTACGGAATTGCTCTACGGAGACCAGCCAGCTGGCTGGGATGTAGGCGGCAAGAAAGAAATTATCCGAGCTCTTAAGCGGGAGCACTTTATGGACTATAAAAAAAATCACTATGTTGCCAGCGCCACCACCGTGGTGGTTGCCGGTTCTGTAGATGAAAAAGACGCGCTCCTAAGGATCAAGAAAGCCTTTGCGGGTATATCTACGGACAAGAAGATGGGCAAGCCGGCTGTTAAAGAAGAGCAGGACCAGCCACGAATGCTTATCACACCGAAAGATTCCGAACAAAGCCATATGGCTATGGGTGTGAGGGCATATGATCTTTTTAAGGA
>JAQULQ010000010.1 GCA_028718505.1 Candidatus Colwelliibacteriota bacterium | reverse complement strand
AGACAGCAGACTCATTCATGCTGGCATTCCAAGTCGGCTTCGCCCCCCTTCCCAACCCCTAACCGCCGGCGGAGAAGTCGCTCCCCCGGCGGCTTCTTCGTTTTGGATTTGCTATGATTGAGATATGAGAAAGTGGATTTTACCGATTCGGGCACAGGATGAGGTTGTCTTTAATGCTATTAAAGATGGCACCAAGACTGTTGAAACGCGCGCTTATTTAGGCAAGTATGCAAGAATTGAGGAAGGAGACACCTTGGTCTTGTCCTGTGCTGGCAAAAAGTTTGAGAAAAAAGTGAAGCAAATACGCCTATTCCCGTCAGTTGAAGATATGTATAAAGAAATAGATTATAAAAAAGTAATACCATGGGCGGACTCATTAGAGGGGGCGATAGGGATCAACAAAAGTTTTCCAAACTACGAAGAGAGATTAAAAAAGGGGATTATTGCTTGGAATTTAATATAAAATCCAAACTATGAATCTGCCGAGTTGGAAGGGGGCTCGCTTAAATAAACGTACTAAGTAAAAGAGAATTAACCGCCAAGATGCTGTACCATGCGAATTTGCTACGCCATTGAAAAAATGCCGAAGAACCCTAGAATTAAAGCAATAGAAAGATAATATCTATGCTGCCTAAAGTTATTGTCCACAATTCAATCAGCTTAGACGGCTCGCTTACAAATTTTGAGGTCAACCTGCCCCTTCATTATGAATTAGCTGGGCATTTTAACGCCGATATGCATCTCGTCGGTTCAAACACGGCAAAGATCGGTATGGATATGTTTCTGGAGAAAATCCCTAAAGAGAACAAGGAAGATTTTGAAAAACCAAAAAAGGAAGGAATGCTCTGGGCAGTACCTGATGCGGAAGGCACATTAAAGGGTTTATTGCATGTATTGAGACAGTCTGAATATTGTAAGGATGTAATTGTTTTTGTTTCAGAGAGCACGCCGAAAGATTACATAGACTATCTCCGTACAAGAAATTACGACTATCATATTTGCGGCGAAAAAGAGTGTGATCTAAAGAAGGTCCTGGAACTGCTCAATATCAAGTATGGCGCGAAAACAATACTTACTGATACGGGGAGTATTCTAAGCAATCTTCTTATGGAAAAGGGGCTGGTATCTGAAATAAGTCTGCTTGTCCATCCGGTTATTGTTGGAAAAGGCTCCTACAATATTTTCTCCCACATCAATAAACAAATTAAGCTGAATCTGATCAAAAAAGAAGTATTTACGAAAGAATATATTTGGCTTTTATATAAAATAGCGGAGAAATAATTGCCCTAGCCGAATCTAAATAATTCTGGGGGCGGAATTTACAACCAATAGACTATATTAATAATCCGGCGGTACTGACATTCTCACATTCTCAAGAATGTGAGAATGTCCAGATAGGGGATTTGCTATGATTTAAGTATGCAAAAGTTTATTCCCGGAAAAGTTCTCAAGGAATTCAAGACGCGGAGTGGCAAACCGGCTATCCTGCGATATACGAAGTGGGAAGATCTGAGTGAGCTTACAAAATACGTTAATGAGGTCTCAAGAGAGAACATCTATGTTGGCTTCTCGGGCGAGCAGCTTCCCAGAAAAGAAGAAGCGGCGTGGTTAAGTAAACTTTTTAAAGACGCAGACGCGAACGAACGGGTACAAGTGCTCTGTATTGTTGACGGTAAATTGGCCGGGGCGGGGACGGTTAATACCAAAGCCAATCTGTTGAGAAGGTGCCGGCACATAGCAACGCTGGGGATAATGATCAGGAAGAAATACCGCGGCGACGGCATTGGCACCGTTATGATGGAAGAGCTGATTAAACAAGCTAAGACCTTTTTAAAGGGTATCAGAATAGTGGAGCTTTCCGTCTTTGCGGAAAATAAACCGGCCATTAAGCTCTACAAAGAACTAGGCTTCAGGGAGGTGGGGCGGATACCCGGAGGATTGAAACACAGAGGCAAATATCAAGACGATGTCATAATGGTCCTGAAGATAGCAGGATAAGTAATACTGTAATTCAGCCGGCGAGTTTGACAGCTTAACTGTTTTTGTGGCATAAGGAAGGGGTTCTTTGAGACTGATATTTGGTCAGGGACACCCGTGTCTAATGAGATTTCAGGCCCGGATGTTCCTGACCAAGAAGTGAGATAAAGGAGAGTCGGAATGGCAAAAAAGCAGGGCTTTATTGCACGGATCAGGCTGGCTGTTCTCATCGTCATCGAAGTGGTGTCGTGTATAGCATCCTTGACCCTCTTCGTCCTGCAAGAGGCCGGGAAGTTAACTCTTCCGAGGTGGGGTGGGTTCCGTCTGTATTCCATCTGCGCTGCAATCGCGCTCGTCGCGATGTTCCTAGCACGGAAGGAAACAGCGCAACAGCGTTGGCAGAAAAGGTACGACGTTTCCGGCCTGAAGAGGCTCGAGGAATTCGTTGGAGAATGTCCGTTCCGAATCCACATCTGGCCAAATGGCAAGGTGGCATGGGTGGTGTGCTGCGACGGATCAATCCTCGACTTAAGCAGAAACGAAGTGTCTTTTTCCCTTTGGCTGGACGAGAGGGGCGCAGGATGGTGGAAGACACACCTCTCATCCATTCCGCAGGATGGGATTACCTTGGATCTCTGGATGCGTCTCCACGGAGAGGGTTACACCTCGACCACTAGTGAAAGAAGAGTGGCCATATGAAGAAAGGACTGCCTCCAGCAGCAAAGCATGCGTGGGAGAAGGCCAACTCGGTCCATGGTCGAGATTCACAGGTGATCAGGCAGGATCCCAATGGGCACATCATGTTCAGGCCTGCCTACGAGAAGAGGAAGGGCTTCGGTAGGTGGCGTCTCCTTGAGGGAGCGGCCCGTGCCTATCCCAACGGCCGCCGGTGACCAGCACTTCTTCACCTCACCCGATGCCCGCACAGCCAGTGCGGGCATCCGTCTTTCTGGGTAGGAATGAACACTCCAACATTCTTGAGAATGTTAGAATGTCGTTTCCTAAACCCGTTTTTGTTATGATTAAAAAATTCAAGGTCGAGAAGCGATAAAGATTGCTAAAATGGAGCAGGAACAACCGCGACAATTGAAGATTAAAGCGTCTGACAAAGATCTCAAGGGCAGATATTCTAACGCCGTGATGATTACCCACACCAAGGAGGAGTTTGTGCTGGATTTTCTTAGTGCGTTTATGCCGATGGGTACGTTAGTCTCCCGAATAATAATTAGCCCCGGCCACCTCAAGAAAATGATAGGCGCCCTACAGGTTAACCTTAAAAAGTACGAGGACCAGTTCGGCGGTGTAGAGCCATCAAAAGAGCCAGAGGGCAAAATTGGTTTTGCCAGCGGAAATTGAACCCAGTAAGACATTCTCACATTCTTAAGAATGTGAGAATGTTGGAATAATGTAATTGAAGATCATGATTGAGTGGAAATTAGCTTTTGCCAAACTGGTGGGCCGGGTGCGCCATACGGCGCACGTTATTTTAGAAAAGGACGGTAAGTATCTCTTGGTTCAGGAAGCCGTGCCGGGCATCAGGGGGCTTTGGGGCTGGCCTGGCGGGGGAGTAAAAAGGGGTGAATCTCCTGAACAAGCCGCTGAAAGGGAAGCAGAAGAAGAAACCGGCTTTGATGTAGAGTTAGTCCGCAGTCTTGGTGAAATTCACGACGAAAAGCGCGGCAGTGTCCGCCACATCTTTTGGGGAAAGATAAAAAACGGCGAGCTCAGGATAAATGAATTCGAACATATGGACGCCGGCTGGTTTAGCAGGGACGAAATGGAGAAATTGAAATTGAGAGGAAGTTGGGTTCTAGAAGTTCTTCATCTTCCTCCAGCCGCTTTTGACAAGGCACTTTAGTCTGATAGAGTAGCCATGTGTTTGAAAGTTATTGGATAGCTCGCACTATCAATTAAACGATTAGCCGAAACTATTATGTTTAAAAACTTGGCGATAAGGGGTGGAAAGCCTATCGTATCTAATCCTATACGAAGACCATCCCCAATCGGGAAGGACGAAATCGCTGCTGGCGTAAGGGTTCTTAGGAGCGGAGTTCTATCGCGGGCTGGGAGAGGAAGAGAGGTTCTAAAATTCGAGGTAAACTTTGCAAAGTACTGTGATGTCCAATATGCGGTTACAACCACATCTGGGACAACGGCACTTCATACTGCACTAGAGGCAATTGGTGTATGCAGGGGCGACGAAGTAATAGTGCCGGCCCTTACCTTCGTTTCATCAGCCTCAGTAATTCTTCAGCAAAACGCAAGGCCCGTTTTTGCCGATGTAGACCCGGACACTTTCTGTCTAGACGTATCTGATTTTAAGAAAAAGATTACACCGAAGACTAAGGCGGTAATCGTGGTACATCTATATGGAAACCCCGCAAACATGCGAGATATTATTCGCATCGCAAAGAAACACGAGATATCAGTAGTCGAAGATTGTGCTCAAGCCCACGGCGCAATATATAATCGGCACAGGGTTGGTACTCTTGGTGACATCGGCTGCTTCAGTTTCTATCAGACGAAAAATATGACTTGTGGTGAGGGGGGTATGGTAATTACGAATAAAAAGAAATTATATGAAGCGTGTAAATCCATAGTTGATCACGGTCTGATTGACGGTTATCTGCAGGGATATAATTACAATCGCTTGGGGCATAATTATCATATGACAGAATTACAGGCGGCTATAGGTCTGGCACAACTAAAAAAGTTGAACCGGCTGAACAATCAACGGCGCCGCAACGCTGTACTTTATAAGAAGTTGCTTTCCGATACGCCGTTGAGATTTCAGAGGGAAACACATTTGGGTTCAAGCGTGTATTACGGCTTGACCGCGCTATTACCAGAGAAATTCATTTCAAAACGTGATTGGTTCATTGAAGCAGTGAGAGCGGAGAACGTTGAGATTAATAATCTATATCCCCATGCCCTATCCAGAACAGAGCTATTTCGAAAATATAATAGTGTCAAATTACCAGTTGCAGAAAACGTGTCTGCTCGCCTTTTCAATTGCTATACTAATCCTGGCATTACCAAGTACTATATCCACGCGACAAGTCGGGCAATTAAAAAAGTGCTTAGCAATCTATGAAAAACAAACTTAAAATAGCGATTGTCGGTTTTGGTAAGCGTGGGAAGACGCACTTTAGAAATTATCAAAGTTTCCCCCATGTTGAAATCGCTGCGGTGTGTGACTCTAATGAAGAACTCTTAAGGGGAGTTGGTGTGCCCATTTGTTCTGACTATAAGAGAACTATCAACGATTATGATATCGACGGGGTTAGCATTTGTGTACCAACGAAGTTCCATTATGATATAGCGCGTTATTGTTTGATGAAGGATAAGCACGTTTTGGTGGAGAAGCCAGTAACCATAAATGTTAAAGAGGCTAAGGTTCTTCAAGAGTTATCGGTGAAACGGGGAGTCGTTTGTATGGCAGGGTATTCTCTGAGATTTGATAGAAACATTGAGAAGATCAAGGACATTTTGGAGAACGGAGAGATTGGGAATGTTATCGCCGTTCGGGGAAGACAGGCACATAATTGGGGTGGGAAACAACCTTTCGACTGGCATATCAATAAGAAGATCAGTGGCGGCGGCACGATTATTGATAATGGGTCTCACTATTTTGATTTGTTAGATGACCTGTTCGGTCCTATTGTAGAAATTAACGCGGTGGCTTCGAATGGTGGACTTCACTCTCCAGTTGAAGATACCTCTATTATTAGCCTGCGATTTGCTAACGGACTGATCGGATCTATTGAGACATCTTGGGCTGATGCAAGAGGGAGAAACAATGAATTAATTATCTGGGGGAAGAAGGCCGTAATTGAGTACTCAGAATCGAATCGAGGGGGAGACCTTAATATTGTGTCGTATGGGTCTAATAAAGACGAGTGGAACCGCCTCACAGAAGAAACACTATATATACCAAGGGGCATAGAACAGATAATAAAACAATCCAATATTGATAATAATAAGGCCTTACTGGCGGAAAGCACCGCCAACATGTTGGGTTATTTTTTAACACTTATCTCAGATGGTAGTGCGAGAACAAAGTTTCTAGATAAACATGATTTAGTTAGATCCGTTGTTTTGGTTGATTTGGCCTATAAATCACTTGGCCAACATAGATCAGTCAAAACTGTATGAAGAGTCTATACAAGCGTGTAATTATACTAGTCCTCGATAGCGTTGGATGCGGGACCCAGAGTGATTATAGAAAATTCCAAAGCTGTAAATCGAACACGCTTAGGAGCGTCTATGCAAGCGCGCCGGGTTTTAAATTACCTAATCTTGAGAAGCTTGGCTTATTGCAATTGATTGAAAACAACAAAGACTCGAAGAGCATAATCGGAGTCTCGGGTAGGATGCGAGAGCAAACACCTGGAAATGATACGTTTGCGGGTATTTGGGAGATGGTCGGCGTGGTTTTCCGCGGTAGATTTAGAAATAAGAAGATGGGCTTTCCGAAACGGTTAATTAGGCAGATAGAAATTAAATTGGGTATAAAAGTGATTGGTAATGAATATGTGTCCGGATTTAAAGCCTTAGATAAATTTTATGATGAACACAAAAAGAGAAGGGGTTTGATACTCTATCTAGCAGATGATGGAGTAGTTCTCTTGGCGGCCCATGAGAAGGTAATCTCCGCCCAAAAACTAAACATGTACGGCAGGGAACTCGTATCCATTTTAAAGGACCATAAGATATCCCGCGTTATTACTCGTCCATTTATCGGCAGAAAGGGGAATTTTATTCGCACAGATAATCGAAGAGATTATATTGCACTTGATAATTTGGAGAAAGAGTCTGTGCTTTCGTCATTACGGGATAACAAGATATCGTTAATTACAACGGAGCATTTATTCAATATTCTAGGGCATCCGCAGGGCGCACATTCTATCATTCGGGGTAATCACACCAACCGGAGACTTGTTCCACTAATAGTTGATCGTTTGAATAAGGAAAAAGATAGAGCCGTAATGCTCTTCTGCCTACAGGATTTCGATATGTATGGCCATCGGAAGGACGTCAAGGGATATGCCCGAAGTTTACACGAGTTTGATACTTTATTACCTAAGATTTTAAAGAATCTAAAGTCCAGCGACTTGTTGTTTATAACGGCTGATCATGGATGTGATCCCGCAGTGGATCTTCGCGGACACACACGCGAATTCGTGCCGCTATTAGCATATTCATCTCGACTAAGACATTTGACTAGACGGCTTGGGACTAGAGAATCATTTGCTGATCTTGCCCAGACAATCTGTTACAACTTTGAGTTGAAACCAATTAACCAGGGGAAAATAATACATGAAGTATTTTAGGCATCAAGAATTTAATTTAAAAAGATTAATTGCGGAGAAAAAGAGCAAGGGACTGACCGTCGGATTAGCACTCCCTGTTTGTAATGAAGAGGGAACTCTGGGCAAAACAATAGAAGTTGTTCGTGGCTGTCGCGGATTAATCGATGAACTTATTGTCGTTGATAGTAATTCTAAGGACAAGAGCAAGGCAATTTGCAAAGAAATGGGAGTGCCTTTTATTAACGACTTTCGTGCATCTAAAGATCTAGGCGTGAGGTTCGGAAGAGGTAAGGGTTGGAATCTGTGGGCGAGTCTGTACTATCTCAAGACCGATATCATCATTTGGATAGATTCCGATATCGAGAATATTGGCGAGCAATTCATTACCGGACTCGTCGGCCCTATGATCGTCGATTCTAAGATCGATTTCGTTAAGTGCTACTATGAACGACCCAAAGGTGATGCACGCGTGACTGAAATATTAGTACGGCCGTTCCTTAACTTCTTCTTTTCCAAAACGAAAGATTTTATACAACCATTGTCCGGTGAATATGGAGGAAGAAGATCCTTCCTTGAACAATTATTCTTTTATTCTGGATACGGTGTTGAGGTTGCTCTGCTTATCCAGGCAGTGTATCGCCTTCGGCAAACCGCATATGCCCAGTCGTACTTAGGAAAACGGATTCATCACCTACAAGACGTGCCTGCATTAGGTAGAATGGGGGCTGGAATTTTGTACACATTACTAAACATTGCTGATGAGATGAGCTTAGTATCAATGAAATCTGATATTAACAAGATATTACAGCAATATGCCTCTTCGGATGGAAAAACCTTCGTCGGGGTCAAGTTTAATATTGTTGATCAGAAGCTCCCTCCGATGGTTGCGTTAAGTGCCTATGAAAAGAAATTCAAAATATAAACCATTAGACATAGATGAAATAATGAGAATGAGCGATAGCGATTTCTTGGCCGCTGTCTATAGTCGCAATCACTTTACGTTGAAAGGACGAAAAAGACGGTTTAAATATAGAACTACAAATGAAAATGTTACGAGATTTTTGAATCACATGAACGTAAAACAAAACGACATTATCTTATCTGTATCAAGTAGCGGGGTAAAATTATTTGAGATGCTTTCACGAGAGAAACAAACTCCGAAAGCCATCATAGCTTTTGATTATTCACCCAAACAGGTAGCTTATAACTATCTACTAAAGGCGGCCATTAGGGTGCTTCCCTACGGGGAGTTCGCTCGTTATTTTGGACTCAAAGATAATGGAATCGAACGGGCTGCTGTTCGCACACGATTGATGCTCAACATACCGCCTCAGATGAAAAACTATTTGCCTCGGCGACACCATTTTACTAAAAGAGATGCCCTGTTGAACGAACACAATCGAATAAGTTGGTTTAAAAACGAGAGAAAATACAACATACTTAAAAACAGACTTGATAGAATAAAGTTTTGTGAGTATGAGATAAGTCATCATAATCTGGCATTGGCGAGTATTTTTAAGCCCCGCACCTTCAATGTTGTATATCTTTCTAATGTGTTCGATTGGTTGTGCTGGCACAATCGAGATGTTAAAAATACGCTCCCGCTGGAAGCAATTTGCGATGATATCTACAAAATAATGAAGAAGAACGGTAAAGTAGTGCTATGCAGCCTGAAGACCAGGAAGAGCCTCTCTCCGAATTTCTTTAATAATCTCCGTGTAGAACAGGATATAACATATCGGACATATAAATATCTATGGCGTAGCGTTACCGCAGCATGTCAATAACAACCCAGAAGCAATACGTGACAGTCAAAGCACTCATTGAAAAAGATGACAGCTTTTTGTTTTTAAAAGACCACAAGGGCGTTTGGGAATTACCGGGTGGAAAAATCCGTTTTGGGGAATCTCCCAAGGCGGCACTACAACGCGAACTTCGTGAAGAATTGGGTTGTGAGCAAGCTCAGATAGGTAGTGTTGTCGATGTGTGGACGTTTGATGCTTCGGAAGAGGGGAACGATTATCAATTTATCGTTCTCGTGTTTAAGTGTTCAATAGGCGGTATCGAAATTAAAAAAAGCGATGAACATGTTGAATATCGATGGATTCCAGGTAATCGTGTCGCTGATTTTGAAATGAGAGACGACTACCGTCGTCTTGTCATCGGCGTTAGATAGGAAAGTGAAAAGTTATGGAGAGAAAATTTGAGGAGACACCGCATCAAAAAGACGCAGAAGAACACCCCCTCGGGCATTTAGTCGAGGAATATGACGACGAGAGTACCCCTCTAAAAGTTAGAAAGATTAATCTTCTTGAAACAGTCGGTCTTCCAATTTCGGAAACCGATATTCTTAGTAAAGATAATAAGCAAGAAATTAAAGAAAAAATTATTGAACGATTACATGGGGGAGATGTGTCGCTCGTTGTACGTTTCTCGGGGCGTGATGATGGGTTAGGGATGCCTAGTTGTTATATTGATAACGAAGAAGACCTTGGTGACATATTAGAGCAAATGGAGGACATCTTTACTCACGATCCGAACATCTCACATGTGATATTACAAAGCGCAACGCCAAGGAGAGAGGCTTCCAATAAGGTATCGGGACGTTTAATGATGTATGATGATGTGGATAGCGGATACGACGAGATTGTCGAGCTTTATAAGGGAGCACGCAGTACGGGGGTGTTAAACTTAGTTGATCCGTCGGACCCTCAGTTTCACCGCCTAGTCAAACCACTTGGTGGTTTTATGAAGCCCAGGGAAGAGATAGACCCAAGCTCTACTCTAACCACAGGTGAGGTTGTTGGTATTGTCCGAAAACTTAACGATAAGCGTGACGCAATAGAAATTGTGCAATCAGTACTACGTCAATCGAGGAGACATAGTCGGAATGATTATACCCTTGAGTTCTCTTATCGAGACGGAGATTTAATTTTCACCGATATTGATTAAGTTCCGCGTAGTGGCTTCTCTGCGAGGAAATCTAAGTATCTTTTGGTTCAGGAGGCCGTGCCGGGCATCAGAGGGCTTTGGGGCTGGCCTGGCGGGGGAGTAAAAAGGGGTGAATCTCCCGAACAAGCCGCTGAAAGGGAAGCAGAAAAGGAGGACAGACCAACGTCCTCCTGCGCACCAAAGAGAGTTCGAGGATGCACACCCTCTTTGCCCACATCGGAGGCCGGGTCATCGAGCAGATCTCCGGAGGCCGGATCGTTATGGTCCTCCAGGGTACCGCATGATGATGCAACCGGGGTTGCTGGGGTGCAGTCCCGCGTAGCTCGGCTACGCGGGACTGTCCATTTCTTCACCTAGAAGAAATGCCTCCTCTCCTTTTCGAGTACAGTTGCGAGCGAACAGGATGACGCTGTTCTTAGGGGCGACTACCCGATCGTTCCCATCTTTTCCTATTATCTTTCCCTGTGCTACGGGCTCAAAATCCCCGAACGGTTTTGTCAGCGAGAACTTATCGGTCTTTGTGATATAAAGCTGGTACATATGTATGTGTGATATGAGGGCAGCCTTTGTCTCGCCGGTGATGTGCCCCCTTGCTTTCAGAAAAGAGAAAATACTTTCTTCTGCTTTAACGGTCGATGCGGGATCTTTTATATATCCGCACTCGACGCAAATGCCTATTTTCCCCATGCGGTTCATGTAGTAGTCTGTGCCTCCCGGCTCAACGTTATCAAAGCCGGTAACCATTAAATCAAATGGTAAATATTTTACTATCTCGAAAGCGTTCATTTCACAGAGCACGAAGGGGCGTGCGTTAGGTGTAAAGCTAGCATGGATATCTAGTAATACATCAACTTCATCCAAATATTTTTTTAGATATTGTGCCCGGCCGTATTCATAGCTATTTTTTTCTGACTTACTGAGGGTATCATCTGGTTTGAACATCCGGTTGAGGTTAGCCTCCGCAAAGCGGACATTTTGCTCAACGGCTTGGGGGTTACCGTACCCGACCCAAACCTTGCCCGACTCGATTTTGAGGTCGGGTAGGACTCTTTCAACAGCATCTATGCCACAACGTTCATCGCCGTGGACGCCAGTCAAGATAACACTACTGGGGCCAACTCTTTGTCCTTCAACGAGAATGAGACTTTCTTTGTCCATTATGTTTATTTTAATATAAAACGCACTGCTGGAGCTAATTTGTTCAAGGGAGGTGTATAATTTAGGACACATGGACGCCGGTTAGTTTAGCCAGGACGAGATGGAGAAACTGAAGTTAAGGGGAAATTGGGTTAAGGAAGCGATTCGTTCTAAGAAAGCGAAGTGTGATATTATAACCACCGATATGGAAAAAGAGCAAAAAACCTGGGCGAAAAACTGCGAGGGCAAACAAAATATCGCGTGCCAGAGTGCTTTAGGAGGGCTTTGGATAGCCGGCTGGCTTTTTACCATTGGCTTCCTGCACCTCGCCTTCTGGAAGGGCGTTTTAGCATTGCCCCTCTGGCCCTATTTCTTGGGCGTTGAGCTCACTCTTATCGCCGGAGACTAGTCTTATAGAGCCAGACTTTCTTATTTTGCTGTTAAGGGAGTTTCTGGTATTGTTTTCTTATGAAGAAAATACTTTACATTTTAGCGGGAGCGGTGCTTCTGTCGGGAGTGGCGTCGGTTAGTGCGGCTACGTTTGCCGGCGAAGACAATTATTTGCTGGGCGCCAATGAATCAGTCGCGGGCAATCTCTACACGGCCGGGGGAAACGTCAATATCTCCGGCAATGTTGAGGGGGATCTTATTACAGCGGGCGGAAACCTTACCATCGCGGGCGATATTAGCGAGGATCTTACCGTTGTTGGAGGGACTATCAACGTTATTAGCAATGTCGGCGAGGATGTCAGGATAGCTGGCGGGAACATTAATATCTCTGGAAAAATCGGGGGTGAGTTAGTCGGCGCTGGAGGGCAGGTCAATATCCTATCCAGTTCGGCCGTGCAGGGCGACCTTAATCTCAATGGGGGCATGGTCAGGGTTGAGGCACCCGTGCAGGGCAGGGCTGAAATTAATGGCGGCACCGTCTATTTGAACACTCTGGTAGCAGGTAATCTTGTTGTAAGGGGCGATGAGATCGCGCTCGGTCCGAATGCAGACATTAAGGGTAATTTTACCTACTACTCTAAATCGGAAGCGTCAATAAATGCTTCGGCTCAAATTGCCGGTGAGACGAAGTTTAACAGAATTGAAACGCCGGTAGGAAAGGGAATTGAGACAAAGAGTGCTGTAGCAGTTATGGCGGGACTGGCGGCGCTGAAGATACTGATGACGGCCATTACGGCCATTTTCCTTGTCTATGTCTGGAAAGGATGGACGAAGAGTTTCGCTAAAGATGTCACTAATAATTTTTGGGGGAGGGCACTTCTTGGATTCGCTGCACTTATCCTAACGCCCGTGGCGGCGGTACTGCTAATGATTACCTTCATAGGCCTAATACCGGCAGGCATTCTATGGCTCGGCTACTTTATGGGGATTCTCTTAGCGAGTGTCTTGGCTGGTGTTCTAACGGCCGTCCTATTTAACAAGTATGTTCTTAAAAAACCGGTTGATGATCTGCCGTGGTGGAAAGTGTTTCTGGGTGTGGCGCTGTTTCAGCTCGTAAAGATTATCCCGTTTTTAGGATGGCTGGCGGCATTTGTCATTTTCCTCGCCGTGCTTGGCTGGTTAACGAAAACCGTTACGGGAACTTTATCCCGGGGAAGAAAGTAGGAGGTGTATAATTAGGGCATATGGAAAATACTACTAATCCAGAGCCGAGGTTGAGCCCGAAGTTCTTCTTCGCCTCGCTCTTTGTACTGGTGTGGCTGATAACCACAGTCACGTCTTTCCTGAACGTGGTTTTTGGCGTGCTGAACAAGAAATTCCCGGACGTCCTGAACGCCACCTACCAGTACGGATACAACTCGTACGAACTCTCAGCGATGAGAAGCGCTTTGGCCACGCTCATCGTCGTTCTGCCGGTATTCCTGCTGACTTCATATTTCTGGACGAAACTGCTGAAGGGCAGAATGGGGCGGGTGGACTTGGTTATTAAAAAGTGGCTGTTATATCTGATAGTTTTCTTGGCGAGCATCACGATAGTAGTAGACCTTATTACCCTGGTTCGCTATTTCGTGGAAGGGGAAATTACAACACGTTTTCTACTGAAGGTGGGCGTAACACTGGCAGTGGCTTTGCTTATCGGTCTCTATTATCTGCACGAACTGAAAGATACTGAGAGAAGAAAAACGGTGCGTATCACGTGTCTGACCTTGGCGATAGTATTCGCCCTGTCAGCTATAGTGGCGGCCTTCATAATAATTGGTTCACCGGCTGAACAGAGAGTCCTGCGCCTTGACCAAAGGCGGATAGAAGATCTGCAGTCCATTCAATCGCAGGTGGTGTCATACTGGCAGAGCAAAGAAGTCCTGCCGGCTACGTTCGACGACCTTAAAGATCCTCTGCTTAATTACTCTATCCCGAAGGATCCGGAGTTCGAGGACGGTAAAGTTTACGAATACAGGGTGCTCGGAGATCTGTCGTTCGAGCTCTGCGCGACTTTTGCTCAACCTCTGCCCGAAGGCTGGGTGGAAAATTACGGCGGAGGCGTTTTCCCGACGACAGTAGAAAAAGATACAGCCGTCAGCTATCCCTATTACCCATGGCCGGGCGGTACGAATGAGTCGTGGCAGCACGAAGCCGGCCGCGCCTGCTTTGAGAGGACCATTGATACGGACATCATTCGGCCGTATTCGGACGAGATCTAAAGAGTTTTAGTGCCGTCATTGTATTGGTGATATGAAGAAAGTTCTGTTCTCCATCTTCATTTCGGCTCTGGTTATCGGGCTTTTGGGCGGACTGGGCTATCTCTGGTTTGATTTTCTGAGACACCAGAGCACTGAACCGGATATCACAGAGATCACCAGCTTTGAGGAGTGCGAAGCGGCTGGCTATCCGGTAATGGAAAGCTACCCGCGCCAGTGCCGGGCAGGGGACCGGACATTTACTGAGATCATTCAGGCAGAGAGCCCGAGTTTAACTTCCAAAATGTGGATGTGGATGGGAACGCAGACGGATACCGGGAAAATGATAAAGCCCGCGCAGTCTGGCGCTTTCACGGTTTCATTCAGTGATGATGGCCGGGTATCGCTAAAAACTGACTGCAATTCAATGGGCGGAGGCTACAAGGTAGAAGGGGATAAAATCATATTCAGCGAGGTAGTATCCACTATGATATACTGTGAAGATTCTCAGGAGAGTGAATTCTCGGTTTTTCTGCACGAGACACCTTCATACCGCCTGATCGAAGCCGGTGAGCTAATTTTCGAGATGGAGTCGGGGACAATGTATCTCCGCTAAAGAACGCAAAGAGAGTGCAGATAAGTAAGGGGTGTGTTTTACAATTTACTTCCGTCTTCGTGTGCTGGGCTTTGAATCTAGTTTTTTATGGATAGCCTCTCTTGCTTTCTGAACGATTTCTCCCCAATCGTCTGTTCGGATGCCGAGTTTTGTGTCCCACTTTGTATTCCAAGGCTGGGCAAAACAAATGCGTTCCCCCTCAAATTCCGTCAGATTTTTGATTAGATCATCGATAAGCACTGCGCCTCGCACGAGGGATTTGTCGTTGGCGATGATAGTGTCCTTTTTGAGAAAACCGCAATGTCCGATAAGCCATCGAAGTTTGCTATCAACGTGCCCCACGACGGGACCGCTGAGGGCGATAACCCGAGCGAAGGTCCTCATCTCTGCGAGTGCTTTCAGCGCTTTTTGATCGGCCTCCCGGTTGTCATAAAGGGAAGAACTTTTCCACATCTCGAGAAGTATTTCAGCATGCTCTTTAGGAAGGCATTCGGCATATTCAAAGGTATAAACATCCTTTATCGCATAATTTGTCCCGACCCGTTCATTGAGCAAGGATAAAAAGTCCACGGTCGGGTTAGTCAGAACAGCATCAACATCCAGATAGATGATATTGGAGTATCTCTCCATTGCTCTTAAGGTTGCGGTACCCCTTACGATGTGTCAAACAGTTGGGGATTTGCCAAAACTCAAGGAGCATGGCAATATAAATGCATCGGAGGAAGGGTGGTCTACGAGGAAAGGAGGTGCGCCTTCATCTAGTAGCGCGCAAATACACATCGGACCTCGCGAAACACTTCGTTGACATCGGCCCGACGACTGCCATCTACCTCGAGGAGGGAGTGTGCGGCTGTTCCTGCCGATACCATAGGGACCCAAGACGTGGGGGTCCCAACACGGGAAGGTCCACGTACCTTGGAGTGCCAGATGCACACAACGTGGGGGCCTACGAGACTCCGGAAGGGTCGGGCTCCGTCGCTGCCCAAAAGGCAGCATAGTGTGCACAGCGCCCCTAGTAGGCGACTACTCGAGAGCAGGACATGAGTCCGCAGCCGTTTAGCTCGCCGAATTCTGGGGGGAGTGCCCGGTCGTGTGAACGACTATGTTCGTGACTATCGATCGGGCACTTCCTCCGCCCATATATAAATTTAAAAAGAGAGGAGGCCGTTGAGGCCTTTTTTATTTATCCGGTGAGAATATGGAAGACTTCGAACGAGCTGCCTAAGACAAAAACCGCTATTAATAGTTTATCGAGCAGGCTAAGCCTCCCCGTTATTTTTCCGTCCATCAGTACCACCAGAACGCATTCGGTGGCCAGGAAAATAGCCCCGCCGATAGCGACCAGAGTGGCGAAACTGTTAGCCCCGCCAAGATAAAGAAGAATGGGAATGAAGGTAATTAGAGTAAGGGCCAGCCATCGGGGGACATGTACATCGTGGACAAGCACATCCCTGATCTCCGTTCCCAATACCAGATAAGAAGTCCAGAGGGCCAGAATGCCTAGCACCCCCACCACAGACATAACTATACTAGGAATAACCAAGCCGGAGACCGCATCATCGCTAATGCCAGTCGGAGAGAGGGTATTAACTGCCATCGCAAAAACAAGGAAAAGACAGGCCGGTATAACGGTGCCCAAGATAATAGGCCTCCTCGCTTTTTTCCAACTGATTTTCTTCTCTTCAAAATAATCCTCTAGAGGAGCAATAGCCGCCCGGCTATGAAGGGCAAAGAGCACGATGCCGTAAGGGATAAGCAGACTTATCGGCTGACTGGGAAGCAGCGGAATCGAGGCGCTATTCTGCAAGCCAAGAAAAAGCAGAAGGGCGATAATGAAACCCATAACGATGTACGTTAAGAAATCTAAGCTGGCTAGTTTCTTCAGGGAAACAATGACGGAAAGTGATCCGAGTGCCCAGAAAAGGATGTTGGGCGAGTAGCCATTGACTTGAGTGATTAAATGCCAAAAACTGCCGGCCAACACGATGTAAATGGTCAAACCGAGCAGCAGTCCAAAAACGACAGCGAAAATACCCGCCCAAAAACCGGTCCTGCCGAGATGGTCTCCGGCAAAACTGGCAAACCGATAATCTCCTGACTTACGAGAGATGATGTTGGCGTAGCTAAGATTGATTTTAATAGCGACCAGAGAAAAAAAGATCAAATATAGAACACCCGCCAGAAAACCGCTTCTGGCAAAGGCGTAGGGGATAGCGAACATCCCTGCCCCAACCGTTAAAGAGCCGACCAATCCGGCCGGCAAAATGAATTCTTTATACCAACGGCGCAACGTATTCACACGAATTATTATATCTTAATTGGATTAACAGACGCCACCAAGGACGGGGAAGCAATCCGCTCCTCTCGCGAATTTCAAGATATAGTCTTTTGACGGCCGTCAAAAGACTATATAGGGCTGTAGCTGTAAACAAAACGGGCCCGCTCCGGTCGATGACGCGGAGCGGGTAGACCGTTTCTCGTGTCGCCGGCGGGCGGGCCGTGCAGGTTCAGAGTTCGGAGAGCAGGTCGCGTACTCCGTTGTACCCCCCTGCGAACTCCTCGATGATGTAGAAGGCCAGTGATTGGCTGCCCTCCGAAACGCAGAGGTTTCTCGTTGCGAGTGCGAGGAGCAGGTGCTCCACCCCGATACTTCTGCTTTCGCGGAAGTCCGCTGCCGCTTCCGCTAAGCCAAGGACCCTTCTCGCATCGGGCGAGAAGCTGATCCTCTGAGGGAGTTTCTCTCCCTGTCCGATGAAACGGAGGATCCGCTGGCGGATCTCCGTTTGGGACAGGCCGCACTTCTCGAAAACATGAGCAACCGGACCACCATGCCCGCACGTCCCTGCCAGGGCGAGGAGAAGATGCTCCGGCCCGATCCACTTGTGATTGAGGAGGCGGGCCTCCTCCTCCGCGTGAGCGATAGTTGTCCGAGCCCGGTCTGTGTATCGTTGAAACGAGAGCATGTCACGTCCCTTCTATTCCGACTCGGGAACTTGTACGCCCCTCTCGGCGCACATCTTCCGGAGCTTCTTGAGGGAATACCTTTGGGCAAGCCCCTTGGCGTGAGCGTTGTGGCGGAGGAGCCACTCTCCGTACTTCTTGGCGTTTGTGTCTTCGCCGGGTCTAGGGAGTTCTGCATCAGCGATCTTGGACGCCAACCAATACCTGTCCCAGTAAGCCCTCGTCGGCTCGCTATTGGCCCTGGGTCTGGCGGCCGATCGTCGACGCCGTGCATAGAGCCAATTCGGCAGGACACTCGGGTGCTGCTTGAACACGGCTGCTCCTTCCTGAGAACTCGATCTGCGATATTCTTCTGACGGGACTTCTGAATACTTCTTCAAATGTTCAGAAGTCCCGTCAGAAATAGTCAAAGGACAGATAGTTTGTGTATATGATATTTATGTTGAAGCGTCAATTCTATGAAAAACTAATATTTTTTTGGGTTAGGGGATTGCAATAATTGTCTGTATAAACGCGGAGGCCCACCCAGCCAGTGAACTTTACGTTGTTGACAACGTTGTTCACACGGCCGGGCGGGCCTGAATCTTGGGGCCTCCCTAGGCCTTAGCGGCCTTCCTGGGGGTTTCTGGCTTGTGCCGGCAAGCGCCGTTGAGATCCGCGGCTTGTCCCCATCCTGCGGGAGTGACCTCTACCCCATCGTCGATACCCTTGACGCCGGTGGGTTTGTACTCCCAGATCCCAACGATTGGATCGTTGAACTTTGGCCACTCCTTCTCCGGCGGAGCATCCTTCGGAATTGGCCAAACACGGTGGTCCTGTCTTTTGAAGCCGAAGAATCGGTCAGTTGGGAAAAGGACAACGGACATCTGCACGTCGTCGGATCCCTCGTTCACAGTGACTGAGAAGAAGGATCGATTGCCGTGATCGACCTTGCCCTGACAGGTCCCGTATCTCATCCGGAATCTTACCCTAAGGTGCTTTGCCACCCAGTCCTCCTTTAGACGTATAGATGGTGCATTATTTTTCACACAATAGGGTAGGTATGTCAATATCTGATATAATTTGGATGATGGAACGCCTTAGAAAGAAAACCCCGAATCCCAGAGAACGGCGATTGGATAATATTGAGAAAAAAGAATTGTTTGCCAAGGACCGCCACCCCCAATCCGCCAATTATTACAAAGAAGAGTGGGGTTTTATCAAAAAGAAAGGGGCGCGGGAGAACATTGCTTATCAGCTTCAGTACTTGGAATTTATGATCAACCTCTATAATGATTATCAGTTCTACCTGACTATCGAATCCCTGCTGTGTAAGAACTTAATGGTGTCCATCGCTTCTGTGATTGAAGCCGCCCTGACGGCTGTACTGGAGGAGGGGTATAAACCGATTACCGCCGGCACGAATTTGGACAGGAATTTCAAAAGTATGGTGGAACTGGCGTATGCTAAAGGGCTCATCGACCGCAATACCAAGTACAAATTGCAGGGACTGCGCCGCACCCGCAACTCTATTCATCTTTCGTCCATTGAATATCAGGAGCACACCGCCTACGAGCCGGAAAACGTGAATAAGCATTTAGACCTTTTGGATACTTTTCGGGAGGAATTAAGAGAATCTTTGGGGTAATTTAAGAGAAAGATGCAGAGAGGCATTGCCACATTTACTCTGGATTACGGGAAATGCCCCCGCTGGCTTTTCGACCGTATGGTAAAGCTGGGGCGGGAAATGGTGCACGCCATTATCGCCGAGGAAGGGCCGGATGAATTCGTGAAACGCATCGCTGATCCGGTTTGGTTCCAGTCTTTAGGTACAGTGCTAGCCTTCGACTGGAATGCTTCCGGCTTGACTACGATTCTTACAGCCGCTTTGAAGGAAGCCATTCGCGGAGAAGAGCAGGATCTGGGCTTATACATCTGCGGAGGCAAAGGCAAAACTTCCCGCAAAACGCCGACGGAGATAGCGGAATGGAGCGGGAGGGCCAATCTGGCGCCGGAGGATTCAAGGGCCCTCGTCTACACATCAAAAATGGCAGCCAAGGTGGATTCATCCCTTATCCAGGACGGTTTTCAGATTTATCACCACAGCTTCTTTTTCACTAAGAACGGTGCCTGGACAGTGGTCCAGCAGGGGATGAACGCAGCCAACGTGACAGCCCGCCGGTATCACTGGCACTCTCGAAACGTGAGAGATCTGATACAAGAACCCCACACCGGCATTGCCAGTCAGACCCGCCTGCCCGAAGTTCTGAACCTGACTGCCCAGCAAAGCGCCCAAACTCGCCAGCTAAGCCAGGAATTAATCGCCCAAAGCTACAAAGCACTTATGAAAGACATCCAGCTTCTGCGGAGGCATTCCGGTAATCTTTCACAGATGGTGAGCCTTAAACGCGGTCAGCAGCAGCTAACCCTGCTCAATTTGGAGAATACTGAATTTGATTTCCATCCGGTGCTCACGGAAGACTTTTCCAAGAGTCAGTATCTGGAAAAGATACTTTGGAAGCTGTGCGATGAGCAGCCGGAATCGTACGAGAAACTGCTGGCGACGGAGGGAGTAGGGCCGAAGACTATCCGGGCGCTGGCGCTGGTGAGCGAGGTGATTTATGGGGCCGATCCGTCATACGAAGACCCGGCCCGCTATTCTTTTGCGCACGGAGGAAAGGATGCGACGCCGTACCCGGTGGATAGAAAGACGTACGATGAGAGCATTTCGCACATCAAGAAATACACAGCCAAACTTAAAAACAATTTCTCATAGTCATTATTTATAACGGCCGTCATAAATAATGACTATGGACGAAGGAGAGACCCATCAAAATTGGCAGAAGTTTCTTAGCCCTCGTCCCGACCGCTGTCGGGACTGCGGGACCTGCCTCGCGTTGCTTCAGCAAGAGAAGATTAAGTAGGGTACAATAAAACTAATGGGAAGAATTCTCATTCTCTTGGTTGGAACAGTGCTGGTATTGGTACTGCTGTTCATCGCTTTCAGGAAGTTTTCCGGCGGGGAAGAGGAAAAGGCCGAAGATAATAATTCGCAGAGCACTATGGTAATCCAAAGTGATGTTTTCGAACCAGAAGGCTTGATTCCTGCTAAGTTTACCTGTGACGGGGATAATGTTTCTCCGCCCCTGGTTTTCTCCGGTGTGCCTGAGAATGCCGAGAGCTTGGTTCTGATTATAGACGACCCGGATGTGCCGAAAACCATTCGTCCTGACGGAATGTGGACACACTGGCTGGTCTGGAATATGCCCGCGGAAATAGCAGGCGTAGCGGAAGGAGCACTGCCTGAGGGGGTGATCGGGAGGAACTCTAGCGGTGCCAAGCAGTATGGGGGACCGTGCCCGCCAGACAGAGAACACAGATATTTTTTCAAGCTCTTTGCGCTGGATACGATACTGGACTTAGACGCAAACTCCGTTAGTCAGGCAGACCTAGAGAACGCTATGACGGGACATATTTTAGCTGAAGCACAGCTAATGGGGCGATACGACCGCCCTCGCTAAAGGCCGTTAAATAAAAACTACTATGAAAAGAAATAACTTCTTTGCCCTGACGGGACTAATCTTCTCCGCGATCTTCGTGGCTCACGCGCTGCGGATAATCAATGGCTGGCAATTCAGTTTGGGGAGCTGGGAAGCACCAACAGCGATCAGCTGGGTCTGTCTGCTGATATCCGGCTGGCTGGCTTGGACTGCCTACAGGTTTCTCAAGAATAAATAAAACGCTTAAACAGCTGCATCTTCGGAGGGCTGTTGGTAGTGCTCAAGCAGGTGTTCAAGCGCACCCTTGTCGAAACCTACTACCACGTGCTCACCGATAACTGTTACGGGTACGCCTAATTGACCAGATATTTCAACTAGCTCCTTGCGCGCCGTCTCGTCGGCGGCTACATCTTTTTCCTCATACCCGACGCCCTTTTTAATTAAAAAGGCTTTGACCATTTTGCAGTACATGCAAGTGGGGGTGGTATAAATAATAGGTTTGTCCATATTCACCAGTATATGGTATAAAGACTTGTAAACCAAAAACATAAAAAATGTCGGAGAACAAACAAAACTCATATTTGATGCCCGGCGCGGTGGTCGTGGCGGGTCTTTTGATCGCCCTGGCTGTTTTTTGGTCGGGGGGCGGTCAGTTGAATAGTGGGACAGGGGACTCTGCTGCTGATGGAACAGCAGAAAGCATAACGCCGGTCGAAATAGCTAAAGCCATCGGCTTGAAAACGAACGATTTTGAGAAGTGTTTGGCAGATGGGCGCTACGCTGATGTGGTGGAAGCGGACAACCAGGATGTTATGGGTGTTGGGGGAGCCGGTACACCCTTTTCAGTGCTGATCAATGCAGAGGGCACTCACTATCCGGTGTACGGCGCCTACCCGTTGGAGGGATTGAAGGGGATAATTGACGGTGCGTTAATTAATGATCAGGATCTGCTCGCTTCGCTCAAAGAGCAGGCCGGCCTGTCGGCTGACGGAATACGGCCGGTAAGCGCGGACGATCACATTAAAGGCAGCTTGAATGCTCCGATAACATTGGTCGTATACACCGATATGCAATGCCCGTTCTGCGAGCAGTTCCATACTACGGCTTTGCAGGCGCTGGCTGAGTACGGAGACCAAATGGCATTAGTCTACAGGCATTTCCCGTTAGATGCACTGCACCCGACCACAAGGGCACTGTCAGAGGGCAGTGAGTGTGCTGCAGAATTAGGAGGCGAGGAAGCTTTTTGGGCCTTCTTTGATAAGGCCTTCGCCGGGTAGTTAGTTTTGTTCTGGAAGAAAGAAAAACCCGCCTCTTCGGCGGGTTTTTCTTGATCTACTGCAGGGAGGCGCTTGCTAGCCGCACTAGTTGCGGATATAAAATAATAAGTGCCCTTGGGGGATCGCCAGCCTCGACTAGCGCTCGGCTAGGCAAGCCAGCCTCGCGTAGACGAGTCTAGGCGGGTCTAATGGCCCGTCTTGCATCAAACAAAATTAGGCAGGACAGTTCTTATGTACAATCTATATATACTTCAAAGCTTGACTTCGGGTAGAACCTATACAGGAATTACTGATAATTTGGAAAGGAGATTGAAAGAACATAATGCTGGCCGACATCCATACACTAAGCGCTATCTACCTTGGGAAATTATTTATACGGAACTTCTAAACAGTCGGATAGAAGCAAGGGGAAGAGAAAAATATTTTAAGTCCGCGGCGGGGAGACGCTTGCTAGCCAAGTTGATAGCGGATATAAAGTAAATGTCATTGGGGGATCGTCTAATGGCAGGACGTCAGGTTTTGGACCTGAAGATCGGGGTTCGAGCCCCTGTCCCCCAGCCACCTCGTGATAGGTTATCGCGCTCGAGACGCGTTAGTTTCAAGGTACTGCCAGAAATGATTTATTTTTGCTATCCTTTATAATATGAATGGTCGGGTGTCTAAAAAATACGAAGCCGCTCTTGCGGGCGCACTTACTGCTGGTCAGTTGAAAAGGCTCCTCATTCGTCTCGAAAGAATTAGTTGTAACATTGCCCCGTTGAACACAGCTACGGGGAATACACATACTATTGTTCGGTGGCAGTTACCAAAAGAAAGTCCTCACTATGCGACTGAAGATGAGTGCGAGCGGATATTTATCGTTTTGATGGAGGACCTTCTCGGTCTATTGGGTGTAAAGGGGCATAAACCACGGGAAGTCCTAAACTTTTTTGGGGAGAGGACACTCACGAAAGAAGAAATTGTTAAAATACTCGCGAGTAGTTCGCGCATAGGTTCGCTTGAGTTACCAATTGAATACAAGGTTGCTTTGAATGAGGGTGGTCGGCATACGTCAAATAATCTATTTTGGTACGCGCCTCTTATCGCCGTTACGAATCTAAGAGTCTGGGTTAAGGATCCAATGATTATAACAAAGATACAGGTTAAATCTTTTCTAACTGACAGGAGGCAAACTGGAGACTACCAGACAAATCGTGAGATAAGATGGGAGACGAACCCTGACTCACCGCAATTTGCCACAAAGACAGATTGTGTTGGTATTGAACTGAAGTTGTTGGCTCAGATATCCACCTTTGTTGGCGCTCCTGATTTATCCGAGAACCTTGTGCCGATAGTAGAGAAGGCTTTGGGTCAGAAGTTTAAAAAAGACAGTTTCAAATGTCCTATTTCAGGGAAACCTGTTTTCTATAATGAATTCTTCGAGAAAGTTTCTAGTCCCGTACATGGCAGATCGGGTTATCAGGTTGGTCATTTGAACCCACTTGCGGTTTCCGGCAGCCATACGGCCCCAAATACATCCTGGATTACTGACCTCGGTAATAGAGTGCAGGGCGATTCTTCATTGGAGGAAATCACCAACGATATCTTTTTCATGGCAGAGTTCCACAAGGATCGTCTCGGTCTCGATTGGGATAAAGTAGAAGAGATCGTTAAGAAAAAGCAGAATTAGTATGGTTAAATACTTCCAAAGTACCTTTTTTTGCTCGAGTCTTTAAATCGACTACCTTTAAAATTTTATTATGGATTTCCGACAGCATCTCCCCGTTCTTGGCTATCGGAATATGAAGGTCATAGATCCTCTTACCTAGAGAATCTATGATATCTTGGGTGAGTTGTTTGGATCTTATCTGTTTTTGCACAAAAGAAGAGGATAAAAGCCCTAAAAAATTGTAGGGAGTTAGACCAAGATCATTTTCTCGAACCCTTATCTTGTAAATATGACTTTGGTAAATTGACTCCAAATCTAGTCTCGTAACAATCGCAACAGTTCCAATCAAATAGGTTCCATCTTTAACCATTAAAATATCTCCCTCCTGGATGTCTTGTTTATCTTTAATCTTTTCATAAATAGCCCGATCTACTCGATGTTTCGCATCAAGTTTTATCTCCCAATTGGCTATATCGGAAGTTCGTATGTAAGGAACTTCGCCACTTCCATATGCTAACTTTCCAACCTCATCTCCCGTTGATATCTCAATGATTCCCTTATCAACCAGTTCTCTAATAGTAAACAAGGCGTGTCTTTTTTGCAGCCGGCTCTTCGAGTTCTCAATCTCTACGTTGTAGTATCGTGGAGCGAGAATCAAATCTTCAATCTGATCCTCTTTAATGACATAACCTAAATAATCCTGGCCCCTATAGATACCCCTCTTAAATGCCAAGTAATTCTCGAGTATCTGCGGGAGATCATTTTTAGGGATTCCATTTCCTCTAGAGTCATGACCACACCACT
>JAQULQ010000009.1 GCA_028718505.1 Candidatus Colwelliibacteriota bacterium | reverse complement strand
GGCGTCTTGGGACTACGCAGCCTGTTCCAACATCACGGCGTGTTCATCTGCCTGTCAGGGAAATACCTGCGGAGTGAGAACATACAGTATTACCACTCCGGCGTCTTGTGATGGCGCGGCCTGTCCGTATGCTGACGGCGCTACAGAGACGTGTTATGGGACACTGCCCGCCGTTAATTGTTCCGGCTATGTTGATTACTCGTCCTGTTCTCAGATCTCGGCTTGTGTGACTACTTGCCCAGAGACCGTTTGCGGGTATAGAAAATATCATATTACCACTCCGGCTTCCTGTGGCGGAACAGCTTGCCAATATACAGACAATTATGTTCTTGAAACATGCTACGGGACTAAGGCTAATGACGCCTACGTGGGTGACTGGACGATTACCGGCGGCTGCGGTACGGACGGATGTAATATATGTAGAAAACCCCAGAAGAGATACTGTGTCGCGGGAAGCTGCGCTAGTTTTACCTGTAGCGGAAGTCCCCCCGGGACAGTGATGGACACCTCGTGTAACATTAGTACCGATTGCTATGATGCCTATTGGAGCACCGCCTACTATATGCTGGGTGGCTGCGGTACAGGAGGGTGTGCGACCAACAGAGTACCGGTAGCCAAAATGTGTCAAGGTAATTGTGGAACTTGCGACGGAACCGCGATAGGCAGTTTGGGTCCGCAGCTCGGCTGTCAGCTGGCTTCCAACTTCGGTGTTCCTACGGTTGACTGTGTCGGTTCTTGGGGTACGTGTACGGGAGCTACTAGTTGCGAGAATAGCGGTACACAGACCTATACGATTACAACGCCCGCATCCTGTGGAGGAACTGCCTGTCCATATTCGAATGGCGCAACTCAGTCCTGCGGAGGAGTTGCTGGACGGACGGCGGGAGCATATTGTGGCTACACTACGGATACGCATGGTCCTTACACCTGTGCGTGCGCCCCCGTTTATGTTCCGGCCAATTGTAGTGGTGTGAGTGCTAATGGCGTCAATAGCCCCGGTTACAATAAATGTACTCATCGCCACAACTTTAATTGGGACAGTACCTGCAGTAATTGCAATGTATTTTCTAGCTATTCCAACGCTGCTGGTACAAACAGCTGTTCGCCATGTTATCAGGCGTAAGGAATATATTATGAAAAAAACAACCACCATTGTCGTGTATGTAGCAGTCCTCGCGGTTTTCGCTGTGGCTATAATCTGGTGGTTGTACCGGGGGAGCGTCTATGATAACGGAACTTTTATACTTTTACCGGTGGGTGATGGGACAGAGAGTCAAATGGTGATGATTGATGGCACTCGTACATTTTTACTCGAGCAAGGATATGCGCTAGCAGGTATGAATGTTGATCAAACAGATACTCCTGAGATTCAATCGCTAAAAGTGAAGTATCCCCAAAGCGCAAATTTCATGGATGCCAATACTAGTGGAGATACAGAAGGGGCCGCGTTATATCTCCCCGTTTGGCCGTCTCTAGTGCCCGGTGATTATAGTTTTCAAATTAAATACGAGGATAGCACTACGGTCGAGACGGTGGTCCCTTGGGATCAGCCCAAAGAGATAATTGCTCAGGCCACGGAAGAAACCGATGCGGTTAAGGGTGTAGCTTATCGATTGGGAAACCTGGATCTCACGTCGTTTGAGCAGGCATATCATATTCGCCCATCCGGTAGCGCTCTCAAAATAGAAAGCTCGGGGGATAGCTATTTTTGGCTGAAAGATTCTGCCGCCACACCGGGAGAACACATAATTCTAGTTAAACAAGATAGTATTTGGTATGCAGCGAAAATCGATGTAGGGATCTAAAGATTCTATTCTAGCAATCAGAATAGGACTGACGGCGCGAGCCGTTTTTTTGTTTTAAATGAGCGGTTTATTGATATAATAAGAGTGGACATTTTTAATGTAGTTCATCTGGGGACTAACTGTAGACATGCAATCAGAGGAGAGGGGACAATCGCTTTTTGAAATTCTCGTGGCTGTTAGCGTAACGGCCGTTGTTATCGGTTCGGCGGTGACGGCGATGGTCGTTTCTCTGCGCTCGGGACAAACGAGCACTCAAGCCCAGAAAGGCTATGCTATCCTGCAGGAAACATTGAGCATGGCGCGCGCCTATGCGGAGTCGGACTGGCCGACTTTTTATAATTTTTCACCAGACGGAGAGAATGGTGCAGTGGGACAGGAGTTTTATCTTCTGGGTACCGTTGCTACTACCACACCGAGCACTCTCTCTGTAGAGCTGGGGACAACAACCGCCTCATTATTTGAAGATGATGAGATGGTTGTCTATACCATGTGGTTTACTATAGAAAATATGTATCGCGATAGAGATTCTAATGCCGCTACAACGACCTCTTCTTCGGAGACTAGAAAAGATCCCTCCACTCTTAGGGTTACTGCTTATGTAACTTGGGATGTTAACGGTGAAACGAAAGAGGTCAGTCTCTCGCAGCAGATGTCGAGGATTCGTAATAACCCCCTTAAATTTAGCCAGTGGGATAGTGACGACTACACATCTATTTCAGAGAATATGTCTATCTCATCCGATGGGGGATCATTATCTGTACCGTAATGAGAGTTAACTCTTATAAGTTTACGTTACGAGGAATATCAATAAGTTTATTGGTAGTACCTTTGGCGGCTTTGTGTTTCCTCTTTATCCGTCCCGCCCCCGCCGCCACCTTCTTCTCCACTCAAGAGCCCGTCACCCATGTCCAAAAAATCACCCATGAAGTCATGGCAGATGATCCGGGCGCAGTAGTAGTGGAACAGACAGAGAATTCTATCAAGTTTAAGCTCTCCAACGGCCAATACAGGCTAATCTCAGTTATAGGCAAGTTATATACCCAAGATGGCCTGGAAATAGATCCCACTCTTAAAAACATCTCTTCTAAATGGTGGGAAGTCTGGAAGTGGGGTCAAGATGACTGGCTGGCCCAGACTGGCGAAGGCTTGGACTACGCCATCAAAATAGGGGAGGCAGGCAACCGACAATTCACTCCCAGAAAGACCCACCCTGATGAATATATAGAACTCGGCTCCCCAGAATACTATGACGGGCGAACCTGGCTGCCCCTCCCCCTTAATAAACCCAAAATAGAAGAAAACCGTATCTTCTGGGAAAACGACTCCTATACCCTGGAATACATCATCACTCCCACTGGCTCCAAATCTAACCTGATTCTCAATGACCTCTCTGCCAACCACCCCCTTAGATGGCCTGTTGTTCTCAATAACCTTATCCAGGACAACGGAGATATCCTCTCCCATTCAGACAACACTATGGTCGCTACCCTCCAGGAACCCTTCTGGACAGATGCCAACCAAGAAGCTGGTGAAGTATCCTGGGAGATTCAGCCCCAATACATCCAGTTCACCCCCCAGATCCTAGAAGGTGCTGTGTATCCGGTGACGGTGGATCCGAACGTCGGGATCTCTGTAGGTGTCGGGGCTGACGACGGCTATGTGGCATCTACCACCTTTAACAGCAGCGCCATCTTTGTTTACTGTGGACGGGACAACTCCACTGGTTACACATTTAACCCATTCATTCGCTGGGACGGGGTTGGCTTGGACGGTAACGAGACCATCGACTCTGCCTACCTGAAAACAACAATTGTCTCGCTCGTTGATTCAGGTACCAACCCGACAGTCACCATCTATTTTGTTAAAGAGGCTGACCCGGCGGCGCCGACTAGCTACGCTACATGGACAGCCGACCCGCACACCACCGCCACCGCCTCGTTCACCGTACATGGGCTGATGGGCACTGTTGGTCAGCTGTGGACCAGCCCCAACTTGAAGACTTTGTTGCAGGAGATCATTGACCAGGCAACTTGGGCAGAAAACAACGCGGTTATGTGGCACTCCCACGCGGGCTCCTCGGGCAACGTGCTGGTCCAGTTTGCCTCTTATGAGAACACCACCTATGATCCACCGCTGTTCGATATTACCTATACTCTTCCTCCCGGTATCACAATTACTGAATCAGATGGTACTACCGTTATTACCGAAGGCGGCGCCACAGATAGCTACACTATGGTTTTGGACAGCCAACCCACGGCCGATGTAACGGTCCCGGTTACGGATGACTCGCAGGTAGACACGGATAAATATCCCTCCCTTGTTTTCACCACCGGCAACTGGAGTACACCCCAGACAGTGACCGTCACAGCTACTAATGACAGTATCGACGAAGATGATAATACCGGCACTATCGTCCATACTCCCGTTACAAGCTCTGATTCTAATTATGCCGGTATTTCTGTTAACAGCGTGGTAGCGACAGTTCACGATAACGACACGGCCGGTGTAACCGTCACCGGAACATGATAAACACAAAAACCCACAAAATTGAATTGAGGAGAGTATTAGAAACATTTGCAGGGTTGTTAATTCTGTCTTTGTCGACCTTCCTCCTTTTTTCTTTTGTCTACCCCGTTCCTGTAGTCATCGCAGCGGTAGCGATACCAACAAACGCAGATACCACTCTCTACGCGGTGGTCACCAACCCTGGCTCTGCCACCCTCACCATCCCCGTCCCCTCAGGCGTGTCAGACGGCAGTTACTTACTGTTCATCGCGGAAACATATGGTTGGTCCACCTGGAACGACCCGCCCAACGCGGCGTTCACCACCATCAAGGAGAAACACTCGGCTTCGGGGGATACGTACTCTGTGGTCGCCGCCTACCACTATGTGGCAAGCGCTGCGTCCGAACCTTTCTCCTATGACTTCGTTGCCAACAATAGCAACTATCAATCGGGTATGTTGCTAATCGTCACTGGAGCGGACTCTTCTGACTTCCTGGCAGGAACGGCCACCGACACTGAGCAGATAGACGACTCCACCCCTACCAACGCGGCGATGACCACCGACGCAGACAACGCCCAGGTGGTACTAGTGCTGGGAACTTCGGCCTGGGGTGACGAGTGGGCGCACGCGCCTAGTGGGGTGTGGGAGTGTACCCCACCGTCCGGTTACACTTGGGAACGGGATGCTACTCCAGCATCTAACCCGGGGTCGATCGCGGAGCGGTCCCCTGGCGGCGCAGCTCATTGGGATGTGGCGTCCCCCGTCATGTGGGCACACAAGCTGAAGGCTACAGCGGGGACCGAGACACCCGGCGCTTGGGGCGGGTTCACTAGCACATGGGACTGGGGTGCTTTGACATTCGCCATTAAGCCAGCTGTCGTGGCCACTGCAACCGTCGATGTCACCGAAGGGGGTGCCACAGATACCTATACCGTGGTTTTGAATACCCAACCCACCGCCAGCGTGACCGTCCCGGTTACCGAGACTGACACGGAATTCAGCGTGGATAAAACCTTTCTCACCTTCACTACTGGCAACTGGAGCACTCCCCAGACGGTGACCGTGACGGCGGTCGATGATTCTATTGACGAGGCCGATCCTTATAGTGGAACCATTACTCATACCCCCGTCACAAGTACCGATGGTAAATACAGTGGTATCTCCGTCGACAGCGTCGGAGTAACAGTTCACGACAATGATACAGCCGGCACTACAGGCGACTTGGAGTCGGCCACCTTCGATATTGGCGTCAACGATGGTTTCATTATTAATTCTGCTATGTGGAACGGCACTGAGGTTGCTAACACGGTTGTCTCATTCCAATTGGCCGTATCTAATTCTCCAAGCGGGCCTTTTGTCTTTATGGGTCCTAACTGTAGTGAGGCGGAGGCGACTAGATATACCGCGCTCAATTCGGGTATCCCCGTAACTGTTGAGAGCGACTGCTATCATCCTTATGAATCTGGGTATCGATATCTCAGGTATAAGGTTTTTATAGACAGAGGTACACAAGAGAGCAGTCCGGTAGTCAACGACATTATTATTAATTGGTCTCCCTAATTTATGTTCACACATGATTCATGATTCCGCCAAAAGAGGTGTCTCGGCTCTAGTAATAGTTCTAGTTATGACCGCCATTGTGCTTGAGGTAACCGTGGCCAGTTTGGTTGTCACCAGACTTCTTGGCAACAATATGGCGGATGAGCAGGCGTCCCTGGAAGCCCTTGAACTGGCAAAGGGCGGGGCAGAAGATGCTATTATTCGTGTCAGTCATTATATTAATTGCCCGAACTCCACATATTGTCCTGGAATTTATGCTTTTACTGTTGGTTCAGGTAACGTCTGTGTGAACATCGTAGAAACAGTGGCTAACCAAGAAATAACAATTTACTCGAGAGGCACCATCCAAGATAAACAGAAGTTTGTGCAGGCCGTCTTGGGCGTTATGCCGTCGGACGCGTCAGTTGAGGTGAAAATGCTAAAAGAAATAGAAAATCCGGGCGATGAGTTCAGTGATATCGGCTGCTGATGAGTATATGGCGAAGAATATTATCCAAAAAATAGTCCGATTCTTTGCAGGGCTTGTTCCGAAAATGGAAGCCTCCGGTCTTTGGCTGACGGACGGCCTGGTGGGGTATCAGAACCTCAGTCGTAGCCGGAGCGAACAGCTGTCTCTTCGGCTTCCTCCCGGAATAATCAGCGGGGGGAAAGTCCAGAATCAAGAGTCACTTACCAAGATTCTTTCCGAACTGCGCCGGCGGATATCTTCAAGATCTAATAAAAGTCCAAGCATTATTCTGACGCTCCCGATCACGAATATATATATCCAACCGTTCGTTCTACCGGCAATAATGACAGAGAATATTAAAGAGTCTGCTCAACTGAACATGCGGATGATATCCCCGATTGAGATAGATAAAGCCTACTACGGCTGGCAGCAGATTGGTGCCAGCAATTCGGAGCAGACAGAGATGTTAGGCGCTTTTGTAGCCAACGACGTTATCGATGGATTCATCACTTGCGTCCAAGATGCCGGCTATAGCGTGGCTGCTATCGAATTCCACACTCTTAGCCTTTCCCGAGCGGCTATAAAAGCCGGAATTATAGACGATAAGATCCCTTCGCTTCTATTGCAAGTTATACCTGAGGGGCTCAATTTCTCCGTTAATCACCTCGGGAACTTATTTTTTCACCGCTTCATTCCCTGGAGCTCTTTCGGTGAAGGAGAGAAGAATATCTCGGTGGATAAATTCAAAGAAAGTTTTACGGACGAGATGCGCAAGATAATTAACTTTTATCTGACCAACCGGAAGGGGACAGAGGTCAAGAAGTTGGTCTTAGTGTCCTCCACTTTTACGGCAGAAATAGGTCAAGTAATGAAAGAATATTTCCCGGGCGTTGAAGTGGTCGTGGCTGATCCCAAGCAGGTTAATCCAGCCGTCGGCGCAGCCCTGCGAGGTTTAGTGCCTCGTTCCAAAGACAAGGAGATAAGCTTATCTCCTTTGAGTGCAGTTGAAACCTTTGAGAAATATCAATTAGCTAATTTCCTGAGTGTCTGGCGTAATATCTGTTTAGCTACTTTCGGCTTCGTCCTACTTTTTTTCTTGTTCTCAGCCTTAATTTTGCAGAGGGTGTCCGCTCGGGTGGCAACACAAGACCCATTCAGCCAGATAGCCCAAAGCGGTGAGCTGCTGGAGTTCGAAGCCGAAGCTAATAAATTCAACACTTTGGTTGATATGGTTAGTAACTTATCCGCGGAGAGAAAAGAGTTACACGGTGTCATTGGGAGACTGAACGATCTACGCGGATCTTCTATTCAAATAGTCAGAATAAACATCAGTGCTGGCCGATCGACAGTGTTATTAGAGGGAGTGGCTAACGATCGCGGAGCGATCACCGCTTTCGAGCGTGTTCTTGCGGGCGTGCCGCAATTTACGGAGGTGCACCTTTCCCTGGCTGATATTGAAACCCAGCCAGACGGCACCGAAGTTTTCTCCCTAACCTTTCAGATAGTTGGCTACGATTTTTAAGAAGATTCTCCCAAGTACTGCTTGCTCACTCTTCGTCATCTTTTTGAGGACAAAATCTCCGGCTTTGCGGCGGTTTTTCTTATTAATTTCTTGGGGTCTGCGGATACCTATCCGGACTCTCTCGAACTTGTCTGTTCCGAGCGCTTTGAATATGGACTCCACTCCCTTGTGACCGGCTGAACCGCGTCCAAAGGAGATTTTATACTGACCGAACTTCAGATCGCTGTCGTCGTGAACAATGATCAGGTTTTCCGTCTTCATATCGAAATATTTGAGAGCTTTTTTTACGGGTCCGCCTGAGCTGTTCATAAAATCGAGTGGTTTGACGACGATCAGACCGTCCGACCTTAAAAATGAGAAGTCTCGATATGTTTTTACTCCCCGTCTCCACTGGTCTGCCAAATAGTCTACAAAAGCAAACCCAACGTTATGAAAAGTACCTTCGTACTCACTGCCTGGATTACCCAATCCGACAATGAGTTTGGTACTGACCGGAGTTTTTTCAGCCCGACGACGAATCTTGAACATGCGTTTCAATTCTATTAGAATGCTCGGGATGAAGCAATTTTTTCTTTCCCTGCTTGAGGTTTTTGAGATTTTATTCATCGCCCTGGTCTCAATCTATATAACGTATGCTTTTATTGCTCAGCCTTTCCGGGTTGAAGGTTCAAGCATGGAACCGAACTTTTCGAGTGGGGATTATTTAATCGTGGACGAGATCAGCTATCAGTTCAAAAACCCAGGCAGGGGAGAGGTGATCGTCCTGCGCAATCCCACTAACAACTCCGAATTCTTTATCAAGCGGATCGTTGGCCTACCGGGGGAAGAGGTGGTCATTAGGGGCAGCAAGGTTTATATTGACGGCGATCCTATAGAGGAAGGTTATTTACCCGAGGGTCTGGCCCTTAAAGAGGATTATGTTTTTCAGCTGAACGACGACCAATATTTTGTTATGGGCGATAATCGCCTTCAGAGTTATGACTCCAGAAGTTGGGGCCCGCTCTTGAGGGATGGGATAGTGGGTGTGGTCAGGGTAAGATTCTGGCCGGTAGTCGAGCTCCAGAATTACGATTTCCAAACTAATTAAAATGCCCAAAAAAAGAACGGCAGTCAAAAAGCCTCTTAAAAAGAAGCACATTTTTCAAAGCCCGAAGGGGATGCACGATATTTTACCGGATGAAGAGGCGGTACGCACCAAGCTCTATAAGACGGCCAAAGAGGTGTTGGAATATTATGGCTTTAATAAAATTGAGACCCCGATTGTAGAAGAGGAGGAGCTTTTTTTGAGGACCGTAGGTGAAGACACGGATATTGTTTCGAAAGAGATGTATCTGGTGCGCAGCAGGGGGAAGTCTAAGTTGGTCTTGCGCCCTGAAATGACGGCCCCTGTGATGAGAAGCTTTCTGGAGCACGGAATGCACCGCCTGCCCCAGCCCCAGCAGTTTTATTATATTGGTCCGGCTTTCCGGCATGAAAATCCCCAAGCTGGGCGATATCGCCAGTTTTACCAGATCGGAGCCGAAATAATAGGGGGAGAAGCAGATCCGATTTATGACGCGCAGGTGGTGGTGGCTTTTGTTAGGTTGTTGGAAGAGGCGGGACCGAAGAACCTAATAGTAGGCATTAACAGTATCGGCAGTGCTGGTGACAGACAGAACTATAAGAAAAAACTGGTGGATTATTACAGGGGTTATACGAAGGAGATCTGTGATGATTGCAAACGGCGAATGAAGACTAATCCGCTCCGCCTCCTAGACTGTAAGAACAAGGGATGTCAGGCCGTTGCGGAAGAGGCCCCGGTTGTGTTGGACCATCTTTCCGGCTCCTCGAAAACCCACTTTAAGAGCATACTCGAATATCTAGACGAAGCCGGCATACCCTATACTCTGAAGCCGCGTTTGGTAAGGGGGCTAGACTATTACAACCGGACCGTTTTTGAAATATTTGCAGAGGATGATGAAAAAGGTGAACGGTCGCTGGTGGGCGGAGGGCGATATGACTATCTGGCAGAAAGTATCGGGGGGCGGCCGACTCCGGGTGTGGGAGCGTCTTTGGGAGTAGAAAGAGTGCTTGAGGTAATCAAAGAAAGAGACCCATCCTTCGGTGTTTCGCGGCCGAAGAAAAAAGTCTGCTTAGTACACGTTGGCCAACTGGCTAAGCGAAGATGTATTTCTTTGCTCGAGGAGCTAAGGAAAGCCAACCTAGTGGTTGTTAGTAATCTTGGCAAAACTTCTCTCTCTGGCCAATTAGAATCGGCGGATAAAACGGGAGCGGTTTTGGCTCTAATTTTGGGTCAGAAAGAGGTCTTTGAAGAGAACATCATTATTCGCGATATGAAAACCGGAGTACAGGAGACGATTCCTCTGAAGAAGTTAGTGAAAGAGATCAAGAAGAAGATCCAATGACAGACTGTATATTCTGTAAAATTGCCGGCAAAGAGATACCGGCGGAGATAGTTTACGAAAACGATAATGTGCTTGCATTTTTGGATATTGAGCCCTCGGCGCCCGGGCACACCGTGGTGGTTCCCAAAAAACACCGCCGAGACTTCATGGATTTACCGCCAGACGAGATGAACGGAGTTTTCGGCCCCGTCCAAACAGTCGTTCATATGCTAGAAAAGGCTTTACAGTCAGAACATTTTACAATCGGCGTAAATAGCGGTAAAATCCTCGGACGTCATGTGGATCATCTCCACATACACGTAATTCCTCGCTTTCCAGATGATGGCGGGGTCTTTCTCCAGGAAGTAGTCAAAAATACCCCGCCAGAAAGTTTAAAGACGATTAAGGAAAAAATTTTAAAGGCCAATGGCTAATATACATTTAGTCAAAAAGGAAGGGGAATCTACTAGCTCTTTGGTATACCGCTTCGGTAAGAAAGTAATGCGGAGCGGTGTCTTAAGGGAGGCAAAGAAAAACAGATATAATGACCGTAAAATTAACCGCGGGAAGCGGCGCGTATCCGCTCTGCACCGTGAAGAGAAGAGAAAAGAAGTAGAAAAAGCCAAGAGAATGGGCACCCTGAAGTTCTAGGCTAGCTGTATTAAACTGATATTATGGCAGTTTTTGAAGATATAAAAAAGAATTTGGTCGAAGCTCTAAAATCGAAAGATGCGGCTAAAGTTCTGACCTTGAGAATGCTCTTGGCCGCGATCCACAACGAGCAAATCGCAAAGGGTAAAGCGAACGAGCTGAAAGAGGAGGATGTTCTGGGAGTCCTACGCCGAGAGGCAAAGAAGAGGCGCGAAGCAGCAGAAATATATGCTCAGGCGGGCCGCGGAGAACTGGCTGATAAAGAAAATCAGGAATTGGAAATAATCAAATCTTACCTACCGGCTGAACTTAGCGATACGGATGTCGAGATTATTGTTAAGGAAGTACTAGCTGGCGGGGAAACTAATTTTGGCAAAGCTATGGGGCAGGTAATGGCCAAAGTGGCCGGACGAGCTGAGCCCAACAAGGTGGGTGAAGTGATAAAAAAGGCATTGGGTGAGGGGAGCGGGAGCTGATGTCCGGGGTCTATTTAGTTAGCTTGGACAAGCGGTTCGAACACCTACAGAAACCCTTGCAGCGAACGGCCGCGAGGGTTTTTCAGTTCCTTAAAATACCGAACGCCCACATTAACATCGTTCTTATCAATGCCTCCGGGATGCAGCGTTTGAATCGTGAATATAGGGGGAAAGATAAAGCGACCGATGTTATAGCGGTTGAACATCCGCAGGGTTTCCCTTCGATTCCATCCGGAGCGATAGGAGAGGTTTATTTAAACCCACCGGCTGTCAGAAGAAAGGAATATAGCCTTGAATACGCATTAGTCCACGGCATTCTGCATCTTAGGGGTTTCAACCATCGGAATAAAGGTGATAAGATGAAGATGGAAAAACTGGAAAAAAGGATACTTTTATGGCTCGCCAACACATATTAGGACTAGACATTGGCTCGGAGACAATTAAAGCCGTTCTGGCTGAGCCCGCCCCCGAAGGTAAATTAGCCCTTGTCAAAAGTTTTATCCGCCCCTCTAAGGGTATAAGAAAGGGAGTGGTCGTGGATATGGATGGAGTGGTCGGAGTGGTGAGCGGACTCTTCGATGAGATAACCGATATGTCTAAAACGGCCATTAAAAATGTTGTCCTCGGTATCGGGGGCTCTGACGTTATTGTCAGGACGTCGAGGGGATCGGCTGCAGTTTCAAGGGCCAATTCGGAAATACACAAAGATGATATAGATAGGGCGGTTGAGTCCTCTGTGCCCGTGAAGCCCCGCTCTAACCGGTTCAATCTCCACACTATTAATCAGGAGTTCATTGTGGACGGAGTGGGTGATATCCAGGATCCATTGGGGATGGTGGGCGCCAGGCTGGAGGTAATCAACCTCATCATCGATGCTTTTGAGCCCAGTGTTAAAAATCTGCAGAAGTGCATCAAATTGGCCGGAGGGGAGGTGGATACGATGGTTTTTACCCCACTGGCATCAGCGAAATCCGTCCTGACCGATAAACAAAAAGAACTGGGAGTAGTACTGATAGATATCGGAGCAGGCTCCACCGGGCTGGCGGTTTATGAAGAGAACAAGCTTCTACACACCAAAGTCTTTAAGATAGGGGCGAATAATATTACCAACGATCTGGCTCTTGCCCTGCAGATACCGGTCGAGGTAGCCGATAAAGTTAAATTATCTTATGGCTATGCTATTTCGAAGGAGGTGCCGAGCCGCGATCACATTGACTTGAAAACCATTAATCCTGAACTTAACGGGAAGCCGTCGAAAAAATTCATAGCGGAAGTAGTCGAAGCACGGCTGTCCGAGATATGTGAGATCATCAATGATGATCTAAAAGCTATCGGCAAGGACAAAAATCTGCCGGGCGGAGCTATCGTGGTGGGAGGGGGAGCTAAAATGCCGGGAGTAGTTGATCTAGTACAGTCCGAGTTGAAACTAGCTTCACAAATAGGGGTGGTAAATTCGTCCCTCTTTGCCGCCAAAGACAGTTCGGCCCGCGAGCTGTTAGCCTCTCCCGAATATACTTGCGTTCTGGGTTTGCCTTTGTATAGTGAGCAGGCGAAAGTCAAGGTCCGCGGTGGCACCAGTGGCGGCCCGGCCTTTGGCTGGGCGAGGGGTCTTATTGACAAGGTGATGCCCTAAGATGGCTATTAAGAAAAAAAAGAAAATCCGGTTTATTTTTCATCAAAAGGCTGACGGAACCGCTAAAAGGAAGCCAACCGTTAAAAAGACCGTAAAGAAAACCGTTCGCAGGGCCGGTGTGAAGAAGAACCCAAAAGTGAGAACACCGGCGAGGGCGCGCGTTAAAAAAGTTTCTAAGAAAAAGACATTAGCTAGAAGAGTAGGCAAAAAGGTGGTCTCCAAGAAGATTAGGGCCGGCAGGAAGCCCAAGAAAACTCTGTCTAGAAAACTGATTTTACCCCGCAAGGCGAGAGCATCAAAATATAAGCCCGTAGTTAAAATTAAGGTTATCGGCATCGGCGGCGGCGGCGGTAATGCCCTGACGCGTATGAGCCGGGATCCGCTGAGAGGAGTAGAGTTCGTAGCGGTTAACACGGACCTGCAGGATTTAGAGAGCTGTGAAGCCAGAAGAAAAATTCATATTGGCAAGACCACTACTCGGGGTTTTGGGGCCGGTATGAATCCTGAGCTTGGACAGCAATCAGCCGAGGAAAACCGAGATGAAATTGAGGCTGTTCTGCAGGGAACAGATATGGTTTTTCTGACAGCCGGTATGGGCGGCGGTACCGGTACCGGTGCCACCCCGATCATAGCGGACGTTGCCAGAGATATGGGCATTCTAACGGTGGCCGTCGTCACCAAGCCGTTTTCTTTTGAGGGGTCTGTCAGAATGCGTTTGGCGGAAGAAGGATTAGCCAAACTTAAAGATAGAGTGGATACACTCTTGGTCATTCCAAATGACCGCATTTTTAATATTATCGATGCCAACACGCCCGTCCTGAAGGCATTCGATAAAATAGATGATATTTTGAAGAACTCAGTCCGGGGGATAGCTGACATGATAACCGCCTCGGGTTTAGTGAATGTTGACTTCGCGGACGTCAGTGCGGTTATGAAAGATGCAGGCATGGCAGTCGTAGGCGTGGGAGTAGCCAGAGGAAAAGACAGGGCTGTTAAGGCGGTCAATGAGGCTATTGGTTCACCCCTGTTGGACATCTCGATTGACGGAGCGCGGGGCGTTCTGTTTAGTATTGCCGGCGGACGTGACCTCAAGATGTCCGAAGTTAATGAGGCTGCCCGCATGGTAACTGAGAACGTGGATGCAGGCGCAAAGATCATTTTTGGTGCCCATCATGATCGTAAATTAAAAAAAGGTGATTTCAAGATTATCCTGATCGCCACCGGCTTCAACGGCTCTCATCATTTCGTCAGAGAGCAGGATGGCCTGGGGCTCTTTAGTGAAGACAATGAAGATGAGATAGGTAAGACCGATGATGATATTGAGTACGAACTTCCCAGGGATGACCGAAAAGGTGAGAAAAATGGTGCGGCCAAGAAACGTAAGGGTGGGGAAGGCACGGAGGGAGACGGTAAAGACAAAGAAGAAGTGTGGGAAATCCCTGCTTTTCTAAGAAGGAGAAGAAGAAGGTAGAGGAGGTCTCGAAATCCCGGAGTTATTAACATTGGGAAATTACCCCGAGTGGGTTAGAATGAGCGCACAAGGTTAGAGCGCTTCTCTTCATATTTAAATGGACGATTCGAAAAATATGGTTTTGGATTTTTTACAGAAAGACAGTCAGACTGAGCGTCTTGAGTTATCCCGGATATTTACCCAAGACGGGATACATCCGTTTGATGAAGTTGAATGGAGCGAACGCGATGCACGGGTTGGCAGTTTTGAACAGCGGGCAGTCGAATTCCCAGTCTTTTGGTCTGACAACGCAGTCAACATTACGGCTTCTAAATATTTCCGGGGCAAACTGGACTCTCCGGAACGCGAGAGGAGCCTGAAGCAGATGATTGGCAGAGTAGTGCAGACTATCCGCGGGTGGGGCGAAGAGTTCGAATATTTCAAAGATGCGGAACAGGCGCAGATCTTCGAAGAAGAATTAACTCATTTACTGATTCACCAAAAAGGTTCATTTAATTCTCCCGTTTGGTTCAACGTCGGAGTGCATGCCAAGCCACAGTGCTCGGCCTGCTTCATTCTTTCGGTGGAAGACGATATGAGTTCTATCTTGGACTGGATCAGAAATGAGGGGTTGATTTTTAAGCGCGGTTCTGGAGCGGGCATTAATCTCTCCAATCTGCGTTCGGCCCGGGAAGGGCTCTCGGGCGGGGGTATTGCTTCCGGGCCAGTTTCTTTCATGCGGGGTGCTGATTCGGTGGCTGGCATGATTAAGTCAGGGGGAGCTACGCGCCGGGCAGCCAAGATGGTCGTTCTCGACATAGATCATCCGGACATCAAGCTTTTTATCCGCTGTAAAGCCGATGAGGAGAAAAAGATCCGCGCCCTGATCGATGCGGGCTACGATATGGCAGACCTCAATAATCCCGCCTGGGATTCTGTCCAATTTCAGAATGCCAACAATTCAGTCCGGGTAACAGACGAGTTTATGCAGGCGGCGGCCGAAGATGGAGAATGGCAAACCAAGCTACGCACCACCGGGCAGACGGCAGACACTTATAGGGCTAAAGACCTGCTGGATATGATGGCTGAAGCGGCTTGGGAATCCGGTGACCCAGGTCTGCAGTTCGATACCACTATCAATGATTGGCACACCTGTCCCAACTCGGGGCGGATTAATGCTTCTAATCCCTGCTCTGAATATATGCACTTGGATGACTCGGCCTGTAATTTAGCATCCATTAACCTGTTGCGTTTTTTGAAAGAGGATGGGGGCTTTGCAGTTAACGAATTCAAACAGGCAGTGAGAGTATTTATTTTGGCTCAGGAAATACTGATTAACGGATCTGGCTATCCCACCGAGAAAATCGCCCAAAACGCCCGTGATTTTAGAGAGCTCGGTCTGGGCTTTGCCAATTTGGGAGCTTTGCTAATGGCTAAGGGTTTGCCGTATGACTCTGACGAAGGGCGTGCCTGGGCGGGCGCTATCACATCCCTGATGTCCGGCGAGGCTTATCGTTTTTCGGCTGAGTTAGCGGAGCTGAAAGGTTCATTCGAAGGTTACGGAATTAACAAAGAGCCGATGCTGAAAGTGATTGCTAAGCATCGAGATAAGGCCTTAGCTGAAACCAATCCCCAGATGACCCAGATAGATCTGGCCGAAGAAGCGGTCAAGATCTGGAATAAGGCGCTCGATGCAGGCAGGCGGAATGGATTTAGGAACTCTCAAGTAACCGTTATTGCTCCGACCGGGACGATCGCTTTTATGATGGATTGTGACACAACTGGTATTGAACCGGACTTTTCATTGATCAAGACAAAACAGTTGGTGGGCGGGGGCTGGATGAAGATCATTAATCGGGTGGTGCCCAGCGCTTTGGCCAGTTTGGGCTATGGATCGGAGGAAGTCGAAGATATTGTAGCTTGGATTGCTGAGCACGGGTCGGTAGAAGGAGCGCCTCACATCCAAGAAAAACACCTGGCTGTTTTTGATACAGCTATCTGCCCTAAAAGCGGTACACGTGCGATCTCCTGGAAAGGACATATTAAAATGGTGGCCGCCGTTCAGCCCTTTATATCGGGAGCGATATCTAAGACTTTTAATATGCCTAATGATATCACCAAGGATGAGATCAAAGAGTCCTATGTGATGGCCTGGAAGCTGGGCATCAAGGCTTTAGCAGTTTATCGGGACGGCTCTAAGGCTTCTCAGCCGTTAGCTACATCCGTCCCCAAGAGCAAGACCGAAAGCGGAACAGGACCAATGGCTGCTCAAGCCCAAGAGGTCCACAATGCCTCTCGTGTCGGAGGTCGGGAACGTTTGCCAGACACTCGCTCTTCAGAAACGCACCGATTCGTTATCGCCGGTCACAAAGGTTACCTGACCTATAGTGCCTATGAAGATGGCCGCTTGGCGGAGATATTTGTCAGAATGGCCAAGCAGGGGAGCACATTAGCTGGCTTGCTCGATGCCTTTGCTCTCTCTATCTCGATCGCGTTGCAGCACGGTGTGCCACTCCAACTTTTAGCCGAAAAACACATTCGTACCAGATTTGAGCCAGCTGGTTACACCGAGAACTCACAAATATTGGTGGCCACTAGCATCGTTGACTATATTTTCCGCTATCTTGCCTTGAGGTTCCTGCCGGAGGAGGATTTATTCACCCTGGGTCTGATGTCAAAAGAGCCCGAACCTATCGTTAGTGCTGACCCAGAAGAGGGTCAGATCGGCATTGAGACTAAGGAAAAACGGTATATCGAATCTGTATCTATTGCCGGACGTTATTTAGACAATGGCTATGTTGATGCGGGAGTGGTTTGTCAGGAGTGCGGAGGGATGATGGTTCAAAGCGGCTCTTGCTATACCTGTCTCGATTGTGGAGGTGCATCCGGGGGCTGTTCCTAGGCAATATAATTTCATTATTTTGTTTTGGGATGCCCGCCACGGGCCTTTTTAAAATGTGTCTTTTGAGTGAGTCGTGCTCTCCGGTATAATGGATAAGGCATGGAGCAGGATAAACACACCCTTTGGTTCGCCGTTCTGGTAGTTATCTCCCTGGCCACCTACGGTCTCTATAGTGAAACTAAACGTTCACTGCTCGAGACTAATGAGGAGCTAAGAAAGGCCCAGGAAGAGATTGCAAGAATTGTGAGCGAAAATGAGCAAACGATTTCAGCTCAGCGTGATTTGATCGGTCAGCAAGAAACCGAATTAACAGAGGTGAAGGCCAGCGAAGAACTGCTGCAAGAGGCGGTGGCAAGCTTTCAGAACACGTCAAGCTCTGGCCAGCTGTCTCTTAACAGTCTGTTAAGGGACTTTGCGCCATCAGTAGTCAAACTCGTTTGCCTTAGGGATTCGTTAACGCGCGGACTCCAGCAGGGTACGGGCATGCTGTATAAAGGGACCTCCATTTCCGGAATAGGGCCCTATTATATTCAGACCAATCTGCACGTGGTTGAAGCTGAAGACGGTTCTCAGTCGCAGTGCGTTATAGCTGTTTATCCAGACCCCGAGCAGGCAAATTCTTACCTGGTCTATAAAAGCAAAGGCTATAAATTTTACGAGGAAGATATTGACTTAGCTTTTCTGGAACCGATTCTCGTTGAAGAACACTCCAGAGCCGGGACTTTTAGTCAGCTCGATGAAGCGGCTCGTGATTCTGCGACCACACCCCTCTGCAATACGGCTAGTATTGGTGATCACATTGCGATTCTGGGATATCCGGGTATCGGAGGAGATACTCTGACAGTTACGGATGGCATCATTTCTGGTTTTGAATTTCGCAGCGGCGCGCGTTATCTTAAAACCTCGGCCAAGATCGATCAGGGTAATTCTGGGGGGATAGCCATTAAGGATTCCGGCTGTGTTGTGGGTATCCCTACCTATGTACAGGCTCAGATAGAAAGCCTGGGCAGAATTCTAGACCTGAATTATCTATTAAACTAATATGGATGTCGGCGCTAAAAAACTGAAATACTGGGTTCTGGGGATTATATTGCTTGTAGTTGTCGGTGTCGGCATCAAGTTTTTTACCCAGCCGGCTGTCGCACCGGACAACTCTGCCGCTGCCGGATATTTTACGTTAGCAATTGATTACGGAGATGAAAACGAACTCTATCAGAATATCCCTTTTACTGCTGGTGAAACACTTTTTTCCGCGACGCAAAAACTGACCGGTGCTAAAAACATCCAGTTTGAATACGAGGATTACGGGGATTTAGGGATGCTGGTCACTGGTATCGGCGACAGAAGCGGCGGTGAAGGCGGCGCCTATTGGCAATATTGGGTGAATGGGAACTATGCCCAGATTGGAGCAAGCGCTTATGCAATTCAGAGCGGCGATTCCGTCGAGTGGAGACTTACCAATGCGCAACAATAGGCTTTTGTGGCTGTGTGCGGGGGCAGCGGTTTTGCTGACCATCATTTTGCGCTTACTGCCTCATGCGCCCAACTTTACGCCGGTGGGAGCTCTTTTCTTATTTGCTGGCGCCTTTTTGCCAGGGCGGCTTAAATTCATAGTCCCGATAATAGCCCTTGGCGTCAGCGATTTTTTTATCGGATTTTATGACTATAAACTGATGTTTGTTGTCTATGGCAGTTTTCTAATGATGTCCGTTTTGGGCAGTCTAGCGGGGAGGAAGGTGTCCCCTTTGAGAATCGGTCTGGGGTCTTTGGGCGGTTCAACTTTCTTTTTTTTCGCCACGAATTTTGCTGTTTGGATATTTTCAGACTGGTACGCGCCTACCCTGGGCGGATTGCTCTCGGCCTATATAATGGGCATCCCCTTTTTCAGGATGACACTGCTGGGAGACCTCTTCTTCAGTACACTTTTCTTCGGCGCCTATGAGACCGTGAAGATAGCGAGATTATATAGATTGGGGTATACTTTACCCGTTCGAGTAAGAATTGGTATAGGGGATACCGCTTTGCTCGAGAAAAAGGTTCGATAATATATAGAGCAAAGTGAGAGACGAAAATCAGGGAGACGGCGGTGAGAGGAAGATGTATCAGGGCAACTGGACTTGCGGTAAGTGCGGTGCCGAGATCAAAGAGCTTCCTTTTGAGCCCGACCCACAGAGATTAGATCAGCTTTCTTGCCGAGACTGCTATCGCAAGAGGCGTGAGCAGTATCGTAGGTAAAACCTAGGCAAACAAAAAACAGCCCCCGTTCGGGGGCTGTTTTTTGTTTACGCTCTCTTAACCTGAGTGGCGTTCAGCCCCTTAGGACCTTCCGCTATCTCAAAGGTTACTTTATCACCTTCCTTGAGGTCATCGAATTTTACATCGACGAGCTCATTTGAGTGGAAAAAGAGGTCTTTCTCTTCGCCTTCGCGAGAGATAAACCCGTATCCACGATCAGTGAGTCGAGCAATCTTTCCTTCCATTGTTTCTTATTTGATTGTTACGAACAAACGGTCAAACCTAGAATACTGAAGGACAAAACTCGACCACTTTTTACCCCAGTCCCGATTTGATCAGGCTAAAACATAGCATACAACATCCCAAACGTCAATCGGTCTAGTTAAGCCGCACACCCAAACTCTCACAGCTGCGTCTATTTAACAGCTAAACCAAAGTTTTGGATGATTATTATCCAAACGATACTAGCGCCTAAAACTCCGAAAACGAACCCGGCCAACGAAGAGGCGACCAGCTTGCCGATCTTAAATTTATACTCTCGATTCTCCTCTGAAATAAAATCGCGCGAGACCTTGCCCATATTCTATCAATTGTTTTGTTTTCGCCGACTTATATTTCTTCGTATTCTAACACAACGCGGCGCTTTTAAAAATAATATTATCGTTCGGTCACAGGTTTAATCTAAGCGGTATGTTTCTTCTTGCTCGCCTTAGCCTCGAGCATCAGTCGTTTTATCTCTAACCTCTTCTTGGTTTTGTGAGAGTGCGTTTTTCTGTGCTTGCCCACCCCCATGCGTCTTTTTGCCATAGATATAACTATAACATTATTGATTCCGTAGCATAGGCGCCCGTCCGTCCGTAACTTTAGCGGAGAAGGGAAGTTCGAATTTAGTTTAAGGTTCAAAACTTAGATCTAGTTCCCCCTGGCGTACAATGTCGAGGTTTGTTTAGATGTATAATTTGAGGGTGGAAAAGGAAGGGGGTAAACAATTCCTTGAAGGTATAGAGCCGGAGAGTGTTAAGGACGTTGAGGATTCTTTTAAAAGAATCCTAGAGCAGGAGCAACACGACCTAGAATATCAGCAAGCCCCAGAACACTATAAAACTTATATAACAGATCTATTCAATAGCATCTATGAAAGAATGTCTAAAGAGCGTCCGGAGTTGGCCGATCTTAATCGTGCTAGGAGGAATTTATTTATCAAAGATATAGTGCTTCGCTTGATTGGTAATGAGAGGGGAGACGGAGATGATCTACAGAATAGACGGCGGTTCTCGGAGGAGGAGCTGGATATGAATAAAGAGAAAATTAGTTCTTTCATAGAGACTCGTCTTAGAGAAGAAGCCGAGGGTGTCAACGGAATTAATTTTCTGTTTTGGGAAACAGAACTTGCAGATGATAGTAAGCCTGGGACGCGTTTGGGTAGGTTAAAAAACACCTTACGTCACCGTAGGGGACAGGGTAAATAAAGAGCGCATCATTAAAAAGAAGCTTCAATCAGAGGGTTGGTTCACTGATTAACAACCTCCTTTATCTGCGAGAGGATAAACGAGAAAAGCCACCTCACGGGAGAGGCTCCGGTGAAGGGCTCTCTCGATTGTTGGTGGCTCTTGAGGAGTGTGGGTCTACGGCTTCGGCGGCGGATGGTGTGCCCGACGTTCGGCGAGCTGAGCATCCAGGTCCATCGACAAGTCGTAGACCTCCACGATCATCTGCATGTTCTTACCGTCCAACTCGTCGTGCTGTTTGTAGAAGTCGTCTTCGGGGCCGACTTCAACGGGGTAGTTTGACCAGTCGAACGTGTCACAGGCCACGATCACGTAGATCGCGCCGTTTTCCTTGGCCTGTTCGAGCCAAGAACGGATGAGGCTCACAGTTGTTGCCATATACCAGACACCTCCCTTTCGTTTCTGGTTACTTGGGTACCAGAATTGACGCGCAAATGACCAGAAACGAATTCGTTTTAATGTTCGTGTAGTTCAAATACCATACACTACATGTATAGTCAAGATAGCGCTCCGTAGATAGGACTAGAATTCGGTACGGAGGTTCTAGAACACCGACTCCTTACTAAAAAGTTGTGAGAGCTTCAGTTTTAAGACTCCGAAAAGGTAAACAATTTCGAGAATGCCCATTGTGTTGACGACAAGAAGTATTACAAACCACCAGGCGTTGCCTCGTCGTCCAGAGTGCCACAGAGCGAGCCCTTTCCAAAAAATACTCCACAGTACTAAGATGGGCAGAATGAGAGCGAACGCGCTCATCCATGCTGGTGTTCCCCAACCCACTCCAAAACCTGAGCATAAATTATTCATAATATCTACATTATAGAGCACTAGTCTCTATTTTAAAGCCAGTTTTCCGATAATCCCGCCACTAACGTTATACTGTCTAGCTATGTGGTTCCCCCTATTGGACACGCCTATCCCGAGGAACTCGAAGGGTTCACCCATCCTGAGAAGTTCGACTATGCTTACTATGAACTTAGTCGGAGGAGAACCCACTTCAGAGCTTCAAATCTCAATTTAAATATCCCTACGAGACATTATTAGAACCCTCCAAAACAGGAACGCCGCCTCAGAGGAGAAGACCGAGGCGGCATTCCTCATCGGCGGCGACATCAGCTCGCGTTGTGTAGTTTCCGTAGCTGCTCTCGAGTGAGAACCCGTGGCCAATACCACGGTCCGACTAGGAGTCCACGTGGAATGGTCTGGTCTGACACCAGGATGTTGATGGAGACCAACCTTGAGAACCAGAGTCCGAAAGGTACAACGATGAGTAAGACCCACCAAGGCATTCTGGAACCTCCCATTCTGCTTGCCACAAGGAAACCACACGCCGTAGCTATAGTCAACAGAAGCTATTTCCAACACCACCCCTTGTTGCTCTCTCTAGTGAACAGAGTTAGAACCTTTTCTAGTCAGACCCCCCTCTTGCTCTTTATCGCGCCTACAATGCCGATAACAACCGCTAGGAGTCCGAATAGTTGCCCTCCGGGGCTATCATCAAATTCGCCATATACAAACATAAATATACCAAACAATATTGCGAGAATGGAGCATATCATTTTGCTTTTATTCATATAAAAAATTGTACTGTAATCGTCCGTGGTTAATCAAGGAAAATCGGCCCCCTGGGCCTCCAACCTTCGAACTTTCTTTACTGCGAATCGGATGTTTGTGCCCACTACTTAAAATAAAGACCCACCTTTGCGGGGCGGGTCTTTTTAGGGGGGGGTATATCGCACTACCTACTGCCGAGCAGTCAGGACAGCCTGGGCAACGACGTCTTCTATGGTCTCGTAGAACGGGAATGGCTTTCCGAGGACCTCGCTCAACTCGAAGAGAATGACGTCGAGTCCATAGAAACCACGGTCGCCGCCGACCACCATGCGAACATCCATTATCTCCATGAAGGCAGTGAACTTCCCAATCTCGCGTCGGGTGTCCATGGCGTATGGTTCCGGTCCCGGATGCGGATTGGTGACGCTCTCGCGACCAAGCCAGAAGATGACGCAACCGGGCACATTCGGCTCGAGTCCGGCTTGCTTGAGATAGTGACGCTCCCACATGAGTTGCCGGTTGTTCGCCTGCGAGAATGGTTGGTGGAAGTGACGTGCTAACCGATGTGTGCTATCCCACCGTGACGGGCAGGCAATATGTGCTGACGGCTCTTGATTGAGGATCTGATCAGCCATTTGCGACTGCCAGTCGCCACCACCACGAATAGGGCCGGCGAGAAAGAACAGGGGCGAGTCGGTCGTTGGTTGAAGCGGTACGATCTGCTTCGGTATGTAAATGGGCATCTTGCGCTCCTTTGTGAATGAACAAAAACGGAATCAATATAGGCGGATTCTTTTATACCACAACTTTACTTAATTGTCTTTCTACTATGTTCTCCCAAGTTTTTCCACCAATGCTCACTCGAGTGGACGTTATTAGAATCTATCCCTTTAATTTGTCTTTTAGGTAGGGAGAGTAATATTCAGAATATTGCTCGATAAATTCAGGATCTCTCCAGGTGTCGGAGTCAATTTCGCCCCTACAGGACTTCGAGCCACAGTTGCAGGCAAAGGCGTCGAAGTAGGTTTCTACAAAAGCGTAATTGATTACTAGTTCTTCGCCGGGGTTGATATCCTCAATAGCCACCATCGTTACGCTGGAGTCGAATCCTATATTTGGCTCGCAGGAGTGATTAAAAATGCCCTGTTCCGTTAGTTCATTTTTGTCCGACGGGACAATGAAGAAATTGTCACTTACTTGTAATCCCGCGTGACCCATAATATTCCGATATTCTTTAATGTCGGTTTTGGGTATAGCGATGCCGCCAAACACATTAATAGGTTCTCCCCTAAATATCTTCTCCTTAGCAAAAACACCGTATCGGTGGATGGGCGAATTTCCTGGTGATGCCTTCGGGGTTAGCCATCTGTGGGGCCACCTTTTGTGAAGGTCTTCCATACTCCCAGATTATACATCAATCTCCTTGTTGCCTTCCCTATTGGACGTGTTCATTTGTCCCAAACGTAGTCGAAGGAGAACTCTGGATCGGATAAGTATTAAAAGAGATTTGGAGAAAGTATTGATATTTGCAAGTCTAAGAATGAGAGAGGCCGCCTCGTGAGAGCGTTGCCTGTTGAGGCGACTCTCCCAGTCATTGGCGGCCGTGTTGTTTTCGTTCGAAGACCTACTACAGAGCCACGAGATTGTCGCGGTTCTCAAAGGTCTCGACCTTATCGTCCCAACGGACGTGGGTGAAGACCTCCGGTACCCGGCGAGTGGGGGACATCCGCCGGACGACAATCCCGAACCGAGTTTGAACCCCAGAGATGAGGCGTACCCTCGTCCCAGCCCTGTCTCGTCGATCCTGTTGCATCAGAACCTCCTCTTACGGGGTCGATGAACATCGAGCATCCACGTCAGACTATATAGCATATTTCTACGGATATGTCAATACGTTTTACGTACAGGCCGTGCAATTTTTTTATCCCCCCAGTAGACGATGTTAGAATCTCTATAACCCAGTTTCTCTTAAGATTCTTTTAACAATTTGTCCTTTAGATAAACTTTCAGAGATTATTGATTCATCCCGAGTCCCCAATAGGTCCTTATCCACATACCACTGTCTCATCTCTTTTTCTCCGAACTCACTAAACTTATCTCTAGTAATATGTCTTTTTAGAGTTTCGCCTAGGGAGATGTCAAAATAATATACATAATTTTCTTTAGGGTGATATTTTAATAGTTCATCGAACATTGCCCCATAGTGAGCTGAATAAAGGATACCCTCTACAATCACGTTATATCCATTATCTAGAGCAAATTGTGATACCCTTAATATTAGTTTGGGATTAATACTGTTGGGCAAATCCTTTTCTTTTAATACTATTCTGCGTAGATAATCTTGGTCGATAATAGCAACCTTATTTTTACTCCCTTCTCGCAACTCTTTGGCAACACTACTTTTACCAGAGCCAGAGGGCCCACGAAGAATAACTAATTTATTCATACCTCAAGTATATAGCAAGCTGGTCACAGCTCTCCCTATTGGACACGCCTGCCCTGAGGAACTCGAAGGGTTTACTTGTCCCGAACGTAATCGAAGGAGAATTCTGGATTGGGTATTAAAAGAGATTTGGAGAAAGTATTGATATTCACGGGGGTTTAGATGTGGAAACGCCGCCTTGGATGAGCGGAGTATTCCACTCAGGCGGCGGCGTCTGGACTACTCAGTGGACTTGAAAATGTCTTGGGTGACGTGCTCGATGCCGATTTGAGCTGCTTCACCAGCACCTAGCTGCCCCTTCCAGATATCAGCAGCGAATTCGATTGCTCGTTGCCGAACCTCGGGGGTGAGTCTCCTTCCCACTGGGTCACGATCAATCTGGTTAGCCATGATGTCCCGCTTGTTCTTTTCGCTGTCGAAGCCGGACACAGAGCACTCCTTTGTCGGGTCCTGAAAATAAAAAACCACACGAGATAGTAAAAGTCAATATTAGCTCCGCAGGCAGGTATCCTACGCCAAGGCTACGGACTACCAATTGCCTGCGAGAATCTTCGCTCATGCTACGGAACCAGCAAGCCGTTCCGTAGCTTTAGCGAAGGACGGCTCCGCAGCATGGACGAAGTTCGAACCTATTTTTGGTGTTAAGGCTAGGTTCGGATACCCCGAGTAGACAATGTTAGAGCCCGTTTGGGCTATAATACCAGTATGCGAAAGCCTCTTTTATATTTGATCGGAGGAATCTTAATTTTTGCGATAGCAACAGCTGGGTTTACCTCCATTTTTAAAAATTATCCTAGTAAGATGGTCGAAGAACCCAACGTTACCGATACAGATAACCCAAGCAACACAGACACATCAACAACGGACAATAACGACACAACCGCCGTAGAGCACAATAGTGGTACGAACAGTATAAGGGTGGGAATTGTAGAATTCGCACCAGAGAATGTCGTCTACGACAATGTATACTATGCTTATTTGAAAAAGACATTTGGATGCTCTAGCTCCGGTGGGGAAATTGGATATTATTGGGTGCCTGGTTCAAACCAATCGATTCATTCAAGTGATTGTTATGACATATTAGAAACACATTCTTTCCTCGATATCTTTAACAACCCCAATAAGGGGGTATCTAAAAATGTTCAAAGGACGGTATACGGAGAAGAAGACGCCGTAGAAACGTTGCACCCCGTCTATTACATTGAGGATTTCTATGAAAAGGAAGCTTTAAAATACGGTGTCACAAATTTATCAATTGATATAGACGTAAAAGGTCCTTATGTGCTCGCAAAGTATCCACCAGTAGGCGGCCGCTGGCTTGAGGGCGAGGAGGGGGCATGCAACGCTAATCTGACAGAGTTTTTTGTTAACGAGGCAGTAAGTAGGGGGATTGATGAAAAACAATACGATGTAATTGCGTACATATATTTAACTGACTGGCAATTATCCGGTAGATCGGATGATGTATTTACGAGTTGTGCAACTGGCAGAAGAAGTTTTACAGCAGTCGCCACATGGGGACTTCCAGAAGAGAGTGATAATGTAGTGACACTTACTCATGAATTGGGTCACAGTTTTGGGGCGAGTGATTCCTACACGTGGCCTTGTGATGTAAACCCTGAATTGCAGTCTTGTGTGAAAGACCCGGAGGGCATACCGGAACCAAATAAAATACCTAAGTATCCACAAACAAAGGGTTGCTTGATGGCTCAATCTATAGCATCCGACAAACCCGGATCAGGTGATGAGACTGAAATCTCTAATCTTAATCAGGCTGTAATATGCGATGTCACGGCCAGGGAGCTTGGTTGGAGATAATGCTAAATACTACTTGCTCCCCTCGTCGGTTCAGAACTTTGAGGATCAAGACCCCCACAAGGCCTCTTGGGGGTCAGATTAGGCACTAGGCGGATGGGGATGGGTCGCTTTGGGTATTTCCCAGAACGGTACAAATGGTACACAGGACAAGGGTTTTGAGATATCTCGGTAGTGTGCCTAACCAGCGGCGTTTTCCCTGGCCATGCGGCTGTTAAAGAGTATGCAAAAATGCTATAATGGTAACGAAAATTGAATAACGGGGCGTAACAAACCGGGGGCCTTCATAAGAGACCCAGTACCCAATTTCCTCCGGCTCGTGAAGGTTGAAACAGGCCTTTGTGAAACGGAGAAATACCGTTTTTCGTTTTATAATGGTCGAGGCGAATAGTTTATTTATCAAAAATGACAAGATTCAATCGTGATTTCAGTGGGTTCTCGAGTTCGGCTAAGATCCTAGGGCCTAAGGGATTTGCAGAGGGTAATATGCTCACCGGGATTGTGAACTTTGAGCTTGGGCAAGTACCTGGTGCGGTTCTGTCCAAAACATCAAAGTTAGATAAGTTGACACTAACTGCCCCGTCCGTCCCGAGAGATAAGTTTATAGAAGAGCTTCTGGAACTGAATAGCGTCAGTGAGCGTTTTCTACTTATTGATACAAATATAGACACCCGCCGCCTTAAAGGATTTGAAGATGTCACCCGTATAACCTCGGGTGTGGTCACAGAAAAAGAGGGCTACTATTTTAGGAATGCATCGTCGAAAGATTACATAACAAACTTTTCTGTTACCCGGGACGACTTTAAAAAAGAGGCTGGCGGCACATTAACTGTTTCAGCTTTTGATCAGTCGGCGATACTGGCGTACAACACTAGAGCCGATACTATATCTTGCGCTGGTTGTAATGCACCAACGACCTCGACGCTTACCAACTGTCGCGGGGATGTGTTCTATGTATGTCAGCACCTCTCGTCAGTCGATTTCTGCCTCCTGGTATTAACGGCGGCCTTCTCTTGCTTTTTACTCCTTACTGATGAAAGATGTCTTGGATGGTCGTCCAAGACGGCCGGCTCCGTATCTTTAGAGAAGGGCGTGAGTTGGTCTGATTATTACCATGTTTAGCAAGGCCTCAAAGGAAATAAGAGAAGCTACCTACGGATTTCTTGCCACTTCAATTGTGGCGGAGAATGGTCCGCAGAAAACCGTGAACACTTCAAACGGTACGGCCTTTATGGTTGCGCCTGGCTATCTAGTTACTGCTGCTCACTCTGTTCACCAAGAGGCTGATCCTAGTAGACCAGTGCACCAAGGTTTTGAACTTATTAGAACGCCTGATATCGGACAGCAAATGGAAAAAGCCGTTTTTGTGGCCGAGGACACAGTGCACGATATCGCTTTGCTGAAAATAGAGAAGCCCAAAAACTCCACCGCTGTAAGATTCGAAAAAGAAATTATGCCGCGAGGAACAAATTGCGGCTTTCTCGGATTCCCCATAGCGAATGTTCAATTCTCACCAGACGGTAAACGCCAATTTAATTTGTTCGAACGATTCCAAGGCGCGTATGTTTCTAATTATGTTATAGCCAATCAGGGTCAGTCTGGAGAAAGAGCATTTTACGAGATCGATGCTCTGATGTATGCGGGATCAAGCGGGTGCCCCGCCTTTACTGTTGACGGGAAAGTTGTGGGTATGCAGGTTGCGTCAGCTATGCAAAAACAGAAAGAAGATAATCGCGCAGAAAGAGTCGCCATATCGATGGCCGTACCCGCATCGGAGATTCTAGACTTTCTTAAGGTCCAGAACATAAATCTAGCGAACCAGTCTGGTCCTATTCGAGCGAAACTACGTTGGGGAGAGAAGAAGTAAGAACGCCCAGGAGCTGCGCTATTACCGCCCAAAACGGGGGTCCGAATGCCCCAAAAAGTTATCCACCTTTTTCCTTAATGAGGCCACTTGAGGTTTCATCTACCCAAGAATAGATTGAAGGTAGTGGGAGAATATGTGGATATAGTTATTACCGACGTACAGCTGCATACCATCAAAGCTCGGAAGCCTAAACCAGTCTGGAGGGTTATCCAGAAAGCCATTCATACTAAGAGGGAGCAGCAAGCTTATACAACAGACGGGAAGCTTGCTAACGGTAAGTGGAGTTTTATCTATCAAGACCCTGGTATTCAGAAGATCATCCAAGAGGCACAAGCGCAGGGCAAAGGGGTAAGATTCTTTAGACATAAGGAGGGTATTGATGTTCGGCTGGGCCAAGACGCAGAGGAGTTTGCTGAGGCGAGGGAGAGAAAGGCCCAAAGGGTGGGCCGAGGCGTATAGTCGATATGCTATAATTAAAAGGTCGAGTAAACGACTGCCCTTCACAATCGAATAGCTCACAGGTGGCGTATCACTTATCTCACCCTTGGGTGATAGGAGGCGATGGATCAATTTGGTCCCCGCCAAAGAGGTTCTCCTCGGTTGTGCCCACTTCATAAAGAAAACTTAAAAAGGTGCTTTTTGGGTTTTCTTTGCGAGGTGGGCTTTTTGTTTGTTGGAGACAGCCAATAAATAAGATGTCCAAAAAAGACATAAAAATCGAGTATATTTCCGCGGACTCGTTAAAAACTGCGGAATACAATCCCAGGAAGTGGGATAAAGAACAG
>JAQULQ010000008.1 GCA_028718505.1 Candidatus Colwelliibacteriota bacterium | reverse complement strand
AGGAGATATCTTACTGGCCACAGTATATCTTAGAACTGTCAAAATTGGCAAGAGTCCTAGGTGGAGTCTTTTGCAGCAGCAATCGGCGTTCGAAAAGAACGGTTTGATTTGACGAACCAATCGGCGACATCAGCGAATCGGTCGTCACTGGTATTGATGATCTTCTGGTCATCAAACCCTCCCAGACTGGGAGTGGTGATGTATACGTAATTAGGTGAGTAGAGGAAAATGGCCGGAAAGTCGTCAGCAATAGTATCGCCTATCTTCTGTAGCAGAGCGACTCGAGTCTCTTCATCAAAGGTGGTGCGGTATGTTTCCAGCAGGCCGTCTACATAACTGCTTTGGTAGAGGGCAAGGTTCTGGTCCGGAAAAGATGTTTTCGAGGAATGCCAAAAAGCGAATAAGTCACCGTTTTCCTTAACAATATTGCCAAAGAGAAGCATCTCATAGTTGGCATTGGGCAGAATGTCTTGCTGGATATCTCTTGAAGACCTGACTATCAGCTCTGTCTGAATTCCTAAGAATTCCCAGTCTTTTTTTACTTTCTCCGCCGTTTTAACCAAGAAAGATTCCTCCGGCGCTATCAGCCTTAGATTCAGCCCTTCAAACCCCTCGGTGCTGAAGCTGGCTGTGGGCTCAGGACTTTGATGGGTGGGTCCGAAGAAGGGTGTGCCCTGGCCATTCAGAGCTGTGTCTATCAGCTCATCGCGGTCAATGGCGGCGGATAACTCTTCGCGCACGCTTACGTCACTGAGGGCGTTGGGCGCAACGTTCTGATTAATAAAAATGGCGTAGTAGCGGGATGAACTTAGATAGTGAAGCTGATGGCGGATCAGGATGGGACGTTCAGAAAGACTCTCGGCTGTGCTTAAGCCAAAACCGTCTAACTGTCCCAAGTTATAAGCGCTAACCAAGTCAGCCTCCTTTTTAAAGAAATTGAAGATAAGGTTCTCTATATAAGCCGAGCGCTCGAAATAATCCCGATTGGATTCTAGGGTCAAGGTCTCAACGTAGCCTTTGCTGTCCTTCTCATGCGAAGCCACTCGGTAAAGGCCGGAGCCGATCGGGGCTAATCCGAAAGATGAGCGGGTAAAGTTAACCGCCGGGATATCAGCAAAAATGTGTTTGGGTATCGGGCGGAAAGAGGCAAGGTGGTCTTCGGCAAAAAAGGCATAGCTGTTCTGAAGGGTGAACTCAACCTCAAGCTCACTGACCCGGGAGACGGTTACTCCTTCAAAACTGCCCTGAAGCCAGGACCGCATTTCCGGATTTTGGATAGTATCCACCGTGAACACCACATCGTCGGCGGTTACCTTTTCGCCGTCGTGCCAGCGAATGCCATCTTTGAGTCTGACGTTCCATATTTTCCCGTCCGCGGAATGTTTAACGGTCTCTGCCATATCTGCCAAACTGGCGAAGACAAGCCTTGAGAGAAGTCTGTCGGTTTCTGTCGAAGCCCCCGAGGGCAGAATAGGATTAATAAAGGCTGGCTGGCCGACCATACCCTCGCGGTACGTGCCGCCGGCGGCTGGGAGAACGTAGGTTCCGGTTTTGACGAAGAGCGCGCTATAAGTTAAAAGGGAGGCGCTGAAAACCGCCAGGGCGACATAGAAAACCAGACGCTCCTTTTTCGAGAGTGCTTTAACAAGTTTTGGAATAGGGTTCCTGAACAGAAGTTTCATTCAAGATCGTTGGGCTAAATAATTAAGTTAGCCACTGAGAGGATTATCAGCAGAACTACAGCCACGATAGTAGCTATAAAGATAATTCTTTCAGCCCCTCGCCGGCGCTGGTAGAATCCGCCCCCTCCGCCTCCGCCAAAGAGCCCGCCCGCCCCCGATGATCTTTGCTGAAGCAGAATGAGAATAATAACGATGACGGCCACTGCTACCTGCAGAATAGTGAGAATATGCATAGCTACATTTATATTATATTGATTTCGCCCAAAAGCTTAACACGGGGCTGTCCGCACTGACAACTGTGTAGCCTCTGTCCTGTGATAAACTTTAGGGAGAGATGACTAAGCGGACAGTGGTTTTACTGGTACTAGATGGCTGGGGTATCGGCCGGAAAGACGAATCGAATGCTATCTATATGGCCGCTCCCAAGAACTTCAATTATATCCGGTCTAACTATCTGGCGGGTTCTCTGCAGGCAGCCGGTATTGCGGTGGGACTGCCCTGGAATGAATCCGGCAGTTCCGAAGTCGGGCACATGACCCTTGGGGCGGGCCGGGTACTCTATCAAGACTATCCGCGCATCAGTTTGGCTATCCGTGACGGCAGTTTTTTTAAGAATATGGAACTACAGGAAGCCGTTAGCCATGCACTCCGGAACAAAACCAAAGTCAACTTAGTCGGCTTACTAGGAGAGGGCAGTGAGCACAGCTCCTTCGAACATTTGGAGGCGCTTATCAAGATGATGTCGGACGAAGATATCCCTTATGCTCTGCATCTTTTCACGGATGGGATAGATAGTCCTCCGCAAAGCGCTGTTAGGCTTTTGGGACGGCTGCCCCAGGAGAAGATCGGCAGTTTATCCGGACGCCTTTTTGCGATGGACAAGGATTTCCATTGGGACAAAACCAAAGCCTGCTATGACGCTATGGTCGGAGCGGTTCCTCCCACTACTGCTGCCCATAACCTTTCGGCTCTTCTGCAGTCTCTCTATGGGAGAGGTCTAAATGACACATTTATTAGTCCGCTGGTTTTGAATGAGGGTCTAAAAATAAGCGCGGGGGATGCGGTTGTTTTCTTTAACTTCCGGGAGGATGGCATCCGGCAGATAGTAGAGATGTTTGCGGACGAAGAGGCGGGCGGCAAGCCGGATCCGGCAGCTGGCATCTTTGAGGCCAAGAAACATGTCGTCCCGGAAGACCTGTATTTAACATCTTTTACTGACTACGGTGCGAGATTCCATATGCCCGTGGCCTTCCCGCAGGAAAAAGCGATTAATCCGCTGGGGCGAGTGCTGGCGAATGCCGGCAAGTTGCAATTGCGGGTGGCAGAAACGCAGAAATACGCGCACATTACTTATTTCTTCAACGGTATGGATGAATTGCCCATGCAGAACGAATACCGGGTGGTCATTCCCTCAAGAACAGAGGCGCAGATAGACAACTATCCCGAAATGCGAGTGAAGGAAGTGGGTGCGAGAGTGCTCGCGGCTATCAATGAGAGAGTATACGATTTTATTCTGGTTAATTTTGCGAACGCTGATGTGATGGCGCATGTGGGGAACACAGACGCGACCCAGAAGGCTATTATAGCTATCGATGAGCAACTGGGTTTGCTGATGAACGCTGTTCTGAATACCGATGCAGTTTTGATCATCACATCTGACCACGGAAATGCAGAAGTAGTTTTAAACAGGCGAACGGGTAGAGTTGAGACGGAGCACAATTCCAGCCCTGTCCCTATCTGTGTAGTGGCTAACGGTTATGAAAGACAGAAGCCGGAACATTATGCAGATGAAATTGAGAAAACGAGCATCGGGGCACTTTCAGATGTTGCTCCGACCGTTTTGGAACTTATGGGTATTTCTAAGCCGGCGGAGATGACCGGCGTTAGTCTTTTAAGGTTCTTAAGATAGCGTATTTTGCGGACGCTTGCCATTTGAATATCGGTTTGTTATTTTATTGCCGATGTTCCAGAACTCTTCCATCGCTGAATTGGTGCACGATATTAGTTTTGCCGTTTTCCGCGTGAGTGCTCTTGTCGAACACGCTTTTCTAAGAAAAGAACTTGAAAGATCTGCCGTTGAGCTCTCGGCTTATATAGACGAAGAGGCCATCCATAGACTAGAGCGCCTTTTAAACCTTGCTCAGTCAATAGGGGAGGTGGGGGAAACGAATACCCAAGTGCTTATTAGGGAATTAAGGCGCTTGGGAAATCTTTTGGTCAGTGAAGAGAGCGAAGAGGTCGTCGAGGCAGACATATCTAACCTTTTCCAGAAAGAAGAACAGAAATTGCCGTTTAAGAGAGAAAAAGTAAACGGCAAAAGACCGAGCCAGGGCGTAGAGCCGAGTAAACGGCAAACGGAAATTCTTAATTTCATACGGCAATTCGTCGATGGTTGCCGTATGGCTGACCTGGCAAGTGGTTTTCAGGGCGTAAGCAAGAGAACTCTTAGAAACGACATCGGTGCTCTTATCGATAGGGGTTTTGTAGAGAGGGTGGGAAGCCGTGGACCCTATAGCTATCTCAAATATGCGGGAGGAGGAGATAATTTGGAAGTGCAGCCTGAGGGAGTTAGCGAGGGAGCAGGGCCCGATGATATTATTTTCCTTTCAGAACCCAAAACCGGGATTTTTGACACTTTGGCATAATCCTGTCTTAGCCTGTAACAAGGGGATTTTATGGGCGTTGTAATAGGCGTAAGCCGAGTCTGAAGCTTTTCACAGCTTTTCTTTTTAGGACTTGTCGCTTACGGCTTGATATACTAAAATTCTTACAAGTCCCTGCGAGGGGATTTGTTTTCTGCAATAGATGCAGAAAGATCTAGCAGCTTCAGAACATTAATGGCAGGCCGGTTGATCTACTTGGTCCGCCTGCCGGATCAGTAGCGGCTTGTCCCGCTTGCAAGCGGAAGTAAAAAACCGCAAAGTCTTCTCTTTGATCCCGACAACGGTCGGGACACAGGGGGAGCAAATAGAAGTTGCTAGAGGGTCTTCCAATTTTTGTTTTGGTCGATAGCAAATTTTGGGTTAACAGGACCCCCGAGAATTTTGGCGCAAGCCAAATAGTAAGTCGAAATCAAATAAAAATACAAAGTGAAAAAATTAATAACATTTGGTCTGTCGGCTGCGACAGCGTTGTCGATGACCGGTGGGGTTTTGATGCCCATCGCCGGCGCGGTAACGATTGCTGAGCTTCAAGCTCAGATCGCAACTTTGACAGCCCAACTAGCAGCGATGAGTGGTGAAGACACTAGCACCACCACCTGCTACAACTGGAGCGGAAGCCTCACCATAGGCTCCACCGGTCCGGACGTAACCACTTTGCAGAACTACCTCACGGGTACCGGCCACTTCACCTTTAGTGGTGGAGCCACTGGCTACTTCGGCTCGATTACTCAAGCCGCTGTCGCTGCATGGCAGGCAGCCAATGGGGTTGCCCCTGCAGTTGGTTACTGGGGTCCTATCTCCCAGGCCAAGTACACTAGCATGTGTTCTGCGGCTGAGGAGGAGGAAGAGGCTGGCGACCTCGAAGGAGGCGCCGGTTCGGTCAGCGACTACGAAGTTGACTCAAGCTACAGCAACGAAGAGGTTGGTGAAGGAGAGGAAGACGTCATCGTCTACGGCTTGGATATCGAGGTAGACGACTCTTCTGACATTGAGGTAACTGCTGTCGCTATTGACCTTGATCAGAACACAGCCAACAACGACAAGTTCGAGGACTACGCTGACGAGGTCTCCGTATGGTTGGGAGACGAAGAATACGCCCGTGTTGACGCGGATGAATTCGACGAGGATAGTGCTTGGAGAAAGACTATCACCCTAGATAACGGCGCTATAATCGCAGCTGGTGAGACCGAGGGTCTGAGAATTGCTGTCTCCGGCGTCGGAAACCTTGATACTAACGACTTCACCGAGACCTGGGATGTGGAGTTTGATAACATCCGCTTTAAGGATGCTACGGGCGCTACTATTTCAGAGGATCCCGGAACGAACGTTGTAACCTTCTCGTTCGAAGATTTTGCGACCTCAGCCGATGTTGTGATGAAGATCAGCAGTGGTGACGAAGATATCAACACTGCTCATGTTATCGACATCAGCAACACAGGCGAGACTGACGATGAGCCCATTATGGCCTTTGATTTGGAGGTCGAGGGCGACTCAGATCTCTTCCTGGATGATGTTCAGGTAGAGTTCACTGTTACAGGAGCTGGTCACATTGATGAAATGCTCTCAGCTGTTTACCTGTACATGGATGGTGAGAAGGTGAAGTCCGAGAATATCCCGACGGACGAGGAGACAGTCGTCTTTGATGACATGGACCTCGATTTGACTGCCGGTGAGACCTACTCATTCGTGGTCAAGGGAGATTTCCTTTCAACTGGCGGTGTCTTAATCGACAACGGTGACACCATCGCTTGTGACATTGGTACTGTCGAGAGGCAGGCCTTTGATGTTGAAGACGAGGATGGTGAAGATCTTGCCAATGGTGACCGCGAAGGTTCTGCGGATGGTGAGGCTCACGCCGTCTTCGATTCTGGTATTAGCGTGGAACTAGTCAGTATCGACAAGGAAAGAACTTTCGTTGCCGACGCGGGTGGTGAAACCGACCAGGGTACATACGAGATTGTCTTCAAGGTGGCAGCTTTCGGAGACAACATGTATGTTGATGCGTCACAGGAAGATGATAATGGTGCGGATGCAGCCGGACAGGGTGTTGTGTATGACATCAACATGTCTGGAGGCGTAGCCACTGTCTCGGATGACGCCTTCGATGTCGCTGACACAGAAAATCTCGACCAGGCTGGAGGTGAGTTCTGGATTGAGGAAGACGATGACCGAACCTTCACATTGACGGTCACTTTGACCGGTGATGCTGCCGCAGACGGCTCATACGAAGTGGTGCTCGAGTCAATCAACTGGATTGATGCGACCACCGCGGAGGCTGCTGGCGGAGTCATCGACGGCGACTTTGTCAACTACTACAATTACAACCTCGGATCATACAAGACGGGTTCTCTCTTCTTGAACGATATGTAGGGTTGAGTGCTAGTAGGTTATTTCTTGGACAGCTTCGGTTGACCGTGAGATAACAGACAACAAAAGCCGCCCTTCGGGGCGGCTTTTGTGTTGCGCGTGGATTAGGGGGGTAATTTTATGATTTAATCTACACTATTAGTATGTTTATCTCACGACCGGTTTATCTGGAAAGGATTTCGAAGTGGTTACTGTTATCTTTAGCCCTTGTGCCTACGGTGGTCTATCGCAACGGGCTCTTTCCTTTTATCTTCGGAAAAGTCCTGTTTTTACGCTTAGCTATTACCCTCTTCTCCGTATTTTTTGCCTGGTTTCTATTTAAGAATAGAGAGTTTTGTCGGCAGGCATGGCACCGGTTGAGCAAAAATCCACTAGTTATAACGGCGACCATTTTTTTGCTGCTGGCGACGGTCAGTACTCTCATGGGTGTGAATCCATATCGCTCGTTTTTTGGCAATGTGGAGCGTGGAGAGGGTCTGCTAAATTTGATTTATTTTTGGATGTTTTTCATAGGCGCCTTCCTTCTTTTCGGGAAAAGAGACTGGCTGACTTTCTCAAAAATTACACTTTTCGTTGGTTTAATGATTATTCTAGACGCCCTCCTAAACTTTTTAGAAGAAGGCGGTAGGTCGGGAGGTAGCTTCATTGGCAACCCGGCTTTTATTGCTGCTTATCTGATTTTTGTCATATTCGCCGCTCTAGTGGTGTGGGCTTGGTCTAAAAGGAAATTGTGGCGCGCGATCTCTTTAATAACTATCCTTGCGGCTCTTGGGGGTATTCTTGTCACCAAAACCCGTGGCGCCCTCATCGGCTTAGGAGCTGGTTTGCTAGCCCTGCTGGTTTATGCTCTGTGGCGGGGAAAAGGAGTGAACTTTCGCTGGGGCAGGAGGAGCTTTAATCTTCGGGTGCTCGCAGGTATTTTGCTCTTAGCCTACATAGCGTTCGTTATCAACTTTGTTCTTACCATTAATCAACCTGTCTGGGAGAATATACCGGGCTTGGATCGTTTGGCTAGCCTGCCTAGCGGTGACGATAATACTTTTCAAACCCGATTGCTGTCCGCCGGCTCTAGCCTCGCCAGCGTCAATCCTGCAAACGAAGGCTGGACCAGATCTCTCTTCGGTTGGGGATCTGAGAACTTCAGTGTTGCCTATGATCTTCATTACAACCCCGCCTATTTTAAATATTCTACCGAATGGTTTGATAAGGCCCATAATCAGGTTTTAGATGTTTTGGTAGCTAACGGGCTCTTGGGGCTATTGGCCTACCTCACCCTCTGGGGGTTAGTTATTTATGGTTTGCTAAAGTGTCGTGCTCGCGATGAGAATGTCCAATCCGAGAACCAAAAGGAGAGTGAAAATAAACTTCTCTTCAGTGCGGCCGGAATTTTCTTTAGCGTTGCCTATTTTATCCAAAATCTGGCTCTTTTTGACCAGATAACTACCTATATTCCAGTCTTCGCTTTCTTGGCTTTGGTCGCTCAATCATACCCGATTCGGGAGGTATCCGCCGAGCAAGAAAAAAACAGCGGCTGGCTCAAATTTATAATCTTGATCTTTACGCTTTTGTTTTCTTTTACATCCATTCGATACACGCTGGTTCCCGCCCAGCAGATGAAGCACCTTGCTACTGCTCTTAGAAGCAATAACGTCGGGCAGATCTCCGCCAGCTTGGATAAAGTAACCCATCCTTACACCTATATCCAGCTAGAATTAAGGTCCAAATTAGTTGAAGCCCTGATCAAGGATGCCAACGATCCAAAAGCTCACGAGCTTATAGATAAGTCGATCAGCCTCTTAAAAGAGTCCGTTGATCGGGAGGAGTACGCAAATGCCAGGTTTCTAGAGAGATTAGGAGATGCTTATACCATGAAGGGTTTATATGCCGAAGGCGGGGAACGCACACAATATTTATCGGCGGGAGAGGCTTATTTGCGTTATGCGCTGGAACGAACCCACGGTCGTCAGATGATTATGATCCAACTAGCTCGTAATCTGATCCAACAGGGCAGATTCGACGAGGTAGAAGATTTGATGAATGAGATGCTAGCCCTCGAGCCGGACACCCCTAGAACCCACTTTTACTATGGAGCGATTATTGCACCCCATAACTATTATGTACGTTCGGCAGACACCCTAAATTTATTAAGAACGGTATTAATGGACTCCGAGTTTCTCCTAAAAAACGGCAGCATAGGGGATATCAGGAACACATATCAGTCTTACCTTATCTATTTCTATAAGGATAAAGACCCTGAAGCCTTTTTGGGTACAATGAAGCGTGCTGCAGAATTGGAGAAATTGATAGACGAAGTCAATGTTTGGCGCTTAGAAATGGGGAAGATAAAGGAGCCACCGGAGAGCAGGGTTGCAGAGATAGAAAAAAGTATAAACAGCTTTCAGAAACTTGGCTGGGACGGAGTGAGTCTTTGAACCCGGCCAACTCAGATGTGTTAAGATAAACCCACCATGATACCTTTTATTATCGCGGGTTTTATCGGGGGGATAATTCGTGGGGCAGTCGGCCTGACCAAGTACACGCTTTCCTATAAAGATGTGCCTTTCCGCCCCTGGTATTTCGGAGGAATGGCTCTGCTCTCCGGGGCTATCGGCGCCGTGGCTGCCTGGGTGACCAATGATCTTGGCATCGCCTTTCTGGGTTTGACCACCCTGCCTCCGGCTATGGCTGTCATCATCGGTTACGCCGGCGGAGACTTTTTTGAGAACATCTTCAAAATTATCGTTCAGGACCCGAATTTGCTTGATTAAACGGCCTCTTTTCTCATAAGACCCTCGCTGAATATAGGGCTAGCAGACCGACCCCCCTGTGATTTACCCAGTTAATAACTCTGCGACAATTTCTCACAGGCGGTTCTCTAGAAAAAAGTTGTATCGCAAACTGAGGGAATAAGATTATCGTCCCTCTCGAGACAGAATAATTTTGGCAGTTTTGAGGAGGATGGTCAGATCTAAGACAAGCGTCCGCTTCTTGGTGTAGTAGACGTCATACTGCAGTTTAATGCGAGCATCTTTTACGGAGTCGCCGTATTCATAATTTATCTGCGCCCACCCCGTCAGACCCGGTTTCACCAGGTGCCGCATGTTGTAGCAGGGGATCTTTTCCGTGAGTTTCTTTACCAACTCCGGCCTCTCCGGTCGCGGGCCGACAATACTCATATCACCGATTAAAACGTTCCAAAGCTGGGGCAGTTCATCCATCCGCGTGTTCCTCAGGAATTTGCCCACCTTAGTAATACGAGGGTCGTTCTTCCCAGTCCAAGTGGCGCTCCCCCCTTCGGCCGAGCCTCCCTTGCTGATCGCCCTCATGGTGCGGAGTTTGTAGAGCCGAAAAATCCTGCCGTTTTTGCCCACGCGTGCCTGCCGGAAGATGGCTGGCCCGGGCGAATCTAATCTAATAATTATGGCCAGCAGGGATACGGCCAAGATCAGCACCGCTAGTCCCGCCAAACCGACTGCGATATCAATAATCCTCTTACTGACCTCATGAATATCTTGAGTGACATTCTCTAGGTTTCTGATAAACCAAACATTGTCCAGCATGGAGGGAGATACTTTATTCAGAGTGCGTTCGTAGAAATCTTCCAGATCCAACACCATTACTCCCGAAGCCATAATAGGGAAAAGATTCTTGATTGCCCCCGATGCCTTCTCGGGCTTGAACAGCACCAGTTTAATGTCGTCGTTCCGGATGATGGCGTCCAGCTCTTCATATCTACCCGGGACAGAGGGAATTTGTTTTTTAGTGTGATACTGCAGCTCCGGGTTTCTCTTGAGGTAGTCAGCCAACTCTTTAATCTCCTCGCCCTGACCGACGAAGAGGATATTGGTGCCGACACTCCGCCGGGACAGTCTGTACCACACGACCCTCCAAAGGAGAAGTAATAGCCAGGCTATAATCGCAAAGATCAGCAGGTTGCGGCGGGGGTGGACTAATCCCGGGGGGAATAAATAAAAGAGAGAAAGACTGGCGACGAAAGCGACAATAACAGCATTCCCTATGGTTCTAACAGAATCGATGCTCGGTCTGAAGAAGCGGGTTTCATATAGGTAGTTGACGTATAGGATAAGTATCCAGACCGGGAAGAGGAGAGAAAAGGGACGAAGGTGTTTAACCCATCCATCCGGCCACTCTGTCCCGTAGCGCATGGCTATCATCAAAAAGAGGGCTAGATAAAGCATGCCCCAATCGCCGACAAATGTGACTGTCTTACGAAACAGACCCCTGCTCATTGACACTATTGTCGGTTTTCTTCTCCAGACTTTCTAGGCTGACGCTGTCTGCTAGCCGGTATTGACCCACCCGCGTTCTTTTAAGTTTGATTAAGTAGCCCCCCACTCCGAGCGCCTGCCCGATATCCTCTGCCAGCTTGCGGATATAGGTGCCGGACGAGACGATCGCCCTGATCTGAAGCAGGGGTGGGTGATACTTCACGATCTCTAGCGCGTCTATTTTGACCGGCCGTTTTTCCAGTACCGGCAGAATGCCTCGGCGGGCTAATTTGTAGGCGCGGATGCCGCCGATTTTGATAGCCGAGTGAGCAGGCGGGGTTTGGACTATCTCTCCCCTGAACTTGCTGATAGTCTCTTCTATTTCCGAGAGCGGTAGGGATTGAACCCTGTGAATACCAGAAGTTTTTTCTATTTTTCCCTCAGGATCGCCAGTAGTACTTGTTTTACCCAGTTCAATAGTGGCCTCATATTCTTTAGTGACATCTTTGAGCAGGGGCGTCAGTTTTCTCGTGGACTCCCGGCCGACTGCTACAACCAGAACCCCCGTAGCGAACGGATCGAGAGTACCTCCGTGACCGACCCTTCTCTCGCCAGTTATCCGGCGTACCCGGCTCACCACATCGTGGGAAGTAATATCTGCCGGCTTGTTAATATTAAGAATCATTTTCTCGAGTCAATAAGGTTTTTATCTCATACAGGGTCTTATCTTTGAGAATATATAGGGCGTAGAAATAAACGACGAAAGCAGTCGGGACAATTATGAAGAACGAGGCGCTCAGGGACTGCATTAAGAGAATGACCAGCCCCATCAAAACACTCGCCCCGATAGGAGAACCAAAGCGCCCCTTTAGAGAGAAATCGTTGATTTGTTTGAGCTTGCGCCACATGAAAACACCGGTGCCGAACTGGGTGACAAGGCTTGCCCAAGCCGCTCCGATAATGCCGATGGCGGGGATGAGATAGAAATTAAGTCCGACATTCACCAGTGCGCCCATGACCCATATAGGGACCATTTCTCTCTGCCGATTCTGAGCGAAAATAGCATGGATGATAACTGTCACGGGGAAGGTGATTAGTACAGAGAGTGCCAAGATCTGCATAGACGTCGCAGCGGGCAGATATTCGCTCCCATAGAAAACGGAGACGATCTGGCTGGCCGTAAAGATAATGCCGAGCGTGATGGGATAAGCAACCAAAGTGATGGTGGCGATACCTCTTTCCAAAACCCGAGTAAACTCTGAGATGCTTTTCTGTGTCAGTCGAGCCAGGGCTGGAAAGAGCCCTCCGACTATGAAAGCGGGCAGAAGGTATAGAAAGGCGATCGGTTTTTGGGCAGCCGAATAGAAACCTACCTGAGAGGCATCATAAAACCAGCCGATCATAACCGTATCGATATTCACTAGGAGTACGCCGAAGACAGAGGCCAGGGTCATCGGCCAGGCGGCGCTGATAATTGGCCGAATGAGCGCCTTATTGAATTGGGAAAAGGTCTTGGATATGTAGTCCCTGAGAAAATAAATTGTAATGATCAATCCTGCCCCCGCCCCGATAGCATAAGCAGTTGCTAATGATTCAGGAGAGGGCAGCGTGAAAATGACCAAGAAGCCGATCCCAACAATGATGACTTGCGTCACGATGTTGATGAGCGCCTCCAGTTCCATTCGTTCTTCGGCTCGGAAGAGGGATGTGCCGAATCTGCGGAGCGAATCAAATACAAAAAGTATGCCAGTCGCGTAAATAATGCCCCGGCTGAGGGGGATGCCAGTAATGTAGTCGGTGCCGAAGAGTATAAAAACGAGGCTGGCAGCTATCAGGACGAGTTTTATAACAGAAGAGGTGGCAAAATAAGTTTTTTTGGCCTCTTCACTTTTGGCGGCCTCTCTGATCATGACTCCGCTGATGCCGATATCTGAAAAGACCGTCAAAATAGCCGCTAGACTGGTCATATACGAGAAGGTCCCCCAGCCCGCAGCACCTAAAATGCGGGCCGCGAAAACAATGATTAAAACCCGCAGCAGCCGGCCGGTAATTTCACCGAAGGATAACCAAAAGGTGTTCTTAACAATGGTCTGAGAAGTGGAGGTGTTCTTAAATAGGAATCTTCTCAGCCCGGAATTTGTCATATCCCTAATCATAGATTTATAATGGGGAGGATTCAACGAATGAAACCGAAGGCCATGATCATCAAGATGTATACCACGCCCTTTTGTAGATACTGCAAAGTGGCCAAAAGTTTTTTTGCCTCCAAGGGGATTACTTTTGTTGAGGTGGACATTACGAAAGACCAGGGAGCAATGAAGGAAATGATCAAAAAATCTGGGCAAATGGCGGTACCGGTGTTTGACATCGGCGGACAGATTCTTGTAGGGTTCAATCAGGTTAAGATTCAAAGAGCACTAAAGGTCGCCTAAAACTTCGGGCAGATATGGCTTACGAATGCAGACAGTGTTACCAAACAAGCGAAAAAGCCGGAGCCTGCCCGGTCTGTAATATACCCATGGATATAAAGATGCAAAACGACAAGCCGATGGATGCGCCTGTTGTACCGACACCTCCGATGGACACCCCAGCTGCTCCAGTTGCTCCCGAAGCACCTGCAGCTGCTCCGCCCGTCGAGCCGATGCCAGAGGAACCCGTTGCTCCCGCCGAAGGGGATGCCGTTCCTCCGGTTGCCTAGATCGGAAATTTAATCGAGTTGATGAGAACCTCCCCCAGCTGGGGGAGGTTTGCTTTTAGGAGGACATCCTTTAGAATTTTGCTGTATATGTATCAGCTGATAATTATCGGTGGCGGGCCTGGCGGAGTAGCGGCGGGCGTTTATGCCGCTAGGAAAAAAATAAATACACTATTGATCACCGAGGAATTCGGCGGGCAGTCTGTGGTGTCCGACAATATTGAGAACTGGATAGGTGACCGTTCTCTTTCTGGATTTGATCTGGCCAAAAGATTAGAGGAGCATCTGAAAGCATACGATAAGGATATAAAGATTGTTGAAGACGACAGGGTTAAGGCCGTAGAGAAGATGGGCGAGCATTACAAAGTATTCACCTCGGGGGAGCAGACGTACGAGACCGAGAGAGTATTAGTGGTATCGGGCAGCCGTCGCCGCCGACTGAATGTCCCGGGGGCAGAAAAATATGAAGGTAAGGGTATTGTCTATTGTTCCACCTGTGACGCTCCGATTTTTAAAGATAAGACAGTGGCTGTTGTCGGCGGGGGGAACGCTGGTTTAGAAGCAGCCATAGACCTTTTGCCTTATGCCTCCAAGATTTATTTGTTCGAGAGGAGCGCCCAGCTGCGAGGCGATGAGGTGTCCCGAAAACAGCTGAAAGATTCAGGTAAGGTAGAGATCATTTTTAACAACGAGATTTTAGGGGTAATCGGAGAACAATTTGTGACGGGACTTAAATATAAAGACACCTCATCCAATGAAGAGAGAGAGCTTAAATTAGATGGGGTTTTTGTAGAAATCGGTTCCATTCCCAATAGCGATATTGTTAAGGGTCTGGTTAATCTAAATGAGAGGGGTGAAATAACAATTGACCACAAGACCCAGCGGACTTCAGATGCTGGCATCTGGGCAGCTGGGGATGTATCTGACTCGCTTTATAACCAAAACAACACCTCCGCCGGTGACGCCATCAAAGCAGTTCTGAATATCTACGACGACATTCTCCACTCCAGCAGCGACTGAACAGGGACTGAGACAATACTTAGGCGACACTTAACCTAGGTCTAAATTTAAATCTAATAACCCAATAACATTATCATTATAACAAACTTTCTCGACCGCGATTTTTTGTTAGTATATTAAATTCGTTAATTTTTCTTTTATTTTTTGGGGCGGGATTAGATATTGTATAATTGAAAAGCATTAATGTCCTATCCTGAGGAGCAAGGGTTCTCTGAGGAATTTATCAGTATTAAACCGAGGGTTTGGTATGCGCAGTGGTATTGGCTACTGACTCTTTGGATAGCGGCCATCGGAGTTTTTACCGGAATTGGGTACTACACGAGTGGCGTGGAAGCACCACCTAGACTTTTAGCGGCTATGAGTGAGGTGTGGTCGAATATGTTTGCGCTCAACCAAGAGCAGTTCGTAGAAGTTATTGATACCAATCAAGCATTTCCAAGAGTTTCTCTCCTAGAAGAACCGGACAGGGTTATTACCCGTGGTGCAGTCAGCTCTGGTGTTCCTGAGGTTGCGGGTGCGGCCACAGATGGCGGGTTCTGCGATATCTCTGTCGAAAGTGTTCCTGCGAGAAACAGAATCCTTATTAATGAGATAGCCTGGATGGGCGGCCCGGAGTCTAGTGGGTTGGACGCTCGAGATGAATGGATAGAGCTAAAAAATATTTCTCCTTCACCCATCGATATCGGAGGCTGGAGGCTGAACGACGATGACGGGCAGATTTCAGCTGTTTTCGCCGAGAATACATTCCTGACGCCGGGCGGTTTTTATATTTTAGAGCGTACAGATGATGGGTCCATACCCCACATTAGTGCCGGTCTTCTTTATAAGGGAGCCCTAGCCAATGAAGACGACGGCTTAAGGCTTTTTAATGCTGATTGCCAGCTAGAAGATGAGGCTCTGGCTAATCCTAACTGGCCGGCAGGCAATGCTGCCCAGAGACGTACGCTAGAGAGAAGCGCGAGCTTATCTTGGCACACTTTTAGCGGGCCCGCAGAGGGGATAGTTTTCGGCACTCCCGGGGCGGAGAATAGTGAGCCGATCACTACGATTAAGCAGGAAGAATTGCCGGATGAGCAGGTCAATTGCTCCCTGGTGGATTTAAACAAACCCACCCACGAAGTTTTAATAAATGAAGTGGCCTGGTCGGGAGTAAGCGGCAACACTTCCGGAGAGTGGATAGAACTTTATTATCCCGGAAGGAGTGAAATGAACTTAGCTGGATGGCAGTTATTAGATATAGATAGTTTGACAGCGGTTGATTTTGAAGAAAAGGACCTGATTAATGGGTATTTCTTAATGCGCAGAATTCTGACTACTGAAGACCCAGTCATGGATTACGAGGTGGCCGGGAAGAGGGTAGACAAGACCTATACCGGTGTTATCCAGAATAGCGATGAAGCTTTATATCTTTTTGACGCCGACTGTGTGCTGGTAGATAGAGTAGATAATGTCGGCATCAACTGGAAAAACATCGGTGGGACTGCTTCTCCTGACTATCGCACCGCTGAGAGAACCAACGAAGGCGAGTGGCATACATATGGCGGTTCGGGTAAGGAGGACGTGATGGGTACGCCCAAAGCGCAAAACAGCAAGGCCGTCAGTAGTGATAAAACCCCAGCGAATACTTCCGGGGGTAGCGGAGGTTCTTCTCTGCACTCCGATGAGCCAGCGGTGGATTGGTGCAGCCAAGAGACGATCGCCACTTCTACGTACGCTGTTCTGATAAACGAGGTGGCCTGGGCTGGTGGTGTTTCCTCAACTTCGGCAGAGTGGATAGAACTTTATAACCCAAGTGCGGCAGAAACATTATTGGCTGGGTGGCAGCTTCTGGATAAGGATGGAGAAATTAAGATCGTCTTCGATGAGAATGATAAAATCAGCAGCCACTTTTTGCTGACTCGTATATTAGCCAGCGATGATCCAGGAGCGATTTATACCGTGGGAGGTGTAACAGCAGATAAAACCTACACCGGCGTTCTGCAGAACGCCGGGGAGACTCTTCGACTTTTCGATGCTTCGTGCAATTTAGTAGACGAAGTCGTGGACGTGGGTGATGACTGGGGGAATATCGGCGGTACGGCTTCTCCAGACTATCGAACTGCCGAGCGAGTGGATGAAGGGATTTGGCAGACGTATATCGGTGATGGTGTCGGTGGAATAATGGGAACACCGCGGGCAGAGAATTCTAGGGCGGAAAGTCCGCCTGAAGAAGAAGAACCACCCGACGGCGGAGAAGAAGAGCCCCCTCCAGAAGAAGAGCCAGACCTTACCGGTTTGGAGATAACAGAAATAGTGTTTGATGTGGAGGGTGCGGATGACGGTCTGGAAAGGGTAATAATATCTAATAGCACCAGTACTGATGTTCTGATAGGGGCCTTCTCTCTCCAATACCTGAGAGCGGGAGATGATTTTACGGCTATCAAGAAGAAGAATTTTGAGTCAGGAGATACCGTGCCGGCCAACGGAGTTTTTGTAATCGGGATAAGCTGTAGCGCCGCCACACCCTGTGAGGGGGTAGATATGTCCTGGAGCCAGTCTTTAGCCAATGACGGAGGAATAGTTTATTTAGTGTTTAACCAGGAAGACATCACCGATGCGAGCGACCCGGATATAGTACATTTTCTTGTCTACGATGCGGCATTTGATCTTTGACCTCCTTCATAAAATATTGTATATATGTTTTGTTCTTTGAGGTCTGAATAAGTGAAAAAGACTGGAGGTCTGTCGTGAAGAAACACAAGGAAGTGAGCTGGGACTGGTTGTCCATCATCACGGGTGTGTTCATGTCTGGAGCGATGGTCGGTCTAGCCCATCTCATGCAGTGGGATTTTGGCGTTGAGGGCGACATTGACCCGAACCCTTTCATGATTGCTGTCGGGGGCTTCGTGACGATGGCATCCCTCAATAGGTTGACGGCGGGTAAAGTCCATGGGGCCAGGGCGTTTGCCTTTGGCGGGTCGTGGTGGAAAAGTGTCCTTAGGACTATCGGCGGCTTGTCGTGGTTCTTCTTGGTGCTCGATGGCTTCTTCCTCGCAATGGTCGAGACGGTTACCCCGGGAACCGTAGATCCCGCGAGGATCGACCGCTATCACACAGAGCAAGGGATCATGGTTTGGGCCTTGGCTGGTTTGTTCACGGTTGTGCTGCTTGTTTGGCCATTCGTTTGGCGTAGGCCAGTCGTCGCCGAGAACAAACTGGTTGTCTTCCGCGGTCGCATTTTCTATCCGGGAGAAGCGTTTCCTGTCCGCCCACTTTCTGTCTACACGCCGCTCGTCATCGACCGAGAAATGAGAGTGCAGGTCGGGGGAGAGCGGGATGGATTTGTGTGGAGCGTCAAGGCTGCAGTGGTTTTTGATCTGGAAAGAGCGTGCGCTGAAGACATTCGCTCTCTGTCCGGTGACCCCAAGAAAGCAGCTGCCCGGGAAGCAGCGAGACTCTGTTGTCAGTGGGTTGAACAGAGCGATCGGCCAATTCAGGAGACCATCAGGGCCGTGCCGGGTCATTTCTTTAGGGCGGCTGGTCTGCCGGCAGTGGTCTGCTCGGGGAAGGGAACCCTCACCGTCCCTTAATGGGAAACAAGATTCATAGCTTGAGCCCGGGAAGGAGCCCCTCCGACCTGGGCTCCTTCATTTTTATATAGTCCTACTCCAAGTGTATCTCGCGTTTGAACTGCGCGAGTTTTGTTTTTAAGAGAGGATATTTTTCAAAATTTGGGTCTTCGTTGAGCAGGGCTTCGGCTTTGTCCTGCGCCGTCTTAAGCAGTTCTGGGCTCTGAAGTGCTTTGAGTGCAAGGTCAGGCATGCCGGTCTGAGCATCACCCAAGAATTCTCCCGGCCCGCGAAGCTTTAAGTCCATTTCCGCCAGTTCAAAGCCGTTTTTGGCCGTGACCAGCGACTGGAGACGTTTTTGAACAGCGTTGGATTTAGAATCAGTGAAAAGCAAACAGAAGGATTGATGCTCACCCCTCCCGACACGCCCGCGGAACTGATAAAGCTGGGATAGACCAAAGCGGTCAGCGCCCTCGATCATCATGATAGTAGCATTGGGAATATCGACACCCACCTCCACTACTGAAGTTGAGACGAGAATATCGATTTGTCCTTCGGCAAAAGCGTGCATGACAGCCGTCTTCTCTAGTGTTTTCATTTTCCCGTGAAGCATCCCGACTTTTAACTCAGGAAAGATATGCTTTAAGAGTTTTTCATACTCTACCTTCACCGCCCTGACCGCCCAAGCTAACTTTTGCTTTGAGGTTATCTCATCTCCGCCGGCTGGCGGATCAGGATCTTCGATGCGCGGACAGATAACAAAAACTTGTCTGCCGATCTTGACCTGCTGGCGAATGAAATCGTATGCCTTGCTGCGGTTCTGCGGTTCAACGATTTTGGTGGTGATGGGTTTACGTCCTCGAGGCAGCTCGTTGATAAGAGAAAGATCTAGGTTGCCGAAAATGGTCATAGTGAGGGTGCGGGGGATAGGGGTGGCGCTCATAGATAAGAAATGGGGGAAAACTTCTTCTCCGCCAGCGAGCAGGGCTCTTTGTCCCACTCCAAAGCGGTGCTGCTCATCCACCACCGAGAAAGCCAGGTTCTTGAACCGGATATTCTTTTGGATGACCGCATGAGTCCCGACCACGATGCCCACTCTGCCGGAGCAGATTCTTCTAGCTAATTCAGATTTTTTAATGGAAGTTTCCAACTCCTCTCCGTAAAAGACCTTTGTCTCTTTGGACACCAATAGGGCAACACCACCCTCGTATTCCTCAAAGAATTTGATGAGAGTGTGAAAGTGCTGGCGGGCGAGAATTTCGGTCGGAGCCATAAAGGCGGCTTGATAGCCGTTTTTTACAGCCAGCAAAGCAGCTAAGCCGGCTACGATAGTTTTGCCCGAACCGACGTCCCCCTGAAGCAATCGATTCATCGGGTGATTCCTTTTGATATCCCCCAGGATCTCATTGAGCGTTCTCTTCTGGGAGATAGTAAGTTCGAATGGCAGATAAGATAGGATTTTTTTCAGATCCGATTCTTTGTATTTGATCGGATAAGCTTTTTGTTCGCGGAGGCGCCGTTTTTCCTCTGCATTGCGTAGCTGGAGCAGAAACAGGTCGCGAAAAGCAAAACTGCGCAGGGCATCAAGGGCATTAACTTCTTTGTCCGGAAAGTGAATTTGCCGGAGAGCCTCATTGACGTCCGGCAGGCCAAGCTCGTGGAGAATTTTGGCTGGAATATATTCGTGAAGTTCTTCTAGATTATCCAGGACGGGTTTGATAATGAAACGTAAACCCCTGGAGGTAAGTCCTTTGGTTTCGTGATAGACCGGAACTAACCGCCCTGTATGTTGGGTCTCTTTTACTTTGCCCCGAACCTCGGTCAACTCATAAACAGGCGAACGTAGAGTTGCTTTCCCTTTATATTCTGATGCCTTGCCGGAAAAATTGGCCACCCTACCCTCCTTAAGGGTGTTGGCGATATAGGGCTGGTTGAAAAAAGAAAGGGTCAACGTATCGCCGTTCTTGTCAGCGATACGGACATCTGTGATAGATAATTTGCGGTATGGGAGATAGCGAGTGCGTGTACTCTGGACTACGCCCTGGATAGTGGTTTCTTCACCGTTTTTCAGCTCAGATATCTTTAGGAATTCGCTGCGATCTTCATAGCGAACAGGAAAATGCCAAAGCAAATCTTTAACGGTTTTAATATCCATCCGCTTCAGATGCCGTAAAAAGCGTTTCTGGGCTCCACCCACTACTTCTTCTAAGGGAGTTAGAAGTTTTACCTCAGCCATTAGTTTCTATTCTAAGCTACTAACGAGGGGAGAGGAATATATATTGACAAATATGATTATATATGGTACGTATGGGGCACCTAGACTTAGGGGACCATATGATTCGGGCGATTATCGCCATGATCAAAAGGTTCGTCTGGGGAGACGAACCTTTGTTGGCCCTCAATGGTCTCTGGGAGATCGTTGAGGGGGGCGGCACGAGTAGGGCCGCTCACTAGAACTGATCTTGGGAATCTGAAAGGAGAAGGGTGTATGCACCCCGTCTGAACGTCGTAGCACCTTCGTTTTTTGCGCCTCTGCCGCGCCATGCCGGGAAAGGGGCGGGGCTCCACATCGTCGTGGACCCCGCCCCCCCGCTCCTCTCATGAGCTTGCGAACCCCCCTTCGCGAGCTCATGAGAGGATTGCACCGAGTGGAAAAACAGAATGCCCCCCGACTCATGTCGAGGGGCATTCTGTAATATTGAAAATAGGTACGATTTTGTTATCGTGAAGTCGCGAAGGGATAAGTCCCCGTAGCGATACCGCCGATAACGGCGCTCGGAGAGAATAAATAAGCAAAGCTTATTATTTTCCTCCTCGCTTGTCCCCGTGGTGAAATGGATATCATTGCTGGCTTCGAACCAGCCGTTGGGGGTTCGAATCCTCCCGGGGACGCGCCTCGCTAGCTCAATTGGCAGAGCTGCTCCCTCTTAAGGAGAAGGTTACAGGTTCGAGTCCTGTGCGGGGCACCAGAATAAAAGGTTAATCTCTCCGTAGCTATACTATAATTGTAATGTCTAAGACAGAAAGACAATTCAAACTCTGGGAAACAGAAATAGATTACATGGAAATTCCATCAGAAATAAAGGCGCTAGCCGATGCATCGAAGGGGGCGGGATATAAAGCCTATCTGGTGGGCGGTTGTGTCCGAGACTTCTTGATGGGTATTCGACCGAAAGATTGGGACATTGCTACGGATGCAACGCCGGAAGAGATCCAAAGAACTTTTCCCGAGAGTGTTTATGAGAATACGTTTGGCACGGTATCGGTGAAAACTGGGTCCGAGGAAGAGGAGCTCAGAATAGTTGAAATTACCACCTTTCGAAAAGAGGGCGGATATGCTGATCATAGGCACCCGGACAAAGTGGAATTTACAAAGAATATAGAGGAAGATCTAGCGCGCCGTGATTTTACAATGAACGCTATTGCTATGGACCTAACAGAAGATGGATATATCTTCGTTGACCCATATGGCGGGCAGACAGACATACAGGACAGAATTATCAGGGCAGTAGGAAAATCGGAAGAGCGTTTTGAAGAGGACGCTCTAAGGATGATGAGGGCCGTGAGGTTTGCCTCACGATTCGGTTTCCAGATCGAGGAAGATACCCAAAGGGCTATCGCGGAGAGAGCAGGAACGATCAGTGAGGTTGCCCCAGAGCGTGTCCGGGACGAGTTAATTAAACTCTTGATGACAAAAGGTGCGGTAAATGGCGTTAGACTAATGCTTGAAACCGGATTGTTGGATATCGTAATACCGGAACTTGCCGGCGGGGCGGGGGTGGAGCAAAACAAACACCATGCTTTTGATATCTTTGAGCACAACGTGCGCTCTTTAGCGTACACTGTTGAGCAGGATTTTCCGCTTCATCTCCGATTGGCTGCTCTTTTGCACGACGTGGCTAAGACTAAAACTAGAGAATGGAAGAGCGACCCGAGAGGTGAGAAAGAGAAAGACGGAAAGAAAGGAGACTGGACATTCTATCAGCATCAGTATCTAGGCGAGAAGATGATACGGGATATCATGAATCGGCTTAAGTTCCCGAAAGAAATGACTAGCAAGGTCACGCTTCTGGTGCGCGAGCACATGTTTGTTTACGATCCCGAGGCGGTGACGCAAAAAGGGGTCCGGCGCCTGATCAGTAGAGTGAGAGAAGAGAATATAGACGATCTGATAAAACTGCGCGAGGCAGACCGCATCGGCTCAGGGGTACCCAAAGCCCAGCCCTACCGCTTGCGTCACTTGCAGGCGATGATAGAAAAAGCCAAAGGAGAGCCGGTAAGCGTCAAACAGTTAAAGATAGACGGCAACATTATGATTACCGACATAGGCATACAACCGGGTCCCAAAATGGGTTTTATCTTAGCCGCTCTCCTGGAGGAGGTGCTGGAGGATCCGAATAAAAATACACTTGAATACTTATCAGACAGAACAAGGGAATTAAATACACTTTCTGAGGAGAAATTAAAAGAGATGGCAGAGAAAGCCCGCCAATCCGCTGATGGGGCGCAGAAACGCATTGATGATGCCATCAAGGAGAAATACTTTGTAAAGTAGGGTCATGGATTTACGCAGAGAAGACGTTTGATATAGACTTAAGCGAGTTTCGGACTGTATCACTTCGCTTGATACAGTCCGTCGGCTCGGAGACAATGCATAGGCGAGTCAGACATTGTTCTCCTCGCTTCGGGCTGTAGTGTTAACGGCAGCACGCGGGCTTCGGGAGTCCGTAGACTGGGTTCAAATCCCAGCAGCCCGACGGGCCTGTGGTTCAGTGGCAGAACAGCGCATTCGCATTGCGCAGGCGGGAGTTCGATTCTCCCCAGGTCCACCCCAAACCCAATCCTCCTGTCGTTCAATGGATAGGACGCGAGATTCCGGATCTCGTAATACAGGTTCGAATCCTGTCGGGAGGACCCTTCGATGAATCCGGGGCGAGACCTTTCGATTCACTCTGCTCGCTTAGGGCGAGCTTTTCAATTCATATTTCACTTGCTCCAGGCGAGTACTGCAGTGGATTGACAGATTATGATAAATATGGTAGTTTGAAAATACTGTACCTAGAAAAAGGGGCCACGCTGGCCCCCTCACGGCGGGCTTCCTCCGACACGAGTTGGGGGAGGGGCGGAGGAAAGGAGTTCCTCTATGGAACACCATCCTCTAAGCTGGTTGTTCAACCTGTTGGCTGGCATTCTGTACTTCGTCGCCATGTATGTGGTGATCGGGTACGGGATGGATCTGGCAGTGGGTGGACCGAGGAACCCCGTCATGGATCGTAGTATCTGCGCTGCGGCCCTGATGGGAGTTCTTCTGCTCGGCATCCAGTTCTACCGCCGAAAGTGAATTCGAAGAAAAGAGGGGGGTGACACAGAGTCGCCCCCCTCTCGAGATCTCCGGGAGGAGAGATGGACGTATTCGTTCGGGTCGTCGTGAGCTCGGTTGTGGCCGAGTTCACGGTTGGCCTCTTCGTTGGTCTCTCGATCCTGTTCTACGTTCTGTGGGGCCGGATCCGGGGGGTCAATGGCTAAGTGGAGTCGCACAACGGCTCCACTTTCATTTTCGCCTGCTATTATTAATGGCATGGTTGTGGTTTTGGATAATATTAGGAGCATGTTTAATACTGGTTCTATTTTTAGGACGGCGGATGCGCTCGGGGCTGAAAAGATCTATCTCTGCGGGCTGACGCCCTCACCTTTGGATAAACTGGGGCGTATACGGCCGAAGTTCGTTAAAACATCTTTGGGGTCAGAGGGGTCCGTTCCGTTCGAAAAACGTGTCTCTACTGCAAGAGTTTTAGATAAGCTAAAGAAGGAGGGTTATAAAATTTTGGCAATCGAACAGCACCCAAATTCGACACCCTACTATTCCCTTCTCCCCACCAGCTACTCTCTAAATAAGATCGCCTTGGTTATGGGCCACGAGGTGCGGGGTTTATCTGAGATCGTTCTGGAAAGGGCTGATAAGATCCTTGAGATTCCGATGGCGGGAATGAAAGAGTCGCTGAACGTTGCGATCGCTTTCAGTATCGTTGCCTACGAATTAAAATACGGAAAGAAATGAAATATCTGATCCCCATCATCATACTTGGGATTTTAAGCGGAACATTTATTGTCTATAAGAACTTTTTTTGGAAAAGCGAGTATAGAAAGGGAATGGTGGCTATTGGGGACAATAGTTTTAGGGTTGATATCGCCGATGATCCCCTTAAAAGAGCTCTGGGCTTATCCGGCAGAGATGCTCTGGGTCCCGACGAAGGCATGATCTTCACCTTTGGTTCGTCCCTGACCCGTGTCTTCTGGATGCAGGATATGCGAATACCCATCGATATTCTCTGGATAAACGGTAGCCAGGTGGTCGGTATGGAGAAGGGGGCCTTGCCCGAGCCTGGAGTACCTTCTGCCCGGCTCAAGAGATATCATTCACCGGCACCAGTGCAATCTGTGCTGGAAATCGCTGCGGGCAGAGCGAGCGAGCTTGGTATCCAGACGGGGGATAAAGTAAGCGTCCGTTTCGAATAGATAAGATATAATAAAATTATGACAAGAATCGCTATTAATGGGTTCGGAAGAATAGGCAGGCTGTTCTTCCGCCAAGCCTCCGGGGAAAAAGGTATTGAGGTCGTGGCTATTAATGATCTGGGGGACGTAGCCAATCTTGCTTATTTGCTCCAATACGATAGTGTTTACGGCCGCTTCCCAAAAGATGTTAATGTCCGTCGCGGCAATCTTGTGGTGGGCGGTAAAGAAATAAAAGTTCTGCAGGTCAGAGAGTTGTCCAAATTACCCTGGAAGAAATTGGGTGTGGATATCGTTATAGAGGCTACGGGCGCCTTCGAATCATATGAGGCCTCCAAGGGGCACATTGAAGCAGGTGCTAAGCGGGTGGTGATCACTGCTCCGACAAAAGATGCTGATGGTAAAGATGGAACAGCAGTTCTAATGGGAGTTAACGAAGAGAAACTTAGGTCAGTTAAAATATCTTCTAACCTTTCCTGTACGACCAATGCTATTTCACCCATTATCGCTGTTTTAACAGAAAAGCCTGGTATCAAAAAGGCTATTCTCTCAACGGTTCATGGTTATACTGCCACGCAGAACTTGGTAGACGGACCGGTTAGGGGAAGCGATTGGCGAAGGGGCCGGGCCGGGGCTTTTAATATAGTGCCCTCTACAACCGGGGCAGCTACGGCGCTGGCCCGGGCGGTTGACTCTATGAAGGATAAATTCGACGGCATTGCTTTCCGGGTGCCGATCATTGCTGGCTCTATCGCCGATATCACCTTGGTGTCTAAGCGTAGAACTTCAGTCAAAGAGATCAATACTATTTTAACCAAGGCTGCGCAAAGCTCTCGCTGGAAAAAGATCATGAAGGTTGTTGATGATCAAGTCGTCTCCAGCGACATTTTGGGAGAACCATACGGGGCTATCGTAGATCTAAGCTTCACTAAGGTGGTGGACGGTGATTTGGTCAAGATACTATCGTGGTATGACAATGAATATGGGTACGTGTCTACGCTTCTTGAGCACGTTCGCAGGGCTGCCAAATTAGTGTAGTGAAGAGTCCGAACTATCGCCTTCTCTGGGGAGTGCTCTTGGCGGGGCTGTTCTGCTCTTCGCTGTTTTTTGTCGCCAGCTTTGCACGCAACAGTTATTCCGATTTACTTGAGGCCGAAATGCAGTCGGCTTTAACCAGAATATGGATAGATTACGAAGCTAAATTGGTCGAATTGAAAGGAGTCTCGATCCTTTTCGTCGGAGATATAATGCTTTCGCGTAACGTCGGCCGGAAAATGGAAGAACTCGGGGATTATCGCTATCCATTTTTAGAAAGTGCGGATATCCTGCGAGAAGCCGACCTGACACTTGGCAACCTTGAGGGGCCGATTTCGGCACGCGGTGTGGATCAGGGGAGTCAGTATTCCTTTCGGGCAGACCCAAAAGTTATCAAGGGGCTGATCTTTGCTGGTTTTGATGCGCTTGTTATTGCAAATAATCATATCTGGGACTGGGGCGGAGATGCTTTGAGTGATACGGTTACACTCCTTCAGGAAGACGGGATTGAACCAATGGGTGCCGGCAGAAACTATGAAGAAGCCAACAAGCCAGTCATTGAAAAAATTGGTACCTCTTCAGTAGCCATTCTGGCTTACACGGATCTTTATCCGAATTCGCTTAAGGCCACCGAGCAAACTCCCGGAATAAGCGATTTTAATGTGGAAGGCGTGCAGGGTTTAATCAGCGAACTTAAAGACGAGGTGGACATCATTGTTATTAATTTACACTGGGGAGAAGAATATGCAGACGGACCAAGTTCTGCCCAGAGAGTTATAGCCCGCTCATTTATTGATGCGGGTGCAGATCTTATAATCGGACATCATCCGCACGTTGTTCAGGAGACGGAGGCCTATAAAAATGGATGGATAGCATATAGTCTTGGCAATTTTGTATTCGATCAGAACTTTTCCGCCGAGACAATGGAGGGTCTGGCAGTCAGAGCTAACATTAGGGGCGGAAGTGTTGTTAGCGTGGAGCAATTCCAGGTTAAAATATCTAATTCTTTTCAGCCTGCGATCGTTAAACTATAATTATTTCCAATGATGATCTATCTCGGAGCAGACCACCGCGGCTTTAGCCTTAAGGAGGGGGTCAAGGTTTTTTTGAAGAACGAAGGGTATCAGATAAGCGATATGGGTGCTGAAGCAGAAGTGCCGGACGATGATTATTTTAACTATGCAAAAGCGGTGGCCGAGAAGGTCGCTGCAGACCCTATCGCCGGCCGGGGTATTCTTTTTTGTTCTTCAGGCGTGGGCATGGACATAACAGCCAATAAATTCGGCGGAATACGGTCAGTCTTGGCGATGTCACCCGACCATGCACTGGTTAGCCGCCACGATGAAGACACCAACGTACTCTCGCTGGCCGCTGATTTTCTAGATCTGGAAACAGCGAAAAAAATTGTGAGCGTCTGGCTGCAAACCCCCTTCTCTAATGAGGAGCGGTATAAACACAGGCTTGAGAAACTAAATAATTTTGAGCATACCAAGCGTTAACTCCGTTGGTGGGTGTTCTTTTTGCGGGGTCAAAGTCTGGGTGTTAGAATAAGGATAGGATCACTACTTTTATGTATTTAAGCGAGAGAGAGCGAAGATTTTTAGAGGAAACCGCGAATAAAATCCGAAAGAAGATCGTTGATATTGTTGAAGATGCCGGCAGCGGGCATATTGCCGGTCCGATGGGTATGGCGGACGTTTTTACCGCCCTTTACTTTCATATTCTTAATTTTGATCCGAAGAATCCGGGTTGGGAGGATAGAGACCGCCTAGTGCTGTCTAACGGCCATATTGCCCCCGTCCAATATGCAGCTATGGCGTACGCCGGATATTTTCCGGTTAAGGACTTAAAAACTTTTAGGAAATTGCATTCACGCTTTCAGGGGCATCCCCATCGCGAGATGCTGCCCGGCATTGAGACAAGCTCTGGTCCGCTAGGAGAAGGGCTAGCTCAGGCGGCAGGTATGGCTTTGACAGCCAGGTTAGATGGGGAAAAATACCGCATCTACTGTGTAATGTCCGACGGTGAACAGCAGGAGGGTTCAGTTTGGGAAGCGGCGATGTTCATTGGTAAAAATAAATTGTCTAATGTCACAGCTATTATTGACCGCAATAGCATCCAGACAGATGGCTACACGGAGAATGTTATGCCCCTTGAGCCGCTTCATGAGAAGTACGAAGCTTTTAATTGGCATGTGCTGGACATAGACGGCCACAATCTTGAACAGATGGTGGATGCCGCTAATGAAGCTAAGGCGGTCGCCTATCAGCCCACCCTTATCATCGCCCACACTATTCCTGGGAAGGGGGTGAGTTTTATGGAGGGAAATTATAAATGGCACAGCCGGTCGCCTAATCGAGAAGAGGAACGAAAAGCGCTGGCTGAGTTAAGGACCCTGCAGGGGAGAATAAGATCAGAAGACGATTAATATGTTCGTGCGCGGCCAAAAATTGAATAAAAGGCTATTCAGCAAAAGTGTAGAGAAGGTTTCTCTGCGTGATGGTTATGGAGAAGGCCTGCTGCAGGCGGGGGAAGGAGATAGCCGCGTAGTAGCATTGTGCGCCGATCTGCTTCAGTCCACTCGCTCGGATGCTTTCGCGCAAAAATTTCCGGAACGATTTTTTGAAATGGGTGTAGCGGAACAGAATATGGCCGGGGTAGCGGCCGGTCTGGGTATCTCTGGGAAAATACCGTTTATGGCCTCTTACGCGATTTTCTCACCCGGCCGCAACTGGGAGCAGATAAGGACCAACATCTCCTACAATAACTCTAATGTTAAGATCGCCGGACACCACGCGGGTGTGAGCACTGGACCGGATGGCGCAACCCATCAGGCCATCGAGGATATGGCTATTATGCGAGTGATGGCGAATATGCGGGTTATTGTTCCATGCGATGTTCACGAAGCCCGCAGGGCTACTTTGGCCGCCGCTAAGATGTGGGGACCCGTCTATCTAAGGCTGACTAAAGAAGCAACGCCCGTTATTACTTCCGAAGATACGCCCTTTAATCCTGGTCAAGCTGCGATTTTTTGGGAATCACCTTCACCCAAGTGCGCCATCATTGCCTGCGGTCCGCTCGTTTATAATGCCATGCTGGCCGCCAAGGAATTAGAGACAGAGGGCATAGGAACGATGGTAGTTAATAATCACACCATCAAGCCAATGGACACAGCTAGGATTCTGGAGGCAGCAAAACGCTGCGGGTCAGTAGTAACCGTTGAAGAGCACCAAATCGAGGGAGGTATGGGGAGTGCGGTCGCGGAAGTGCTGGCTGCTAACCTACCGACGCCTCAGGAGTTCATCGGAGTACAAGGCATCTTTGGAGAGTCAGGGAAGCCCGATGAACTCATAGAGCAATACGGTATGGCTGTTCGGGATATAAGGTCGGCGGTAAAAAGAGCTGTTAGAAGAAGAAAATAAAAATGTTCAAAAAAAGATACGACTTCATTGCTATTGGTGACCAGACTACGGATGCCTTCATCCATTTAAGGGAGGCTGAGGTGCACAGCATTAGTCCCGAGAAAAAACTGATATGTATGCGATTCGCCGACAAGATTCCCTATGATAACGTAGAGGTAGTGCCGGCAGTCGGCAACAGCGCTAACGCTGCGGTTTGTGCTGCGCGATTAGGCCTTAAGAGCGCGCTTGTGAGCAATATCGGTGCGGATGTAGATGGCAGAGATGCACTGGCTGTTTATAGACATGAACATGTCTCCAGAAAATATATAAAGATTAACAAAAATAAAAAGACTAATTATCACTATGTTCTTTCTTTTCGAGGGGAACGTACCATCCTTATCAAGCACGAGAACTTTACCTACACTCTTCCCAACATCGGCAAGCCAAGCTGGATCTATCTTTCCTCAATAGGGGAGCACTCCCTGTCTCTGCACAGACAGGTCGAGAGATATTTGTCTGTCAATCCAGAAATTAAATTGGCTTTCCAGCCGGGTACTTTTCAAATCAAAATGGGTAAGGACAGGCTAGCCGGCATTTATCGGAGAACAGAAGTGTTCATTGCCAACCGTGAAGAAGCACAAAAAATATCAGGGTATACAGGAAAAGACATCAAGAAACTCTTAGACAAGATCAATGGATTAGGTCCAAAAACAGCCGTTATCACCGACGGTAAAGAGGGGGCTTATATAAAGGAAAGCGGAGAATATTGGTTCATGCCTCCTTATCCTGATGCTAGACCCCCGCGCGAAAGAACC
>JAQULQ010000007.1 GCA_028718505.1 Candidatus Colwelliibacteriota bacterium | reverse complement strand
AGCGAGGCTCATAAGCTCGACGCTGGTCTGTCCCAGATCGAAGGTAAGAGCCGTGAGGGCTTCGTCTTCGGGATCGACCTGCAGGTGCAGATCCACATCCCGGATACTTTGGCTCCTAAGGTCATCAGCATGGTCGGGACGATGCAAGCGCTCGTCAACGAAGTTCTGCAGAGCGCCGTCGGCAACTACTTCCGCAATGCTCTGCAGAAATTGCCTGCCATCGAGTTCATCGAGACCCGAGACCAAGTGCAGGCAGCGGCGGAAAAGCACATTCGAGAATACCTCGCGGGGTATCAGGTGGAGACGCGCGGCGTCTACATCCAGGATGTGGTTTTGCCGGAAGGACTGGTCAAAGTCCTTCAGGAGCGTGAGATTGCCCGTCAGGAGCAGGCGACCTTCCAAGAGAAGGAACGTGCTCAGCAGACTCGTGTCGCTTTTGAGGCGACCAGAGGTACCGCTGAGATGCAGGAGGAACTGGCTCGTTCGGTGGTTCGGGTCACTGTTGCTGACAACGATGCCAAGTCTCAGGAGAACAAGGCCAGAGGGCAGGCAGCCTTCACCCTCGCCACTGGTACGGCCGAAGCTCAGGTCATCGAGGTCAAGGGTCTGGCCAACGCTACGGCCACGAAAGCAATCGGTCTGGCTCAGGCCGATGCTTACAAGGCCCAAGTGGAGGCCGTGGGTGCAGAAGCGACTGCAGCCATCGCCGTCATGGGCGAAGTCGGCAAGGGAAACGTCCGGATCACTCCGGATGTGCAGGTCGGTGCTGAGGGGTCATCTATAGATGCCCTTTTCAGCACTCTGACCCGCAGGCTGACCAAGGGAGAAGCACTGGCGAGTCTCGTCTCGCCGGTCGCTCCAGCTCCCGCTACTGACGCCCCCCTCAAGGAGGTGGAGGCGTAACCCAACCGGGATGGGGAGCGGTCGCAGACAACTGTGGCCGCTCCCCTCTCCCGTCGTACTTTTGAAGTTCACAGAGGCCCCGGAGTCACACCAGACTTCGGGGTTTTTTCTTTTCTAATTCTATTAAACCGCTCTATGTGCGTCTCAGGGCAACGATAAAAATGTTATGCCAATATTGATAGCCGTTCTGATTTTTACTTTGCATACCTCGCTGAAGTAGATAATTCACCCACTCACTATTATTTAAAACGTTGCAGACCTTCAGCGGCACTTCCATCTTCACCAAGGTCTCCATCGTCATTCCGGATTCGCTGATTGCTTCCATCGCCTCTTTCTCCGATAGACTCGAATAGTTAATCACTAATATGCCGGAATCGGAGAGCGTTTTCTTCGCTCCACTGATCAGAAACCTCATTAATCCGATTCCCTCATAGGCATTGTCGTCAATACTTCTCGGTCTTGGGATATAGGGCGGATTACAAATTAGAAGGTCTGTCTTGCGAGACTCCATATATAGGGCGCCATCTTCTATGTAAAAATGGGCTCGGGGATCGTTGATATTGTCCTTCCAGCATTCTTCCGCGCGTTGATTCAAATCGACTAAGTCCATGCTTTTTAAGTTAGGTAATTTCTCAAGTAAATATTTCGAGATGAATCCTGAACCAGCACCGATCTCAATGGCGTTTTTAATTTTAGATAAATCCAGTCGGCTTAATCCCAGACAGAAAGCCACGGTGTCTATACTCGGACCCCAGACTCCTGGGTATTTTTCCTGTTCAAAATCAATGCTAACCCCGTCATAGATAGTGTGCCTTACCGATGATTCAAAGAGTTTAAAGACGGTGTCTCTTTGGGTCGGTTCGAGCTGCGTAATTCTATATATATCAGTTACCAAAACCGGCTTTTCGAGAGTGGCTACATGAACCCTCTTATCGTCTGGATATTCATAAACCCTCTTGCCCGCTTCGTCTTTATCTAGGCCCATTATACTCGCCAACTCTTTGCCGTTAGCATAAAAGTCTTGCTTCTCCAGTTCCTTAGAAAATTCGATGATCATATTTTCAGTATAGCCGATTTCACTCTCTAAAAGATCAAGGGAGCGCCGCTAGCCAGCGCACGCCCTCGTGTTCGCGGGATGACCGCTAACTATAAAACGGGATGTGGTAGAAATTGCACAAATCGAATAGTCTCTGGTATCGGTCAGGACTAAAAATCAAAAGTAGTAAGAAAACACTAGCGTTGCGTGTAAAACTACTATTATTACGGTGAGAAAAGCAAAAACCTTGTGATACCTAAAAACTGGCCGATGTAGATAGTGAAATATCATACCGGTGACAAATGTGATAGTGAGACAAAGCGCTGCCAGAATGCCCAGGACGATTGTTAAGGGGAAACCAAAGATCAACATAATCTACGGCTGGAGATCGCCTATGTAGTAATCCTTTAACTTCTCTATGGCGCTTTCGGGATGGGGTGTTTCGGGGTTGGTTGGTCTAGTCTCAAAAAGAACGGTTGCGTCCTTTCCGCATCCGTTCAGGATCAATTGTCCTCCGGGGTGAAAAGATATAAATGGCGTGACATCATATACTTTCCCATTGATAGCTTGCCAGCAGCTACTTTCTGAGCCATGCTGGGCGACTTCTTCTAGGGAATACATATTGGTGGTGCCATCCTCTTCGTTTGATGCCGTCGGCGTCTGTTCGGTGTTTATTGTTATCTTCCCCCCTTGGATATACACGACATAAATAAGTGCCGCTAAGACGATAACGATTGTCGCTACGATCACCATAATTAAGATTTTCTTGTCCATATTATTTATTTGTTATCTATTTGCCCTCGAAAGTGACCGAATTTATATTCGCACCCAGCCTTTCGAGAGTTGCTGTTAATTGCTTTACCATCCGGGGCGGTCCGCAGAGATAGAATTTCTGCTTCCCGAAATTGTCCACATGTTTTTTGAGGAATTCCTCATCCACTAGTTTATCCTCGTAATCAGCTCTTTTTTCTTGAGTTAGGGTAAAAATCAAATCGTCTGGATCGCCCCCAAACATCGATTTTAATTCCTCCTCTAAAATTATATCATCTCTCGTTTTGTTCGAGAAAATTAATTTATTACCCAGAAGAGCATCTTCTTTCTCTAACATTCTTAGAATAGCGATGAATGGAGTAATACCCGCCCCCCCGGCGACAAAAATCCCCTTTCCACCATATTGCATCACGCCGAAAGGCTTTCTTATGATAAGTTCATCACCCAGAGACAGTTTATGTAGTTCCTCGGTTACTCCCTTGTGCTGAGGATATCTCTTGATAATAAATTCTAAGTGGGGAGCGTTGATTAGATTAGTGAACGTAAAGGGCCTTTCCTCATACCTCCAGCCGGGTTTATTGATAGAAACCTCTGTCGCCTGTCCGGGGATGAACTCATAACCCTTAGGTCTTTCGACTACAAATCTTTTCACATCGTGAGTTACAGAGCTTATCTCTAATATTTTCACCTTCTTTTTCACTAGCAGCTTAGTTAAAATTTATTATAAAGCTATACATTCCCATTGAACAAAGCCCCTGCAGTTTTGTTCCGGCTTTTTGTGGGGGCACCTCTATCTCCGTTATACCTGATGACGGGAGATTTGTATGATATCCGAGGGCTGGAATAGTAAAAGCGGAGGAGCAATCGAACGTTCCCTGCGTTCGTATTTTCACGATGGTTGGAATATTCGCCTTCGCCGTTGTTACTTTGGGCGAATATCCCCCCTTAGCGTTGATTTCAATAATCTGTTCACCACCTACGATGGCGATATTGCTCTGGTCCTGTTTCGATTCAATGTTAGGATCGTTATTCCCTCGCGTTAACACAAACGTTCCACCAACGAGTATCACGACTGCGATTATGACTATAGTGTTTATTCTCATGTGTTTGTTAGAAGTTAAGTATGGGCGACATTATCCCCGCCACCACAAGACTATTTATTAGATTAAACACTCCGAAAAATATGACTATTAATCCGGCGGTTTTAAGAAAGATGCCCATCTTGGTCTTATCACGGATAGCAAGTGAGCCGAAACTCAGGAGGGCCAATACCGGAAGGGTGCCGAGAGCGAAAAAGAACATCGTCAGCGCCCCTGTCCAGAAACTGCCAGTGGTAAGGGTATAAATTTGCATTGACTGGGTGAAACCGCACGGCATAAAAAAGGTAGCGGCGCCCACCAAAAGGGGCGTGAATATATGGTTTATATTCTTTAATCCTTGGACATACCTGCCGAGGGATGACGGAAGTGCCGGCTGTAACTTTTCAGCCCAGGGAAATATATCTAAAAGATTGATGCCAAGTAGAAGTAATATAATCGCAACCGAAAGACTGAGGATAAATATGCCCATAGTGTTAAGCTGGAACGCCGAACCGAGAATGCCGATTATCCCTCCGAGAATCAGGAACGATACAAGACGGCCGATGTGGAATAATATCTGCGGTTTAGTTTTATTATCCCCTTTTGCGAAACTAGCCGAGATTGAGAGTACTAGTCCTCCGACAACAGCCATACAGGTTGAAACCGAAGCGATTAACCCAACAATAAACGCGGTTCCGTAGGTAACATTCGAGATTGTTACTAAATTGACAATGCCGAATTCTTGCAGAGCGATAAACAACGCAATAAATGCTAATGCGATGGGAATAGCCGCGGTAAATTCCGACCACTTCACGGGGCGCCTCTGTTTTACTAACGAAAGGGCATAACCGTGCGGTCGCAGAACCTCAGAGAGCTCTTGGGCGATATTCTCAGTTGTTTTATCTCCAAAATCACCGATGATCTCTACACTTCGACGTCTAAGGGATACTTTTACATTAAATATGTTGGGGATTTCACGTAATTCGTTTTCTGTGAGCGTCACACATGCCTTGCAGTGCATTCCGATAACGTAAAAAGTGTGTGTTTTCATTGTTCTATAATTTCTTTGCTCTAATTCTTAAAGAATTACCGACGACTGAGATGCTTGATAGCGCCATTGCCGAGCCGGCAAAAGCAGGGTTCAGAAGCCAGCCGAAGAGCGGATAAAATACTCCTCCGGCGAGCGGGATGCCGATCACATTATAAGCGAATGCCCAAAATAAGTTCTGTTTAATTCCCCGCATAGTTAATCGGGAAAGACGGATTGCTTTAACGAGTTTTGAGATGTCGCCGTGTAATAGTGTTATGCCGGCAGTTTCAATAGCAACATCCGTGCCGGTTCCCATAGCAATACCGACATCGGCTTGAGCTAGGGCCGGGGCATCGTTGATTCCGTCTCCGGCCATAGCTACTATCTGGCCCGCCCTCTGAAGCTCTTTGATTTTTGTTAATTTTTCATTTGGCAAAACCTCAGCTATTACGTTGTCTATGCCGGCCTCTTTAGCAATAGCACGGGCTGTATTTTTATCGTCACCAGTAAGCATAATCGTTTTGATGCCGAGTTTGTGCAAATTTTTAATAGCATCTTTAGCTGTCGGCTTTATTGCATCTGCGACTAGAACCATGCCTAGCACCTCGTTTCTAGTAGCGATGATGATTGGAGTTCTACCGCGTGAGGCCTCCTCCGTTAGATCTTCTATGTCTATAGATAATCCAAGATCAGAAATAAGTTTAATATTCCCGGCAAAATATTCTTTACCTTCAATGGCTCCTTTTAACCCTTTGCCCCTGATAGTCTCAAAATCTTTTACAGCTGACGGTTCTATATTTTTTAATCGGGCATACTCACTCATTGCGTGAGCAATAGGGTGTTCTGATCTATTTTCGAGAGAGACAAGGATAGAAAGGACTTGCTCGTCATTCTTTTCCGAGTAATTTCTAATATTCACCACTTCGGGCTTCCCTTTAGTGATCGTACCGGTCTTATCGAAAACAATTGTGTTTACCCCGTGTAGTTTCTCCAGTGTGGCGGCATCCTTAATGAGAATACCTTCGCGCGCACCTTTTCCGACACCGACGATGATGGCTGTGGGAGTAGCGAGGCCAAGTGCGCATGGACAAGCAATAATGAGAATACTGACAAAGGCCGTGAGGCCGTACGAGAGCGCTTGGGAGAAACCGAGTAGTTGGGTTCCGATTAAAAGCCACGACCCGAAAGCAATGAGAGAAATAGCCAACACGGATGGTACAAAAATGCTTGATATCCTGTCGGCCAGCGCCTGAATAGGAGCTTTGCTGCTTTGAGCTTCCTCAACCATTTTGATAATGTGAGCCAACAGCGTTTCGGATCCGACCCCCGTCGCTTTGTAAGTGAAAGAGCCGTTGGTGTTGACGGTTCCGGCAGTGATCATATCTCCTACCCCCTTTTCAATCGGGATCGGCTCACCGGTTATCATCGATTCATCAATAAAAGACGTGCCCTCAACGACGATGCCATCTACGGGAATCTTCCCCCCCGGCTTCACTATTAGAACGTCATCGTGAACGACCCGGTCAACTGGGATTTCTTGCTCTTTGCCATTGTAGACAACCAATGCGGTTTTAGCTTGTAAACCGAGAAGCCTCTCGATGGCATCACCGGTTTTAAGCTTCGCTCTTGCTTCTAAATATTTACCAAGCGTTATAAGAGCGATGACTACGATGGTGACATCGTAGTAAGTCTGATCAACATTTAGAAATGGCCGAAGAGTTTCTTCAAAAGCAGTGATTATAAAGCTATATAAGAATGCGACTGTGGTTCCAATACCGATGAGGGTATCCATGTTGGCTTTACCGTAGCGTAAAAAACGGTAGAGGCCCGATAGGTAAGGCTGACCGACCACAAACAACATATAGGTAGCTGCTATTGGGAGGATGTGATGAAAAAGCTCTTCCAAGGTTTCAGTTGGAGGGCTGACATATTGGAACTGCGCCAAAATGTCCCAACCCATCACAAAAATACTAAAGACGGTGAGCGGGATAGGGACTTTGATCTTTGTTCGCGTGTCAGCAATTTCTGCAAACCCTTCCGCCTTAGATTGGTCCCCTATTGCTCGGATAACGAAAGAATAACCAAGGGGTTTTATCTTCTCCGAAAGAAGATCGGGGTCAGCTTTGGATTCGTCAAAAGTGATTTTCGCTGTCTCGGTGCCGTAGTTAACCTCAATGGACTGCACCCCATCAGTCCCTTTAAGCGCTTTCTCGATAACGCTGGCGCATGAGGCGCAGTGCATGCCTCTTATCTTGAATGTCTGAGTAGCCACTATTTTCTTTTAAGTTTGTATACTTTGAGGATTTCTTTTCTCGCCTTCTCAGTTTGACCGTTTGTTATCTGATGAACAATACAACTGCCGAGATGTCTTTCCATTAGAAGATCTTCCAGGTTGGACAATCCTTGCTTTACAGCTGACGTTTGAGTGATGACATCAATACAATATGTTCCCTTTTCCACCATTTCCTGAAGGCCGCGAATTTGACCTTCAAGAATTTTAAGACGACGGATGAGCCGCGGTTTATTATCACCCTGCATATTCTTCATATATATGCAGTGTATACCCCCCGGGGGGTATGTCAATTAACTTGGGGATAAGCCACAGTAAAGTTAGGGGTTTCGGTCAGGGCTACATGGTTAATCGTTCAGATAATGCTACAATCAAAACGATGATAAATGCCCCCAGATTTTAAAGGTCGTTTTTTTTGATGTCATTAAAAATATGAACGAAACAAAAAAGAACACTATGCCAAAATGGCTACTGGTTTGTCTTTTAGCGGGTGGTGCGATTCTTATCGTGGCGGGCCTCTTAACTGTCTTCGGCGGTAATAGCGCATCTCAATCTTTCGTCGATAGGTTTAACGAGCTGCAGGCTTCCAATGTTGGGATTAATAGCGACCTTACAAGTGCGAGTAATCTTTTGCTCGGGATCGAGGCAAAGGAAATGGAGAAGGACTATACTGGTATAATCTCCGATCTTCAGATCACTCTTGCTAATCTGAACGACGCCGAGGCTAAGGTTGTGTTAACCTCGACCACCCTAACCAAGCTCCAAGATATGATTGACGATTCTTCTGACCAAAACGTAAAAACTACCGGCGTGCAGTTTATCGATGCCCTTAATACAAGGAACGATGCTGCGTTGAAGATGATTAGTGATGCCAAAGATTTAGTAAATCAAGCTGCCACCTACTACAACGAAGTAGCAAATAACCAGCAAGTGACCATTGATGTGGATGAGTTCGCCGCCGCAGCTAATGCCTTTTATGTTAACTCACAGAACCTGGCAGGTATTGGCGAACAATATAATGCAGCTGCAAATGCATTTGCAGAAGCAGCCGGGTTTGTAATAGAGGATCAGTAAAGCTTTTGAGCCCGAACACAATAAGAATCCCCGCCCTTTCTCGGGGGATTTTTATTGTGTTCTCTCGGCCCTTTTTAATTCAGTGGCTCGCACCGATACGGTCGGTTAGGGACTGAGGGATATTAGGACTTGTTTTACGTATATATAGAACTGGAAACGCCGCCCTGGATGAGCGGAGTTTCGCTCGGGCGGCGGTTAACTGTGGTAAAAGAGGTTGCGGCTACCTCGCCAACTTCAGTGCCAAATCGCACATCTCCCCGATCGTGGCACCGACGGGAAAAGTACGCCAACGTTCCTGAGTGCCGGTCTGTTCCTCGGGGTCATAGTCGATCTCGTAGGGCGCTCCGCACTCCAATGACCAGAACGCCAGTGGCCTGACATTGCACACGAGACCACGGATGGTCCAGTTGGCTGAGCTCGGTTTTGGGGCTTCGACTTCGAGAACAACCAGTCGGATCATGTGAGTGTTCAAAAATCCTCGCTCAGGGATGTTCAGCCAGACCTTGCCCAACGCACACCAGTCATCCGAGCGCTTCTGGGCCTGTCTCCGCAGCATCCTCTCGAGCTTCCTACGGCTGATACGGCTATACACCATATCTGCGCTACTTGACTCGCCACCGTTGATCATCGTCGCTCTCCTTCCTCTTCTCGTCTCCTCAAAGTGCTCCTGTTATGAAGGGAGTGAACCACGGACGATATCTATTGTCAACCGATGAGGTTTTTAATTTTTCGAATCTCCTCTTGGCTAACTAGGTTAGATTTTTGATGGAAATTTTCCACTAAGAAATTACTCTTCTATGTGAATAAGGGCCGTCCGCATAGCCTCTTTCGTATAATCTTTTCGAGTCAATCTCCCCTTAGTCATTATGCCGACAAGACCCTCTGCCGAACCGACCGTGGGATTATCAGTCAGACCGGCTTTGTACGCCGCTTGATTCATATCCATGCCATCTTCAAGCATGTGCTTCATAACTTTATTGGGAGCCTCCCAAGCTGAGGAAAGTCCAAGGTGAAACTCTTCTCCATCATAAATAGCGCAAACACATACATCCATAAAGCCGCTTTTACTGTTCGGCACAGCCATTAGGCCCGATTCAATACCAACGCTATATTTACAGTCTTTGAATATACTCTTGGCGCGATTTATCGCTCCCCGGACAGACTCACCTAAAGACTTCGGTTGATCTGAGACGCCCGACGCCGCCTCTAGGGCAACTACCTCTGCATCTTTAAGATGAGGATATTCTTTTAAGATCTCCTCGAGTGCCTCTATTTTGATTTTATTTCGTGAGCCAATATTTATCTTCATTTCCGTATATTTGTCTTTCTCGGTCTAGCACCGAATAACCCCTCGGCCGGTCACCATAACTTAGTAACAGACGATATTTAGATTTCGGTGAGCTCTTTCAGTTTCTCCTCTCCACCCCTACCGATGGAGGGCACAACGCTAGTTATTCTTCTTGGAATATCAGCTAAGGTTCCGTGCGACCATCCAATTTCCGTCCTCCCGCCTATAAAACCACCACCCTCCTGTGCTCTTTCGATCGCTCTCATATAGGTACGTGAGTTAGCTACGGAATCACGGCTGCCAAGAATGATGTCAACATCTATTCCTTTTCTCTCCAAGGCTAATTTAACCAAACCATTCTCCAGCTCGGAGTGAGCTAAATCTCTGGCATATCCTAACATATGTTTCATGCCCTTTATCCCTCCCCTTTTAGCTTTTTCATTTTTCTCTTCTTGCGTTGGGATAATAGTCTGAAGGTACGGGGATTCGGCTATCTGTTCTTGGGCAAGCTTATCGTCTTTGGTAAAAGCTTTTGTAAGAGCAATCGTACCCCTTTTTTCCATCGGTCCGGCGAGAATGACCACCTTTTTAACTTTAATGGCTATATCTTTTTCTTCCGCTACGAGCGCCTGTTCCACTGCAATATGTGCACCCATAGAAGCGCCCACAATCACCACATCTTCCCCAAGCTCTAGGGGTTTTGAGTCCTCCTCAAGTTTCAAAGATTTCAGAGCCCTGAGTGAAGGACGGGCAATTATGCTGAACGCTCCTTTGGTCCGTGCATTTTTCTTCTCTGTTTTCGCAAAAGTTTTTAGGCTATCTGTACCATAACCAGGTGGCGCCTCGAAGATAACTTTGTAGTCTGGGTATAGATCGGCTAAGTAGGCCAAGAACTCTCTGGTCGGTCTGTTTTCAACATCGGCGGTAAAATCACCGTTAACAATAACCGTCCCCCTTTCTCCTTTAGGATTACAAACAAGCAATTCAAACCTCCCGCCCGTAATCGGATCGACCGCTTCGTATACTTTTTCTAGTTCTCCCCGAGTCTCATCAGAAACAGGAAATAGTTCGTGGCCGATCCGACCCCTCCTTTCTATGATGGATTCAAGATTATCGGGATTACATTCCTTTATCTCTTTTGCTCTTATGTCCTCCTTCATCCTCCGGGTGAGGGCCTCTTCATTCCTCGGGTCCCACTCATCTTCTCCCGGCTCCCCCGGCGCTTTCTCCACTCCTATACCGCGCATATTTATTCAAAATTGGTTTGTACGTTTAACCCGACGACCTAATTAAATTATACATCTCAGCCACCCCAATGCTATGCTCTGTTTGGCCGGCCCCCTTTTCACCGTAGTCGTCTCTATGAGAAGGCACTGAATGAACGTCCTTTCCTTGTTGCGTATACGAACAAAACCCCGCACTTGAATGCGAGGTTTTGTCCGTGGTTTACCCCCTGAGAAGACTCTCTACGATCCTATTCTAATCTGGCCATCAAGCCTACCGTTCACTCCGGCGTCCAGACCGCCCGTATCAACATCGATACTACCTCCCATGTTAGTCTCGGTTTCGATGTTGCTTTCTTCTTGGCTACTTTCTTCCTCCTGTTCAACTTCATCGACGTTGTCGTTGGAAACATCGTCCCCGTCTCCGCCTTGGAATCTATTTCTTTCCTCGAGTTTAAGAGCGAAAGATATCCACGACCTCATCATCACTTCAGACTGGTATGTAAGATTTACCGAGTTCTGGAAGTATTTGAGAGCGGCAGTAGGATTATTAACCTCCATTTGCGCTACGCCGTTTGCGTGAGCGTCTTCAGCGGCCTTGATCCTGGCTTCCACCTCGGCCTTCACTCGGCTACTAAGCCCGGCCTCGTATTTCCTAAGCTCACTTTCAGCAGAGCTAATTTCCCTTTCAGATTGTCTTGCTCTAGTTTCTATGGAAGCCCGCAACTCGCTCTTAGCTTGTTCGCCTTCTGCTGTTATCTGAGCTTCTGCGTCAATTCTTGCTTGAGCTGCTGCATTTAACCTTGAATTTATTCTTGTTTGTATGTCCGCAAGGCGAGTTCTTATAGATTCTCCCCTCTCGGACATCTCAGCTATTAGCTCTTCGTGGGCCTCCAAAGAAGCCTCAAACCTGGAGCTTACGGCAGCTGCGGCTTTAAAGTTTCCCTTTGCCTCCAGCTTCTCAATCAAATCAAGTGTTTTCTCTGAGTGTTTCTCAAAGCGAGCCTCGGCTTTTTCTTTTATGTCCGCTCCTAGTTTTCCCTCGGCGGCGAGCTGCTCCATCTCTGCTATCCTTCTGGCAGCAAGATCGCCCTGATAATTCGCCTGGGCCTCACTAGTAAAAGCTATTGCTCCTCTAAGTTGCTCGTTTATACCGACTTTCACCGGATAGAGTAGGTCTCCTGGTAGAGATCCGCTAGCCGCCAGTGCGGTTCCCCCGCTAAAAGTCAGTAGTAATGCTAATGCTAATGGCATTATTCTTAACTTTGATTTCCTTGCCGACCTTTGCTCTCTAATACGTTCTAAGAGCCCGACTCTTACGGGGTGGGTGTCGATATACGCATTAATGATGTATTTAACTCCCTCTTTCTCCTTATCGGTCAGAGTCATTTTATCAGCACCCTGGAATAAACTTTTTGTTTTATTCTTCATCTGCTGCAATAATCTCTTTAATATTTCTCACTGCGCGATTAAGCTTCACCGAGACGTTATTAGTTGTATCCCCCGTTATCTCAGAAATTTCCTTTGGGGCAAGTCCGTCTATATATCTCATAATTACCACCTCCCTATATTGTTTGCCTAAGTCGTCTAAGACCTCCATTACCCTCCTCACTTCTATCTGAACATCCGCGGCTCGATCCAGCTCCGGCTTGATCCCAATCTCAAAACCTTTGTCCCGCAACCCTTCCAACGAGGTAGTACCTTTGTTCTTACGGTATTCATCAATAATCAGGTTGCTGGCAGTTTTATACAGAAAAGATTTTATCTTTTTAAATTGAATCTTATTGCCCTTTTCGATGTAGTCCCAGGTACGGATAAAAGTTTCCTGCATCAGATCCTTTGCCTTCTCTTTGTCAGATACTCTGAAGTAGCAATGTCTGAAAATTGCATCTGCATAACTATCATATGCTCTGGTGAATTCTTCTCTCAAATTTCCTGCCCTCATCATCTAATACGTATACACGCAGCTTAACTTACAGAGCTAAGCTCAACGCTATAGCGATTATTCTAACCAAAATTAGAATTCAAGTCATTCTCTCGCCCATCTGTCCCCGCCATTCTTTCTTTCGCTCTTTTCTTTGTCTGTCCGCCACGACAATGTAGCGGAATTAGGCTCCTCGGTCAGGGGTTATTTGACGTACGTCAATAATAGTTGTACTTTTTTCTTACAATTCCTGATTGGATAATCAGGTCTCTGGGAGAAATCTCAGGAAGGAGTTGCTCTTGCTCAATAAGGGCTTGCACCTTAGGAGGTCGGATGACCGATCGGGACATCTTCATCATCGATGGTCCATCACTGCTCGACATGGGCATCTCCTTGCTCGGGACGCACGGGGCTACTCCTCACTATCGACCAGTAGTGAGGTTCACGCTTGAGCATCCGAGCGTGAGGAACATCTTGTCGTCAGGTCGATGGATCGAGGCAGTCATCGACGGGCTTCATCGCGTTGGTAGCGATAGGACCGAATGGGATGTCGAGGGCGTTATCGTCGACGTCCCAAGCGGCATGCAGTACGAACTGAGACTGATGGGGCTGAAGTTCACGGCACTCTTCAGCATCGCTAACCGTAGAGGTGAACTCCATCTCGTCATCTCTGAATAGACCCCACTACCGAATTGCGGAACCCCGCCATTCCGGTGGTGGGGTTCCTGCGTTTATGAGTATTAATAAATTTATTTCAACACTAGACTCTACCTCCCTAGATCAGTGTACGTACATATTTTAGGCGCCAGACGTATTGACTATGTAGTCTTCACGTGGCATACAGAGAATGTTCTTTTAAATTAATATCTGTGTCGAGGTATCTGTGGCCAACACCTTGTTGGATATAGACACCTCGACATAGGAGAAGAAAACGTGGCGTGCAACTACGAATTGGCTGTTCGAGACGCTGAAAGGGAAGTCAATGCCCTCGTGGCGCACGGAGGCATTCCAGAGGACGTCGCTAGTCTTTTGCTGGCGATTCTGGAGTCTCCCAATGCCGGTTATGGGCACACCCTCTACTATCAACCCTATGCAGGTCAGCTCCTGCGTGAAATTGTCCGGTCCCAGCTGGACAAAGCGAGAACAGCTTATGCGTCGGTTCTCTCCAGTTGGAACGGGACGGTCTTGCGTATCGAGCCGGGCGACAACCCTGAGACAGTGATGCGAGCCTTCATCAGAAAGATCAGAGCCTCCAAGCGCGCGAGAAGAGGACTTTGATCACCCGCTACGCCGCAATAAGCTGTTATCTCTGGACTATTCGCGAGTAGGAGGTTTTCGAAATGAGAACGTTTCTCAATATTCTGAGGCTTCTGGCGCTTCTGACACTCATCCTCTGCCTTCTCGTCGTGGTCCTCTTCCTCCCCGGGTTCTTCGCGATCGCGTGGATAGTGGTCGGCCACAGCCCGTGGTGGCTGTCTATGGTCTTTGGCAACCTTCTGGCGGTCTTCCCGATCCTGTCCTTCCAGCGCAGGATCATTCACTGGCTCGAAGACGTGCTTCACGGGAGGGGCAAGGTCATCCAGGTTATACCGGTTCGTATCCAGGAACAGCTCATGGAGCCGGAGTATGAAGGCAAGTGGGTAATCGTTTCGTACCCCGACGACGCTAAGAGGGCAGAGATCATTGCCTTCGGCGACGAACTCCCGGAAGTCGTGGCGGAGGCCGACCTGAAGCTCGAGCAGGGTCAGCGTGTCATTATGCGAGTGCCCCAGAGTCACGTCGCCCACTTCTTTCCGGCATCATCGTAACGCCTTGAACGACGGGGGCAGCAGCTAGAGATGGCCCTCACTGGGGCCGACATCAGGAACGAGTGTTTCGCACCGGTGTCGTCTTCCGGTGCGGGCCTCGTTCTTTTTAGATATTAAAAACCCCCTTGGTCTGAAATAATCTATGATTTATATAGAAGAGTAACGCTTTTCGCTCTTTTGAGCTCATCAGCATAAATACACATTTATGGAAGCGGATGCGACAAGTAGACGCAGCCGCTTTGACGGAGTTCCGTCAGTGAATCAGCTGCTCTCGACACGGTCGACGACAGTGTCTATGGCCTTCTCCAACGGCTCGGCGAGCTCGTCTGCACCGAGGTGGAATATGGCAACGCCGCCGCCCTTCTCGAGAGTCGAGACGGTGTTGACCATCTCCATCGCCCTGTGGGCGTTGAGGATGACCTTCGAGCGGTGTCCGGCCTGTGCCTCCGGCGGATTGACCTCGCCGGTTTCACGGAGTTGGTTGATGATCCGTTGGGCCGTGCCGTCGCCACCATTGTCCCGGTCATAGCCCCACGGATCGAACTCGTTCTCGACGAGATCGATCTTCAGAGGCCTACCGAAGAGGTATTCGAAGCTGAGGTTGCTTCCCCGCATGGTGCGAGGCCCGGGATAGTCCGGATCGACATTGGCCTTGATGATCTCCCAAGCCGCCTCCTCCGTCATACCGTCTTTGGGTCCGAGAGCCGCTTGGAGGAATCCCATTCCGGCGGGAGCCGAGTGGTTCCAGAGAACAGCGAGAACTGCTGCCTTGGAGAGGCCGCTGATATCAACTGTCTCACGATCGGGCATGGTGCCTCTTTCTCCTTACCCCCAGATCGGAGTACAAGGTAAGGAAAGTATCTACCAAATATTTGATAAACACTTTCCTTACCCTGTAGGTTGTCTACTTGTCGCAAAGATTGAAATTATAATAGAACTAGCACAGCTTATAACACAATTAATATATTCTGTCAACGTAAGGATACTCTCCTCGGTCTAGCACTAGATGGTTTATACTGAGTTTATCGAAGGTGCTGGCCCTTCCGGCCTAGCACCTTCATTGACTATCTTAAGCCCTGGCCATTTCTCTAGCCACTGTTTCTTGCGGACCCTTTCTTGCAGCACTCCACTTCCGCCCTCAAATTTTGGACTTAGCCTGACAATGAAGTGAACTAAATCCCCTATCCCATACGGGGCAATGAGTTTAAGCTTGTTATTTTTATCAATAGTCACTCCTATAGCGGTCACTGTTTCTGGCCAGTGTGCTATGGCGTCTTTTGTAGATTTGTATGGCGGGACGTTGTTCCACTTGTGTGCATAGCATTGATTCACAATCTCCCAATCAAGGCCAGTCCGAGTTAACATCTCCTTCGATAATTCTTTGTCAGCCTCTTCGTTATTCCCATTTGGATCAAAATAAACTAAATCAATATCATTTGTGTCAACTGTCTCTCTAGTCTTTCCGGACAAATAATCCCACACTTTATTCCTAACAAATCCGGCGCCCACGGCCCAATCTTTAAGATTGAGAGATGATGCGGTTAAAAGAACCCTCATCATCCATTTATCCGCCTGTATAAGATTTAGAATCTCTTTCTCGGTCATGTTTATAACCCGTCTCGTGCTAGCACGACTTGGTTTACACCGAGCTTTGCCGAAGTGCTGACCTCTCCGGTCTGGTGTTAACTCGGTTTTTCACAAACATAAAAGACCGGTGATTTATAGGAATTGAACGTCTTAGATAAAGATCCCCTCATTGCTTTTGCGTCTGATTCAGAGATGTCTCCCATCCCCCTCTCTAGAACGAGCGTAAAGCCCGCCTTTTTTACTTGCCCTGCGACTTCTTCTGTACCTACCATATGCATAAATTGTCTCTGGGTTTTATCATATTTTCGTCTAAAAAATATATCTCCGTAATCAATCCCTTTCATTTTTATACCAAGGCCAACTAGTAAGTGATACTTTATCCATTCTACTGACCAGGATAAAAAGTTGTTTAATGATATATATCTTTTGTGTGCGGTAAATATAAAGATACCGCCTGGCTTTAAAATTCGGTAGATCTCATTTAAGGTTTTCTGACGATTGTCTTTCCCTGGAATTTGGGACCACCCGTTATTTGCGAAAATCGCTCCCTCGAAGGTGTTATCATCGAACTCTAGCTGTGTGGCGTCGCCGACCAGATAGTCTATTTCAAGATTTTTGGACTTAGCTACACTTCGCGCTGTATTAATCATCTCGGGAGTTATATCAACTCCGATAACACTATACCCAGCTTGGTGTAGCGGTATAGTCGTTCTTCCCGAACCACAACCCACATCAAGTACACTTATCTCTGGCGCGAAGTACTTTTCGATCAGCATTGTCTCGCTTTCCCAAAGCCCCGCCTCGGCAATTTCCTTATACTGACTTTGTGTGGCAACAGATCCAAATTCAGCGATACTATTTTGCTTAATCTGATGAATCGAGTTCATAGTTGCCCTACTTGGCTTGCACTGAGCGAGCAATGCGAGTCGGAGTGCTGACCCCTCCGGTCCGGTATCATGCTAACTTCACGTTCCCCCGCAGTTTTTCTTTATAGAATTCGTAAATACCTTTATCTCGGATCGTTATGAATTTTCCTTCATAATTTGTTGGACTATCATTTTTGAGAATCTCATCTATTTTCTCAAAGGGTACCCACCCTAGCTCAAAGCCCTCATCTATTTCTCCCTGTTCAAATTTACTTTTACCGATCTCACCCACAACTTTAGCTAGAAAAACATAACTAATTTGGAGCAGACTCCATTGATCGCGCCATTCCATTACTATTCCCGGTTGATCTAATACTTCGCATTTACAACCCGTTTCTTCGACCACCTCTCTTTTAAAAGCCTTCTCAATTGTTTCGTTTTTTTCTACACCGCCACCCGGTAATTTGTGATAGTTAAATTTGGTGACATTTAGAAGCGCAATTTTACCATCGTTAATGAGTATCCCGCGCGCGGCTCTTCTAATAGCATATTTATCCCGATCCCTCATCTTGTATTCGGGATCAAAGTCAGTATTGGAGATTTCGGCTATTAGAACTTTGTTTTCCATATTTATGGTGCTTCTCGCTCTAACGCTAGATGATTCACCTCCCCGAGCTGGAACCAATAATGATCAAGCTTTGTTTGGCGATTTAAGCTAGCTTTATGATACCAGAACGACCCTCTTCGAGCACGTATAAAAGGTGACAAAAGTGACAGAAACTAAGGGTCCCTGCCAGGCTCGTCTCGCCTATGGCGGAGATCAAAATCGGATAAATGAGACGATCTATAAAAGATCATCTAGTCGTTCGATTATTGACTGTATGACCTCCCTATGGCATATAGAGGGTGTTCTTTGAATATTTATATACCTGTGTCGGGGATATCTGGGCTTGATAGCTTATTGAGCTTAGATATCCCCGACAAAGGAGAACTTACGAAAACTCGAGAGCACTCGAGCTCTAACCGGCTGAGGCTGAGAGGGGTCATGTTGTTCGTGACCTTTCTGGTGCTTGTCGGCGCCCTGTTGCCATCCGCGTTCTACCGCCATCCAGCTGATCACGAGTGGAGGTCGACCATCATCGCTTCGATCACATTCCTGGTGGTGACCATCATTCTTGCCGCCACCTTCCTTCCACCCCTTCCCCGGCGGCGAGCGGGTCATCTACGCCTAGTACTGGGCGCCTGCCTCGCCACGCTCGTTGTGGCAGCAGTCACGCTCGCGGCGATCAGCCTCTGGACCAACTGGTGGCAGGGGTGGGCCATCTGGCTTGCCAGAGCGGTTGCTGCCCTGGCAGGAGCTTCGTTCATACTTCTGCCCTACCTGCTCATCGTGGAAGATGACGCAAAGACCCTCGGGCGATTAGTTCACTAGACCCCGTTCCACGGAGCCGTACATTAGACACGACCCCAATTGGAGGCGGGGTCGTGTCATTTTTAAATATCTATATGGCCACTGCGGTCTGATACCCCGATACTATCTCTCGATACGGTATTTTGTCTCCAACTTTCTTAACATCGAGTTAAGCGGCTTTCTCCAGTCCTGTTTTAATTGCGATTTAATTAAATGGACTAGCTGCTGATCACTTAAAGATAGCTTTTGTTTTTCTAACTTTTTGCATCGGTCCAGTATCGTGAAATCGGGATCTATTGAGAGGACATAGCGTTGCTGTTCTGCGCTAGTCGCATTTACTCGCTTAGTTAATGTACTTCTTTTGCGTTTCAGAACTTCTTGGTATTCCCTGTCGGCTTCCAGAGCCTTTCTCAGTCTCTCCCCACGATAACCACGTCCAACATAGAAATCTTCGATTGATTGCGCTGACTTCATAGTTTTAGTATACCTTGATACCCGTCTCGGTCACTCGATACTTCCAACCTTGGCTGACCCCTCCGGTCTGGTACCCCCTATAGTGAGACTCACTAAACGACAAGGCTTTCGAGGATTTGTAGAGATTCGAGACTATCCTTCGGGACAATCACTCTGAATACGCTTTGTCCATTAGACACAAAAACTACGTAACTACGCGTCTCGATTATCGTGCCGTCGGCAGTGCTGACAAACCCGTAAGTAAAGTCTCCACCTACCTCAAAACCCCATGCTTCTCCGGACGAAATATTGAATTCCCGTAACGCCCCGACAAAGTCATTCTCGATGTTCGGATTGTAATCTCCTAGATTTGTCTCTCTCGACGTATTAGCGACACCCCTAATGCCCCCTTCCGAGAATGCCTTGCTTAATGCACTGGCATCGCCGCTCCCATCATAAACATACATGTTTTGTCCTATTATTAGTGGATTAATCTCTGCCAGTACTATGGCGGGGTCCTCTAAATCCTTTGGATAGAGAATAAAAAACTCGTTGCTTTCTCCGTTAGGAGGTACAACTTCTGCCCCCTCTGGGTAAACAAATGTTATGCCGAAAGACTCATTAGTGTAGATAGGCCAAGTGTTTACCGCTTCATCATTCCGAACTCCCTCTTCTTCGCACTCCTCCTCCGGCATTGAAGCAGAAGGATTGCCGTGTTTGATCCATTCTCCATTTTCACAGAGCCAGGTATCTTCGGGACCAGAAAGAAAAAATCTGTAGCTCAAAACACCGACTGCCCCAAACACTATGACTACCAAAGCGACGACTAAGTATTTGTTCATACTTTCATTATACCAAGCTGTTTGTTATGGGTGTCCAACGGGACTCGAATCCTCTTCGGACATCCGAATTTTTCTCAAGATGGCTGACCCCCCCGGTCTGGGGGTATTTGAGGTTTTCCAAGAACCAACAGCAGTGGCCTTGTATCTGGCGGATCATCTCCTAGTTCTTTGCCGGACACCTCAACAGAGAATCCCAAATTTCGTAAGTTTGAAAGGACCTCTTCTGCATCCTTTCTTGTTACGTTTCGTCCCGGCCTAATCCGCATGGGGTATATATGAGCCTCTCCTCCTGGCTTTAGAACGCGAGCAACTTCAAAAAAGAAATCTCGCATGCTTTCGCGATTTTCTGCGTAGTGCGGCATAGAATACTCTGCGAGCACGACGTCAAACGTCTCATCTAAAAATGGCAGGGACTCAGCTCGTCCTCCAACGAGATGAGAGTCTTTGTCCTTAATCGCCATCCTATCAAGACTTGTCTTTACTGTTTCAAAATTCTCCGGAGACAACTCACTGAATACTTTTTTCCGTTCTTCCGGTGTTAGCGCATAGAACATATCGATGGACGTAAGATCAAGGTGCTCTTGTTTAAGATCTTGGGCAAACTGGTTCAGTCCAGATCCGATATCAAGGATTTTCTTCCCCTTCAAGAACTCGAGTGATATTCCAAGATCCTCAAAGCACTCCTCCGCCGATCTGCCGGTGGGTCGAATCTCTCCCCATAGTTCTTCTTTGAAGTCCATACGTTAATTCTACACCCCTCTCTCAGTGCGCCCGAGACGGCTATAGATCTCGTGCTAGCACGAGATGGCTGCCGGACTAGGGCTCGAACCTAGATTACCGCGTCCAGAGCGCGGCGTCCTGCCATTAGACGATCCGGCAATAGTTTTATTATACATACAAAAATCTCGGAGGGGGCTGGATGAACCAACCCCCTCCTCCGCCTCGCTTCTTTACGCAGCCCAGCGGTGTTCCTCGCTGGCATAAGCCTCCTCAGCCGGACCGATAATCCTGTGTCGATACCGCAGGAGATAACCGGTACCGGACTGAAGGCCAGCCAGGGCCGCTCCGACGAGCATCCAGTCGCTCCAGGGAAGACTGAACCATCCAGATTCCCATGGATGAAGGATGACAAAGGTAATGGCTACGCATTCAATGCCCATCTTGATCTTACCCGACCAAGAGGGCTGGACTGTCCGCCCAACAGCAATCTGGGCCTTCAATCCCAAGACGAGAATCTCTCGAGCCAGGATGACGGCCACCGCCCAAACTGCCCAGGTCGAAATGCGCTGAGAGAAAGCCAAAGCCAACAGAGTGCACGAAATGAGCACTTTGTCAGCGGTCGTGTCCAGATAGAGGCCGAATTTGGACATAACCCCGAAGAGCCGGGCAGAAGCTCCATCCAAACCGTCAGTGATAGCGGCCGCCACAAAGACAAGCGCTGCCCACTTCCATCTGGCGGTCAAGATGAGCCACATCACTACTGGGGTGAGAATGAGCCTCGAAAAACTGAACGCGGACGGAATATACCACTTCATATTCAATCCCCTTTCGTGAGGATAAGCTTGCTCTTAAAGACCTAGTCGGAAACTACCACGTTTGTAAAATACCGTCAAAAAAGAAACACCCCCTGGCGGGGGCGTTTCTTAGGTGTCTGCCGGAAGACGGATCCTCCAGAAGACCTTTGTATTGTAAAATACCACCCCGTCCCTTGTCAAGATTCGCCTAAAAACGGCTTTTTTGACGGAATAAGGGGCTATAAAATCCAGGAAATAAGTGAAGAAGCGATAGAGAAAGCCAGACTGAATAGAACGGCCGTCCAGAATCCCTCTACCCCGAAACCGGCCACCATATCAGAGGCCAGCAAAACCAGCCAGGCGTTGATCACGACGCTGAAAAGTCCGAAGGTCAGCAAATTAATTGGAAAGGCAATGAAAGTAATAACTGGCTTGAGCAAAGTATTAATCAGCCCTAGCACTAAAGCGGCTATCACGGCTGCTTTCCAATTCTCAACCGTTACGTTCGGGATCCAATTGGCCAGTACCATGATCACGAACGTAAGAACAGCCCACCGAATAAGTGTTCTCATATGTTATTTATATACATCCTTAACGGCATCCCTATAAAGACAGTAATCGCAATCGGGATCCGCTTTAGGGACCTTATTTGACCCCAAGGCTTCTTTTATCTTTCTCAAAGTAGGCTCTATCCAGGAAGAGTCGCCTTCATAAGGAATCACCTTGACGTTAAATTCGAGCCTTCCATCGAAGGCCTCCTTATCTGTCCGGCCATTGGCGTAGACAAAATAACCCGTTGCAGAAACGTCGAAACCGTTTTGTCTCATAAGCCATTGATAGAACTCCATTTGCCGTTTATAGCCGATTTGCCAATCGGCGTCGAGATTGACCTCACTGTCTTTAGCAGTAGCCTTGTAGTCCACAATGGATAATCGACCTTTGGGATCAACCCAGACATCATCGATGGCACCAGTTAATAAGAAATTAGTAGGTTCGTGCAGATATTGAACACCCACAAATGTGTCCCGCCACTTATTTATATCTTTATGCTCAAATGGGACGGCATTTATTCCGTACTGTTTCATCAGGGGGTGGGCTGACTTCTGGGCACGATGAATGTCAAATTCTTTTTTAAGAAGCGCATCAACCGCTGAATTCAAGCTGAAAGGAAAGCCTGGAGGCCGGCTCACACCCAAACGCCTGTCCAGATAAAAACACCTAGGACATTCTAAAAAAAGATCAACCTTTGAGCGGCTTAATTTAAAAGGCTCTGGGCTGTCTACTTCGTACATACCCTTTGTTCTCCTGGAATTGTAGTATTGGGACATACTTTATTAGTTTATAGTTTGTAGCGGATAGTTAATAGTGGATAGCGAATAGAAAAAAACCGCCAACTGGCGGTTTTTTTCTTTGGAGGCAATCCATAAGCCGGATTCTGTTCTCCGACATAGGTCGGAGCGCAGCAATCTATCTAGGCCATCGATTACTCTCAGGCTCAAGCGGCGCTCCATGAACTAGAGCATAAGCACAGTTCACGGCTCGGCCTTGCACTCTGGTAAGGATTTAACCGTTTCACCCCGGCATTTTTCTCCCTATAACCGGGTTAGACCATCTACGTTGGGATCGGGTCCGCCTGATCTTTTCAGATCAGACCGTCACTGTTCGCACCTCTACGCTTACGCGCGACGGGTGTTACCCGCTACCCTGCCGTCACTTTATGGCGGCTGAGTGTCCGGACTTTCCTCTCCGCAAGTTCCCCAATGTGAAGAACATTCCAGTATTCTGCTTAACGGGGGCTCGCAGAGCTGCTGCCTGAATTACCTCCGAGAGAGTTTATACCACAAAAAACTGATTTTATCAATCTAGATACCCAAAGTATCTAAAGCCCGGTTGACTAATCGGTCCGTCAGCTTATTTTTCTCTCTTAACACGTGTATGAATTTAACCGAAGCAAAATCTTGTTTGAGATTCCAGGCTTCTATAAAAAGCGGAACTAGATCGGTGTCTTTGATCTTATATTTGGCGTTCAACTGATTCACCAGCAGCTCACTGTCGGTATAGAGTTCAATATGCGTTTTCCTAGCCTTATTTTTCGTCAGGAGCTGTTTAGCTTTTTTCAAGGCAAAGATAACAGCACTGTATTCAGCAATATTGTTGGTGGTATTACCGATGGCTTGAGAATACTCCTTATTGCCAACAACAGCGCCGATAGCGGCTGGTCCCGGATTACCCCTCGACCCTCCGTCCGTATAAATAATTAACTTTTCGGCTGCCATGGCAAAGCTGTACCTGATTCCAGAATAAAACCGGCAGCGGATGCGTGTCCACCCCCGCCATACTTTTCAGCTATTTTACGAACATCCGCGCCTCCGTTTTTTTGGGAACGCAGAGAAACTTTTATATCTCCCTCCGCCAGATAGCGCCAAATAATACCAATATCATAACCTCTACCGACAATGACATTACCGATCTGCGATTCAAGAATAGAAGAATTGACCACCAAAGCGGAATGGTTCTCTAAAATTACTTCCTGAGCCTGACTTAACTGTTCCTCAATGATGTTCTCCTGATACTGCTTAATATGAGCGCCGTAATCGAGATGCCCCCTTCTTTTGTCATTATTTTCGAAGTCATTTATTATTCTGTCCCAAACTTCGAAGTCAAAAGATAGAGTGAGCATAAGAGAATAAAAATCCCGTGAACGGGGCAGTTCAAAGCTCCATAGGTCACCATCTTCAACATACTGAAGGAAGAGAGGCGCCTTCTCTTCGGGGAAAAAATAATGCCACGCCAGAACACAGCCGGAATGATCTTCGCTGTACACGTGGTTGGGGATATTCGCTACGGTCTCCTTAGCGGTAAGGTGGTGGTCGATGGCAACTAGGGAGTGCGTCTCTTTTAAAAGGGTTTGAGTAATCTCGGGGGGATACGAGAAATCTATCAGATAGAGGTCTCTGCCCTGCAGGTCTGCCGGAGGAGAGGTCCGGTGTTGAACTCCAATGTAGTCGGCTGTGTCACCAAACTTTTTTCTGGCGACCCAAGCGCCGCTGAAACCATCGGCACAGTTGTTGTGGTATAGAACTACCGTGTTTTTCATTTTGTTTTATCTAAGCTCTCTAAGGCTGGTAGGGGCTCTCCAGCTAGAAAAAGAAGCATTGCTCCGCCACCCGTTGAAATCAAAATGTTTTTAGAACTGTTTTTCAGAAAACGGTAAGGAACGGCCGATAGAGTATCTCCGCCTCCGATAATCGTTTTTGCATGCCGATTGGCAAAGACTGCCCGGGCAATATCCCGCGTACCTCTGGCGAATTTTCTTTTTTCTGTGAATCCCATCGGCCCGTTCCAAATGATGTTTCTTGCTGTTCCGATGACAGCTGTATATTTTTTAACAGTTCGCGGACCGATATCATAGATAATATCTTTCTCTTTTCGGAAATCATCCGGCACAATTACCTTTTCGCTTTGGACAATTTCATGCAGTTGGGAAACTATATCCTGATCGGCCAGAGAAGCGCCAATATCCCTTCCTCTAGCCTGCAGAACAGTATTGGCGGGTACACCCCCCAAAAGGACGGCATCCGCTCTCGGCAGGAGTTTCTTTAGGACTCCGAGCTTATCACTTACTTTTGCTCCGCCGATAATGATCACAAATGGTTTTTCGGGAGCGGCCATGATCAGTCTCAAATGTTCAAGCTCGTGTTTAATCTGCGGTCCGGCAGAACTCGGAATAAAGCGGGTAATAGCAGAAAGAGATGCGTGTTTACGGTGGCTGGAGGCAAAGTCATCATTAATGAATCGCTCCCCCAAAGACGCTAAATTTCTCCCCAGCTCAATATCATCCTCCAACTCTCCTTTCAGATACCGCACATTTTCTAAGAGAAAAACGCTGCCTCCCGGAGCTGACTCTATAGACTTCCGTATTTGAGGAAAGTCGAAATTATCTAGAAAAAAAACTTTTTTTCCAATTTCTCTTTGCAGGAGGGGGACAAAGGGTTTAAGACTTAGGTCTTTCTCCATTTTCTCCGGTGATGGGCGTCCAAAATGAGATAGAATAATAAGCTTATCGTCGGGAGAAACAAGCAGTTTAATGCTCGTGACGGCAGCGCGAAAACGCGGATTCTTTCTGATGCCCGGGCTTTTAATATCTAAGTTGGTTCTTAGAATAGACGTCATTTTTTTATTATAACAGCATATAATTTTTTGCCCCCGTTGAGCGGGGGCAAAAAAGTGAGGCTTAGGGCATTCCTAGGCCGATATCATCGTCCAGGAACACACTCACTCAGCCGGCATTATACTCCCCTTAACGGGTAAAATCAACCCCTTTCCATAACCAGCCTAGTTTTGTCTGCGGAATACGAGAAACTTATAGCCCAGAAAATTCCAAACTAATCCCAGAATAATCGCGGCTAAAGCTCCGACATTAGCCCAAGTGACGGCTGACAATCCTCCTGAAGGAGCCACATATCTGACCACGAATGAAGCGGTGCCGACATTAATACCTAAACCGACCAGACTGACCATCAGAAACTCGATGAACTCAGTACTTTTTTTCCTCCCAACTTCGAATGTCCAGTGTTTATTCCAGAAGTAGCTATTGATGACCGCCACCGAAAAGGAAATCGCCTTAAACAGGGAGAACCACCAGCCGGAAGTGATAGCGGTCAGGGTCATCAAAATGTTAAGAACGGCAAAATCTAAAAAGGTGTTGAGTCCGCCGGTAACGATGAACTTTCCCAATTGCCAAAATGTTTGCCACCAACGGCTCAAAAACTTTACAGATACTAGACCTACGATCGTTAAAAGAGCCAGAATTACGGAGACCGCAACAATCATCCACGCTCCATTCTGAATAACAAAATCAATGTTCCGCAGTGTCGGATAGGAGAGAAGTCCTATGAGAACGGCCGCTAATAGGCCGGCCCGTACATCTTTATTCTTCATATCCCTATTTTATTAAATTCATTTGGCTTGAGACTAGCAGCTCCGACGAGGACCCCGTCAATAGATGCTTGAGATAAGTATCCACTGGCGTTAGCTGCATTCACTGATCCGCCATAAAGAACAACCGACTGCGAGAGCCTATATCGCTTAGCTAGAAAATCTTTTATTTGCTCTATCGTTTTTTGAGCATTCTCGGGCGTATCGCGAAGACCGGTTTGAAAAGTTGAGATAGCCCAGACGGGTTCATAAGCAACGATCAAGTTCTTGAGATATTTAACATCAATGTTATCTAAGTCTCGCCTAAGCTGTTCTTTAATGTATGCTAAGGCCGCTCCCCCTCCCCTGCCGTGAGTCTCCAGATCTTCACCGATGCAGAGAATAGCATTCAATTTGAGATGCAAAACGGCTTCAACCTTACGATTGATCATCTCATCTGATTCCAGCAGAAAGCGCCTTCTTTCACTGTGTCCCACAATGACGTATTTAACTCCCAGGCTTTTTAGCTGACTGGGAGAGACTTCACCAGTATAAGCACCACTATTAAGCCAAAAAGCGTCCTGGGAGCCCAATTTTGCCCTTTTAAGGGCCTTTTTCAAGGTAGCTAGATAAAGAAAGGGCGGACAGACCACTGTTCCTCGGCGATCTACGGCAGAGGCCAAAGCTTCGGCCTCGCTGGCGCTCTCGGGATTAAGCTTCCAATTGCCTACGATCAGCTTACTCATTGTCTTTTTCGTAAATGTGTTCTTAACATCAATATAAAACCGATGAGCAGAAAGGCCAAGATAAGAATATCGAATTTTCTGAACAGAGGCTCTATCATTTGCCAGTTCTCACCCAGATAAACACCGGGGTAGGTCAAAATAGCGGACCAGACGAAAGAACCGCAGAAGGTATAAACAAAGAATCTCCAGGCCGATATTCGAAAAAGTCCGGCTGGAAAGGAAATAAATGTTCGCACAATCGGCATCAGTCTGCTCCAGAAAGCAACCACTGCTCCGTGACGGTTGAACCATTTTTCGGATGTATTAAAATGCGGGTTTTTAACTGCCCAACTGCGCGTCCATTTCCCAAAATAAACAGCAATGTAATAAGAGACCATAGAACCTCCCAAATTGCCCAACGCTCCCATTAGAACTACCGGCCAAAATCTAAAAACCCCCGCCGAGACCAAAAAACCTGAAAAAGGCATAATGATCTCGGACGGAATGGGAATATTGGCGCTTTCTATAGCCATCAGCAGAAAAACCCCCCAGTAGCCTCCGGTTTCAATAGTGTTTAAAATTAAAGCCGAAAGACTCTCTAATATTTGTTCTACCATTTTTAATGTTTGAGCACACTCACAGCCTCCTCGGGGAAAATCGGATTAATCTCCATACCGGTAGTCAGCTCGAAGCCTGCGGTAATATTCAGTCTTGGTACAACCTGAATGTGCCAGTGATAATAAGCATGCCTGCTTCTTTCTTTAACCGGAGCGGTATGAAAATAGAAATTGTAATTAACGCCCGCTATCTTGTTCTCTAGGTGCCGAAGCGCGAATTGAAGAGCTTTAATCATCGAATGGATTTCATATTCAGTAGATTTCTCGAAAAACGGCGAATGTGCTTTCGGAGAAACGCGAAATTCAAACGGCTCTTTAGGAGCATACGGGATAAAGGCAATAGCTAATTCGTCCTCGTGGATAATTCTAATTTTGGACTTTTGTGCCAGCTTGATCTCAGCACAATGGGCACATTGATGATACTCACGATTGTAGCGCCGGGAGTTAAGAAGACTTCTTTGGTTCATAGGCGGGACAACAGGCAGAGAAAGTATCTGATAGTGAGGATGATAGACAGACGCCCCGGTTTTCGGTCCCCAATTATGAAAAATTGATATAAAGTCAGTATTTTTGTCGTGAGCTATCGCCTGATACCGGTCTTTAAGAACATGGAACAAAAGATTCGCATCTTCTTCCGATAGGCGTACAAAATTGTTGTTGTGATCCCGCGTGATAACCACTTCATGGTGACCGTAACCCTCTATGTGGCGCAGGTGTCCCTTTCCCCTTTGACGGGCTATTTTACGGCTGATCTGAACAGCCGGAGACTTGTTCGGTATGACCTGCACACGCCAATTTATTAATTCACCTTCAGGATAGGAAGCGATTATCTTTCCTCCGCCAGCCCTCCTGGGGTCTTCGAAAGGACACGTTTTTCTAGATTGCTTTCGAATAGCACTTCCACGCGATAGCGAGTAAGTCCTTTTGGGTGCAAATAATATCCAGTCGCCGGATACTAAGTCCTGACGAAGCTCGGGGCCGCTATTCTTTTTCCTCGTTTTCTTCATCAAATTGAGTGTTGACTCTGTTGTCATAGTACCATTGAAGAACGTCCTTTGCTACGGGAACCGTGTTAAGGCTACCCTCGCGGGCGTCTTCAACTAAGATCAGGATGGCAATTTCAGGGGGGGTGTTTGCATCCCTCGATGCATAAGCCGTGATGAGGGCGTTGGTCTTAGTTTTGTCGGCGACTTGAGCGCTTCCAGTTTTTGCGCCGATAACCATTGGAATAGTGTTCAGCATGTTGGCGGTGCCGTAATCTTTTGCAACAGCATCCAGCATGCCCCGCCTAACATCCGTTAGGGCTGAGGCCATATCACTAATATCCAGCAAAACTTCTTTTTCTGAAACCGCCCTAACGTGCGGGACATAAGCCACGCCGTCATTAGCTATGGCCGAAACGGCTGTGATAAGCCGCAGAGGGGTAATGGCCAGATCCCCTTGTCCAATGGATACATTGTATGTATCCCCGATCCTCCAAATGCTGCCGGTTCTTTCTTCTTTCTCATCGGGCGCAGGCAAAAAGCCGACCGCTTCACCCGGAATATCAATGCCGGTGATCTCATCCAATCCGAACTTTCGCCAATATTTATTCAGTCTTTCTATCCCAAGTCCTATCTGTTCCTGGAAGCCTCCGCCAACAACATAAAAATAAACGTTGCTCGAACGGGCTAAGGCTGAATGTACGTCTACCCAGCCATGGGCCTTCCAATCGACGAACCGGCTCGCTGCAGAAGGATTATAGGGATTTGGTATCTCTATGTATCCGGCTGAATATATTTGAGTTTCCGGAGATACAACGCCCTCCTGAAGAGCCGCCGCCGCATGCAGAGGCTTAATGGTCGAACCGGGATTATAGACACCCGAAACTGCCCGGTTGAAAAGAGGCAGGGTATCTTGATCCAGATAATCAGATAAATGGTTAGCGTCAAAAGACGGCAGACTGAAGAGAGCTAAAACTTCCCCGTTTTGAGGATTAATAGCGATGCCCGTACCGGAAGTCCTGCCTAAAGACAGAAGGGCTTGGACCATACGCGTATAAAAAAATTCTTGGAGTTCCGCATCAATGGTAGTTTTGAGATCTTCTCCCTGAATCGGTTCTCGCGTTCTTCTTATCTCCTCTATCTCCCCTATCGAGTTTCTGAAGATCGTAACTTGGCCGTTGATACCCCTCAAAAGGTCGTCGTACTGCATTTCGAGGCCCATACGGCCTATGTAATCATTAAGAACAAGATCGTCGTTGTCTCTCAGGTCACTACCGGAGACCAGACCAACGTAGCCAATAAGATGAGCGTAGGCGGGGTTGCTTTGGTCCCGCTTGTAGCTTTCTTCAATATTCAAAGACTTAAGTCCTAAACTCTCAATAGCGAGGGCTTGCTCGCGGGTTACGTCGTTGGCAAGAATAATATCCGCAATGCTTTCTGGGCCGGTGCTTTGGATCAGATCCAACATCTTTATCTCGTCGATCCCGAGGATACTGTTCGCTGCATCGAGTACGGCTGTATCTTCACCCATACGTATCATTCGGCCGGTATCTAAAAAGGCTGCGAAAACCAGTTGATTTTTAGAGATGGGGATACCACTCCGATCTATAATGGTTCCCCTAGGAGCTATTAAAGGAATGCCTTGATGAATATTGCCTTGTGCTCTTTCCAAATAATCATGACCGCTGAATCCGGCCATCGCGACCACTCTCACGCAAAAAATTCCCGCGATGATCAAGGCCAGAAATATAAAAATAATAAAAACTCGTCTTTTAAGAGGCAGCTCTACTAAATTAAATTCAGATAAAGACAGACTGTCCGAAATGACTTCATCAAAATTAATGTTCGGCGCTCGGTGTTTCATATAAGCTAGAACTTAATTTTTAGATCTAGAAAAGATGAGATGAGATAGAAATGCTAGGGGGATGGCGAATAAAAGATTGAGCATACTCTCTTGGAAGACCGTACCTATGTTGAATGCGTGTATATTCATAAGCGCGGTCGCGACCAAGATGGCAGTGACGGTATTGAACACCGACGTCCATCTGAGAGTATCTAACAAAACAACTGCCAAATAAAAAACGGCCGCCGTGAATAACGTATTAAGATCCGGAGCT